>NZ_CP054925.1:9427324-9736432 GCF_013364075.1 Amycolatopsis sp. Hca4
CGCCTGCCCGATCCCCATCAGCCGTTCCCGCGACAACACGATCCCGGCGATCACGATGGACAGGCAGCAGAAGAACGCCGAACCGAGCACGAGGACGGCGGCCATCGCGAGCAGCTTCAGCGGGTTCACGGTCAGCCCGACGCCGAGGACCGCGGCCAGTACCAGCACCATCAACGCCTGGACGAGCGCGCGGACCCCGGCCGCGAAGGCCTTCCCGGCGACGAGCGCGGCGCGCGGGGTGGGGGTGACCAGGAGCTTGGCGAGCACGCCCGCGTCGCGCTCCCAGATGATCTGGATGCCGTAGAAGATCGCGATGAACAGGGCCGACTGGGCGAGGATGCCCGGTGCCAGGAAGTCGAGGTACGGCGTCGAGCCGGTCGGGATCGCGCGCAGCCGGGTGAACGTCTCGCCGAAGATCAGCAGCCACAGCGCGGGCTGGATCGCCCGGGTGAGCAGCTCGGTCTGGTCACGGCGCAGTTTCTGCAGCTCCACCAGGCACATCGCGCCGACGCGGGCGCCGAGCACACGCAGCCGGCCCAGCGGGCCCGGATCAGCCGAGGCGGCGGGCGGTACGGCGAGTGGCACGGACACCGCGGATCCCTCCTTCTTCGTGGTCGAGGCGGTTCCCGGTGACCGACCGGAACACGTCGTCCAAAGTGGACTCGGGGCCGAGGCCGGCCTCCAGTTCGGCCGGCGTGCCGAGCGCGCGGATGCGGCCGCTGTGCATCAGGGCGACGCGGTCGCAGTACTGCTCGGCCTCGTCCATGTAGTGGGTGGTGACGAGCACGGTCATGCCGGTCGCTTCGCGGATCGAGCCGATCCGGTCCCACACCGACGACCGCGCGACCGGGTCGAGCCCGATCGTCGGCTCGTCGAGGATGAGCAGCCGGGGCGAGCTGACCAACGCCTGGGCGAGCTCGAGCCGGCGGATCATGCCCCCGGAGTAGGTCTTGGCCGTGCGATCGGCGTCGTCGGCCAGCCCGACGAGTTCCAGGGCCAGCCGCACCTGCTCGGCCCGGCCGCGGCGGGGCACGTCGAACAGCCGCGCGAACAGCGCGACGTTCTCACGGCCGGTCAGCGCGCCGTCGGCGGACAGCTGCTGCGGGACGTACCCGATGAGCCGCCGCACGGCCATCCGGCGGCGCGCGACGTCGACGCCGAAGACGGTGATGCGGTCGGGGCCGGCCGGCAGCAGGGTGGTGATCATCCGCAACGTCGTGGTCTTGCCGGCGCCGTTCGGGCCGAGCAGGCCGAACACCTCACCGGGGTGGATTTCCAGGTCCACGCCGTCCACCGCGCGGGTCGCGCCGAACGAGTGGCTCAGGCCGGTGCAGCGCACCGCTGCGGGTTCGGTCATGGCTGCTCCTTCAGGATGCCCATGAGTTTTTCGAGGGCGGGCAACGCCTGCTCGATCGCGGCGGTGTCCTCTTCGGACAGCCGGGTGAGGGCGTCGGCGACGAGCCCGGTGCGGGCGCGGCGCCAGGCCGCCATCCGGTCGGCGGCCGCGGCGGTGATCTCCAGCCGGATCGCGCGCCGGTCGGCGGGATCGGCTTCGCGGCGCACCAAGCCCGCTTCGGCGAGCTGGTTGACCAGCGTGCTGACGGAGTTGTTCGCCAGGTGCAGCTCACGAGCGGCGGCGGCGACCCCGATGCCGGGGTGATCGGCCACGACCCGCAGCAGCTCGACCTGGGCGCCGGGCAGCGGGGCGCCCGGTACGTCGGCCCGGATCCGGCGGCGCACCACCCGGCGTACCCCCAGGACGGCACCCAGCAGCCGGTCGGCGAGTTCGGTCATGCTTCCGAAGGTAGCTCTGACCCAGAACTATTAGCAACGCTAAATGTCCGGTTGATGACGAAAGTGAAGAATCAGCCGCGAGCCGCTTCGGCGAGGGCCAGGTCGAGCAGGCCGGGGAAGCGGGCGTCGAACTCTTCGCGGCGCAGGGCGTTCAGCCGTTGCGTGCCGCTGTCCCACTGCCGGAGCAGACCGGCGGCGCGGAGGATCTTGAAGTGCCGGGAGGCGGCGGGTTTGCTGACCGGCGGCATGATCGCGCCGCACGACTGGCCGGGTTTCCTGGCGAGCGCGGCGACCATGGCCAGCCGGTACGGGTCGCGCAGGGCCTCCAGGGCTGCGGCGAAGGAGACGTCTTCGAGCGCGGGGTGCTCCAAGGGGGTCGCGGTGCGGCTGGCCATGCCCCGAGTATTCCGGTTGCCCGGGCGTACGCCGCTGTGTCATGGTCGATGTTAGTCATCTCGTTAACATGAGGAGCTGTGGTGCGCGCTTACCGTCCTCGATCCGGCCGCCTGGTCCAGCAGGAAGAGCCGATGCCCGAGCCGCGGCCCGGCGAGGTGCTCGTCCGGGTGCGGGCGGTGTCGCTGAACTACCGCGATCTGCTGATCCTGAACGGCGACCACTTCGCCCCCGGAAGCGGGGCCTTGATCCCGGTCTCGGACGCCGCGGGTGAGGTCGCGGCCGTCGGCGAGGGCGTCACCCGCTTCGGCGCGGGGGACCGGGTGATCAACACCTTTCACCCGGACTGGATCGCCGGCCGGATGCCCGACACCGCGGTGGGCTACGGCAACGGCCGGGACGGCTGGCTCGCCGAATACCGGGCCGTCCCGGAGCACGCGCTCGTCGCACTGCCGGATTCGCTGAGCTTCGAGCAGGGTGCCACGTTGCCGTGTGCTGCCGTCACCGCGTGGACGTCGCTCGACGGCGTGCGCCCGGGTGACGTCGTGCTGACCCTCGGCACCGGCGGTGTCTCGCTGTTCGCCGTGCAGCTGGCGAAGGCGCGGGGAGCCCGGGTCGTCTCGACGACGTCGAGCGCGGACAAGGCGGCGAAGCTGGCCGGTCTCGGCGCGGACACGGTGATCGACTACGCCGCGGTGCCGGACTGGGGCCAGGCGGTGCTCGACACCACGGGTGGGCGGGGTGCGGACCGGATCGTCGAGGTGGGCGGGCCCGGCACGTTCGCGCAGTCGGTGGTCGCCGCCGGGACGCACCACGCCGAGATCGCGCTCGTCGGGTTCGTCGGCCGGAGCGGTCCCGCCGTCGACTTCATGGACCTGTTCCGCAGCGGCGCGACCCTGCGGAAGATCTGGGTCGGCAGCCGCGAGGACACCGAAGACCTGCTCCGGTGGCTCGACGTGTGGCCGATCGAGCCGGTCATCGACGGCGTTCACTCCTTCGAGGACGCCGAGGCGGCCTTCCGGCGCTTCGAGAGCCGGGAGAACTTCGGCAAGGTCGTGATCGCTGTCGGCTGAGGCGAGAGGAATACCGCTGATCGGCGCAACCTGACCGGGTGTGACCGTTCGGCGGCGGGCCGCTGCCGTTCGCCGCGCCGCGGCGGGAGTTGCGGTCCGGAACCCGCGCGGCGGGAGCATGCTGTCCTCTCCGGCCCCGCGTCCCCGCGCCTGACGTCCACAGTGGACACTGCCAGTGCGCCCGGTCCGGCGGCCTCCGAAATGAGGATAGGAACGTTCGTCGTGACCCTGCTGGACAGCAAGCTCGTCCGGTGCTGGACCTCCCGCCCGCACCTGCAGTCCCTCTACTCCCTCGCCGCGGCCGCCCCGCGGGTGCGCGCCGCGCTCGGCCTGGCGCCCACCGGCGGCGGCACCGTCGACTTCAAGGTGACCGGGGACGCGCTGGCCCGCACCGAAGCGGAGCTGATCGCCGCGACGTCGGCGCGGCTGCCGGTGCACCCGCTGGTGACGCAGGACCTGCACGGCCGTTCCACGGTCCGGTGCTGGCGGCGCAACCGCGACCTGCGCGTGCTGACCGGCGACCTGGTGGACGTCGCGGACCGGCTGGCCAGGGCGGGGTACGGCGGCTCGCTGCGGTTCGCGACCGTCGAGTTCGGCGAGCCGGGCGGGCGCCGCGAGGGCAAGCTGGCGCTGGTGTACCTGTTCGACCGCGGCACCTTCCACCCCGCGGCACCCGGGGCGCGGCAGCTGGACCGGGCGCTGGAGCTGCGGGCCCGGGCCGCGTTGCACGGTGCGTTGCCGCTGGAACCGGTCGCGCAGCGGCGGTTCGTGCTCTGACGCGGCCCTGAAAATCCTTCGATTGGCGCAGGCGGACCGTTCTGCGAGGATGCTGCTCTCGTCCGATCGAAGGAGATGGCCGTGGCTTCTCGCCTCAACCCGTACCTGAGCTTCCGCGACGACGCGCGGCAGGCCATGGAGTTCTACAAGGGTGTCTTCGGCGGCACGCTCACCCTGAACACGTTCGGGGAATTCGGATCACCCGAAGGAGCGGACGCGAACAAGGTCATGCACGCGCAGCTCGAGGCCGAAAACGGCTTCACGCTGATGGCGTCGGACACCCCGGCCGGCATGGAGCACAACCCGGGCACGAACATTTCGGTGAGCCTCAGCGGGGACGACGCCGACGACCTCCGCGGCTACTGGGACAAGCTGAGCGAAGGCGGCACCGTGACGGTTCCGTTCGAAAAGCAGATGTGGGGCGACGAATTCGGTGCCTGCGTCGACCGGTTCGGCATCCCGTGGATGGTCAACGTCGTGCAGGGCTAGCCCGAGCCGTTGCAGCCGGTGGCCTCGTCGGTGACGATGGGGGAGCCGGCGTGGCGTGACGCGCCGGGCCGAAGGAGGCCCGATGGCGGGTTTTCCCTGGACGTGTGCGCAGTGCGGCGCGGTCAACGACCCCGCCGCCCGGCGCTGCCGCACCTGCGCGGGCCTGGCGCCGGGCCGGGCTCGCGCGCGGGCGCTGTGGGTGCTGCTGACCCTGATGGTGGTCGCCGCCGTCGCGGTGGGCGGGGTCCTGCTGTACGCCGGGCGCTCGCGGCCCTCGCCGGCCGCGTCGGGGCCGTTCCCGGAGTACACGACACCCGCGCTGCCGACCACCAAGACCGTGGTCACCACCGCGAACGGCGTCACCCCGCCCGTCACCCCGGCCACCACCACGTCGACCTCGGACGGCAAGCCGTGCCCGGCCGACGCGGCGCGGTACCTGCCCGGCGGCACCGGGACGGCGCTGCTCGTGGGGCAGACCGCGAAGTCGCTCGTCACGATCTGCCGGACCCCCGACGGCCGGATCTTCTACGACGGCCAGGCCCGCGGCCAGGCGGCCTCCGACCAGACCCACATCATGCTGCCGGCCCAGGCCCAGGGTGACGGCTTCGTCGCGGTGAACGGCGAGTACAGCTACAAGGTCGACGGCGGCAGGCTGGTCGTGTCCGCCGGGTCCGACGTGCTCTCCGACGAGGAGCTGACCACGGTCGGCTGACCGCCGGACAGCTCCTCGACCGGCTCCGCGTCGAACCCGAGGTCGGCCCGCATCCGGGCGCGCATGACGCGGTAGCCGCGCTGGCCGGCGTCCCAGGCCGGCCGCATCCTGGTGCCCTCGTCGTCCGGGTCCAGCAGCATCGCGGCCAGCCGCATCCGGGGCAGCGTGGCGGCGCTGACCAGCTGCCGGACCGCCTCCGGTGCGTGCAGCACGACGGGCCCGAGCGCGTGCTGGGCCTCGCTGCGCACCTCGCGCACCTCGGCGAGCTGGTGTTCGTCGAGCCGCTTGCCCGCTTCGCGGAGGGCGCGGGCCTGGAACAGCACGCCGTCGAACGCCTCCAGCGCACCCATCAGCCGGGCGTAGGCCTCGGCACGGGTCTCGTGGGTCCGGGCCTCGCGTTCGCGCTGCCACCGGCGCTCCTCGCGAGCGGCCTCCTCGGTCATCCGGCGGGTCTCCCGCCGGCCCGAAAGGACCTGGGTCAGGATCACCCCGGCGAGGCCGAGGAGTGCGACGACGATCGGAATCCACACGGGGACCTGGGAACCCACGTGCGCACCCTACCCAGCATGTGGGAGCGGCGGCGGCCACCCGGCCCGCGTCCGCATGCTGGAGCCATGGTCTCTCCGCTGGACAACCCGACCTGGGCGTCGCTGACCGGCCCGCACGCCCGCTTCGCGGAACGGCAGGGGCGCGTGGTGCGCTACCCCGAGGACGTCGCGCCGTTCCTGGCCCTGCCCGACGACCCGGACGAGCAGGACTGGCGGGACGTCGCCGGGCTCGCCGGGCCGGGGGCGACCGTCGTGCTCGCCGCGTCCGCGGCCCGGCCGCCGTCCGGCTGGGAGGTGCTCGACGAGATCCCCGGCGTGCAGCTGGTCGACGAAGGGGTCGCGGCCGCGCCCGACCCGGAGGCCGTGCGGCTCGGCGCGGCGGACGTGCCGGAGATGCTGGACCTCGTCGAGCGGACGCGGCCGGGACCGTTCCGCACGCGGACCGTCGAGCTCGGCACCTACCTCGGCATCCGGCGCGGCGGCGCCCTCGTCGCGATGGCCGGGGAGCGGCTGCACCCGCCCGGCTACACCGAGATCAGCGCGGTCTGCACAGACCCGGCGTTCCGCGGGCAGGGTCTCGCGACCCGGCTGGTGCTCGCGGTGGCGGCGGGCATCCGCGAGCGCGGCGAGACCCCGATGATGCACGCGGCGGCGAGCAACACCTCGGCGATCCGCCTCTACCTGTCGCTGGGGTTCGCGCTGCGGCACCGGCCCGACTTCGTGGCGGTGCGCGTGCCGCTCGCGGTCGCGGCCTAGGCACCCGTCGACGACCCGGGCCGGACGATCATCAGCACCGTCACCACGGCCCAGAGCAGGTTGAACACGCCGGTCAGCATGGCCAGCCGGCCGAGGGTGTCCGTTGTGGACTCCGCGGCCAGCAGCCGCCGCTGGCGCGGCAGGATCAGCAGCGCGAGCACGGCGGCCGCGACCGCGGTCAGGCCGATCGAGACGAGCAGCCACGGGTCGCCCATGACGTGCATCGTGCCCGCGACGCCGAACCCGAACACCGGGACGGCGATGGCCGCGTAGGCGTACACGCGGCAGATCCGGTGCAGCAGGGTGGCCGCCTTGACGTCGTCCCGGCGGACCGCGGCGGGGAACATGCTGGCCGCGACCGCGACCGGGCCCACGGCGAGGATCGCCGCCAGGACGTGGACCGAAAGCAGGATTTTCGACACGCACCGAAGCTAGCGATCTTCGCCGGGCCGGAGGAGTGGCTGGATCGCCACGAATCGCCTGGATCCGGCCACCGGGTGGCCCTGACTCGGCCGGGGACCCGCCCGTGCGTCGCCTCGCCCGCGTACGTCAGCCCCGCCCGGACCGAGCGGCCCCGGCCGTGGCGATGCCCTGCCCGCGCTGCGGCCACGCCGCCCGCGCGGTCTAGCCCGGCACCCACATCGTGACGCGGGTGCCGCGGCCCGGCTGCGAGTCCACCGTGCCGTGCCCGCCGACCTCGGCCAGCCGGGCCACGATGGACTGGCTGATGCCGAAGCCCGGCGGCCGGTCGCGGACGTCGAAACCCTGGCCCTGGTCGCGGGCCACCACGGCGATCCCGCCGTCGCGTTCCTCCACGCGCAGCACGACCTGCTTTGTCCCCGAGTGCTTCACCGTGTTGCGCAACGCTTCCCGGACCGCTTCGCACAACGCGGTGCGCCGGTCCTGCGACACCTTGTGGTCGTCGGCGAAGTCGGCGGCGACGAGCTGGGTGCGCAGGCCGTCGCGGGCGAGTTCGGTGGCGACGTCGGCGAGTTCGACCGCGAACCCGCGCGTCGGCCCGGTCGGCACCGGCTCGGTGATCCGGCGGCGCAGCTCGGCCGCCTCGGCCTTGGCGACCGAACGCAGCTCCGCCAACCGCGTGACGGCCTCGGCGTCGTCGCCCGGTGCGGAGATGGCCAGCGCTTCGAGGGTCTGCAGGACGCTGTCGTGCATGATGCGCCGGGTCCGGCGGCGCTCGGCCTCGCGCCCGCGGCGCAGCCCGATGTCCACCGCGAACCGCGTGCCGACGCCGAGCATGATGAGGATCGCGACGGCGAGCACGATCGCGACCGCGAGCGCCACCATGCAGCCGATCGACCGCGTCACGGCGAGCTGGTTGTCCAGCGGCAGCCCGCCGGCCACGGTGAGCAGGGCCCGGAACGGAACGGCCGCGGCGAACAGCCACAAGGCGGCAGGCAGCCCGGACGTGCCCGCCCACATGGCGACCGAGCCGACCAGCCAGGTCCAGGACACGTCGACGGCGAACGGCTGGATCGCGGCCGGCGCGGTCATGGCGACCACGAGGTTGAGGACCACGCCGAGGGACAGGTCCAGACCGAGCGCGCGCCCGGTGAACCGGGCCCGCAGGCCACCCGACCGCAGCACCCAGACGACGGCGGCGACGTTGGCCGCGACGGCGAAGACGGTGGCGCCGAGCACCGGGCCGAGCCCGAGCACACCGTTCGCGGCGGTGAACCCGATGAAGACCTTGACGAACGCGGCGGCCCGGTAGGCCAGCGGCACGGCGACCCAGTAGCGGGAGGCACGGGCCAGCGTCGCGTCCCCGACGGCGGTGAGGTCACTGCTGTCGGGCACGGGCTCGGTGGGTTCCGCGGGTGTGCCGCTGCGCAGCAGATCGCGGACGAAGGCGCGTGGCGGTGCGGCAGAGCCCGCCTCGGGCATCGGTGGTCCCCATTCATCCGGCCGTCCGGGCGGCCTGAGCCTGGCAGCGCGGCGGGGGAATAGTCAACCGTCCCGGCCCGGAGCCAGCCCGCTGGAGCAAAGCGCCTCGACCGATTCGTGATCCGACGGCGGGCGAGAGGAGCGACGGGCGTCGAGGAGTGCGGTGGCCGCGTCGCCGAACGCAGCGTCGCTCTCGGACTCGTCGACGGCGAACGGCGTGGCGCAGGTGGACGGTCCCGGTCGGCGGGTGTGGTGCGCGGGCAGCTGCCTCAGTACGCGTGGAACATCGTGTCCTCGCCCGTGTACTCCGCCCAGCCCGGCGAGCCCGTCGTCGCGAAGCGGTGCCAGGCGCCGTTCAGCTCGGCCGCCAGCTCGATCGGCGGGTTCTCGCCGAGCAGGCCCCTCGGCCCCGAGAGCGCGTCCAGCGCTCCGAACACGAACGGCAGCTCCAGCCCGTGGCACGCTCCCAGCCTGCCTTCGAGCAGCGGCGAGCCCCATTCGAACTCGTAGCGGAACGTCCGGCCGGTGTGGTTGGCGGCCAGGTCGCGCACGCCGTCGCGGAAGACCAGGTCCGTCAGGGCCTCCACCAGGATCTCGCCCGCCGTGCGCCCCGAGCCCAGGCCGTACGCGTAGAGCACTCCCGCGGGGTCCGGGTGGGACACCGCCAGGGAGGCCACCGCCTGGTCGTCCGTGACCGCCTCCAGCGCGCCCGTCGGCACCAGGTAGAGCCGCATCTCTTCGCTGCAGCTGCCCACGATCAGGTCGACGTCACGGCCCGCGCCGGCCTTGATCGCCTTGGCCGGGTGGTGCGGCAGGACGTCGTCGCCGATCACCGGGAGGAAGGGGCTGAGCCCGTAGCCGCGGTCGTAGCCCAGTGCGTCGCGCAGGTCGGGGGCGCCGCCCGGGCGCAGCACCGCGTCCTGGGCGTCGAGCAGCTGCTCGGTCGACACCTTGCGGAACGCCTCCGCCGTCGGCTCCACCTTCAGCTCGTCGGCGACGACCTTGGCCAGGCGCCGGGCCTGGACGCCGTCGCGGACCATGTCCGGGTGTCCGCTTTGGACGATCGCGCGGCGGAAGAGCCCGGTCGAGAGGGGCGAGCCGAGCAGGCAGGCGACGCTGACCGCGCCCGACGCGGCGCCGAAGAGGGTGACGTTGGCCGGGTCGCCGCCGAACGCGGTGATGTTCTCCCGCACCCAGTGCAGGGCCGCGAGCTGGTCGCGCAGGCCGAGGTTGGTCGCGCCGCCGTCCACGGGGAGGAAGCCGTCGATGCCGAGGCGGTACTGGACGGTCACCACGACCGCGCCGGCTCGGGCGAACGCCGTGCCGTCGTGGACCGCGGCCGACGCGGCGCCGCCGAGGAACGCGCCGCCGTGCACGAACACCAGCACCGGCAGGGAAGCGGCGCCCGGCTGCGGGGTCCAGACGTCGACCGTCAGGTACTCCGGTCCCGGGCGCCAGCCGGCGCCGGTGAGCGGGGTCAGGTCGAGGCCGGGTACGTCGTGACGGCGTTGCGGCGCCGTCGGCCCCGGTCTCCGCGTATCGCGGACGCCCTCCCACGGTGGTGCGGGGACGGGTTCGGCGAAGCGCAGCTCGCCTTCGGGCGCGGCCGCGTACGGGATGCCGCGGAAGAGCACCACGCCGGCGGGGGTGACCTGACCGCGGACCGCGCCGGACGTGGTGGGGACGACGGGGTCGGTCATGCGCGGGTCCCTTCGTGGACTGTCGGGGGAATTGCCCGTCAGCCTAGGACCGCGGACGGGCCGCCGTCATGGGCGTTCCGCCTCCGAGGTTGTCGCGGATGGATAACGGCGGCGGGTCCGTTCGGCCGAAAGGACGCCGCCGCGCATTCCCGGTGCGGTGTGGGCAGGGCGCTGGGGACGCCCTGCCCACACCGTCAGCCTTCGAGGAGGTCCTCGATGGTGATCGGGATGTGCCGCACCCGGATGCCGGTGGCGTTGTAGACGGCGTTGGCCACCGCCGCCGCCATGCCGACGGTGCCGATTTCGCCGAGGCCCCGTGCGCCCACCGCGTTGTGCAGGGTGTCCGGGTATTCGACGAAGTGGACGCCCACCTCCGGGATGTCGGCATTGACCGGCAGCAGGTAGCTCGCGAAGTCGCCGTTGGCGAGCCGTCCGTTCGCCTCGATCTCCAGGCCCTCGTGGAGCGCGGCCGAGACACCCCAGATCATGCCGCCCATGATCTGGCTGCGAGCCGCCTTGTCGTTGATGATCCGGCCCGCGTCGAAGACCCCGAGCATCCGGGACACCCGTGCTTCGCGCGTCCACTTGTGCACCCGGACCTCGCAGAACTGCGCGCCCCACGAGGCGAAGGAGTGCTTGGTCATCTCCTCGCCGGGGGCCGACGTCCCGGTCACCTCGAGCGTTTCGCGGTCCACCGCGCGCAGCAGCTCACCGAACGTCATCGACTCGCCGTCGGCGAAGACGCGGCCGTCGGCGTAGGTGACCTGGCGCCCGGCGAACGGCGCGCCGGGGTCGGCGGCGAGCGCCGTCAGCTCGTCGATCGCCTTGGTGGCGGCGAGCATGATCGCCGTGCCCGCGCTCGCCGTCGCCGTCGAGCCGCCCGACATGCCGCCCGGCGGGAGGGCGGAGTCGCCGAGGCGCGGGGTGATCCGGTCCGCCGGGATGTCCAGCGATTCGGCGCCCACCAGGGAGAGCACGGTCAGCAGGCCGGTGCCCGGGTCCGCGCCGCTCGTGGCGACGTCGGCGGTGTCGTCCGCCCGCAGCGTGATCCCGACGGTGGCCGGGAACCGCAGGGCCGGGAACACCGCGGTGGCGACACCCTGGCCGACGAGCCAGTCGCCGTCGGTGCGCGTGCCCGCCGGGCGGTGCGCCCAGCCGAACCGGTCGGCGCCGATCCGGAAGCACTCGTCGAGGTGCTTGCTCGACCACTGCAGGTCGTGGCCGGGCGGAGCGGTCGAGTTGTTGCGCACGCGCAGCTCGATCGGGTCCATGCCGAGCTTTTCGGCGAGCTCGTCGATCGCGCTCTCCAGCGCGAACGAGCCGGGTGCCTCGCCGGGGGCCCGCATGAACGTGGTCGGCGGGACGTTCAGCGGCACCATCCGCTGCGTGATCGACAGGTTCTTCGTGGCGTACCACTCGCGCGAGGTGCCGTGCGACGTCGGTTCGACGAACGACCGCGCGGTGTCGGTGTGGCACCACGAATCGTGCCGCAGGGCGACCAGGGTGCCGTCCGGCTCGGCGCCGATCGCGAGCTTCTGGATCGTCGAGGCCCGGCCGGCGGTGGCGGTGAAGACCTGTTCGCGGGTCAGCGCGGCCTTCACCGGGCGGCCCAGTGCACGGGCGGCCGCCGCGGCCAGGAACGCCGGCGTGGACGTCCGCCCCTTGCCGCCGAACGCGCCGCCGACGAACGGGTTGAGCGCGTGGACGGCCTCCCGCGGCACGCCGAGCGCGACGGCCAATTCGGTCGCCTGCATGTCGGAAGCCTGGTTGCCGCTGTAGACGGTCAGCTCGCCGTCGTCCCACACCGCGACCGCGGAGTGCGGCTCCATCGCGGCGTGGTTCTGCGTCGCGGTCGAGTAGGTCGCCTCGAGGACCACCGGGCTCGCGGCCAGCGCGGCATCGATGGATTCGACGCCGTCTTCGAGCACTTCGATTTCCGGGGGAGCGCCGTTGAACGTCGGCGGCGCCATCTCGGCCTCGTCGAGGAACTCGGTGAGCGAGGTGCGGGCGGGCCGCTCGCGGTAAGCGACCTTGACGAGGGCCGCGGCGTCCCTGGCCTGCTCGAACGTCTCCGCGACGACGAAGCCGATCGGCTGGCCGTAGTAGGAGACTTCCTTGTCCTGCAACGGAACCCACGTCTCGCCGAACACCGGCAGGCTCGGGGTGTTCAGGGTCAGCGGGTCGAACGGGGTGTACACCTCGAGCACGCCGGGCGCGCTCTTCGCCGCGGTGGCGTCCACGGCTTCGATCTCGCCGTTGGCGATCGTGCTGAGCACGGTGTAGCCGTAGACCATGCCGGGGAAGGTGTGGTCGGCGCCGTACTTGGCGCCGCCGGTGACCTTCAGCGGCGCGTCGAGCCGGGTGATCATCGGGAGCTCCCCTCGGTCAGTTCGAGCAGGGCCCGGACGATGGTGCGCTGCAGCAGCGGCACCTTGAACGCGTTGTCGGACAACGGTTGCGCGCCGTCGACGGCCACCGCGGCGGCCGCTTCGAAGCTCGCCTCGGTCGCCGGGGCGCCACGCAGGGCCGCCTCGACGGACGGCAGCCGCCACGGCACCGTCCCGACGCCGCCGGCCGCGACCCGGGCGTCGGCGACGACCCCGTCCCGGACGTCCAGCGCGACGGCGGCCGAGCACAGCGCGAACTCGTAGGACTGCCGGTCGCGCACCTTGACGTAGGTCGAGTTCGCGGCCCAGTCCAGCCGCGGCACGACCACCTCGGTGATCAGTTCGCCGGGGCGCAGGTCGTTCTCGACGGCGGGGGTGTCGCCGGGCAGCTCGTAGAAGTCGGCCAACGCGACCTCGCGGGTGCCGGACGCGTCCGCCAGCCGCAGCCGGGCGTCGAGCGCGACCAGGGCGACGGCGACGTCACTGGCGTGCGTGGCCACGCACGCCTCGCTCGTGCCGAGGATTGCGTGCATCCGGTTGGCGCCGGTGAGCGCGGAGCAGCCGCTGCCGGGGACGCGCTTGTTGCACGGCATGGCGATGTCGCGGAAGTACGAGCAGCGCGTGCGCTGCAGCAGGTTCCCGCCGATGCTGGCCATGTTCCGCAGCTGCTGGGACGCGCTCAGCAGCAGGGCGCGCGAGATCGCCGGGTAGACGCCGGGGTGCGCGGCGATCGCGCCCATCCGCTCGAGCGCGCCGAAGCGCAGGCCGTCGGTGGTGTCGATGCCGCGCAACGGCACGGCGTTGATGTCGAGCACGTGCTCCGGCGTCAGGACGTCGAGCTTCATCAGGTCGACCAGGGTCGTCCCGCCGGCCAGGTAGGTGCCGGGCGTGGCGACCGCCGCTTCGACGGTGGTGGGTGCGGTCAGCTCAAAGGGACGCATCGGCCCGCCTCGCCTGCTCGACGGCCTTGACGATGTTCGGGTAGGCCGCGCACCGGCAGAGGTTGCCGGACATGAATTCCCGCACGTCCTCGACGTCCTGCTCGACGGCGGCGACCGCCGACATGATCTGCCCGGCGGTGCAGAACCCGCACTGCAGGGCGTCCTGGTCGACGAACGCCTGCTGCACCGGGTGCAGCCCGTCCTCTGTGGACAGTCCTTCGACGGTCGTCACCGGCTGCTTGACGGTGGCGGCCAGGGTGAGGCACGAGAGCACGGGCTTGCCGCCCACGTGCACGGTGCAGGCGCC
The DNA here is from genome assembly GCF_013364075.1 of Amycolatopsis sp. Hca4. Taxonomy (GTDB): domain Bacteria; phylum Actinomycetota; class Actinomycetes; order Mycobacteriales; family Pseudonocardiaceae; genus Amycolatopsis. Next base: position 9,441,104 of record NZ_CP054925.1, read on the forward strand.
GCACTGCCCGCGGTCGCAGCCCTTCTTCGGGCCGGTGACGGCGAGGCGCTCGCGCAGCGCGTCCAAGAGCGTGACGCCGGGATCGACGTCCAGGTGTTCGGTGGTGCCGTTGACTTCGAGTGAGATGTCCACTGGTCTCTTTCCGCGGAGCCGGGCGGGTTGCCCGACGGTGTGGTGGGGCGGTGAAGGCGGGAGCGGATAGTCATCCGCTTCACTCGGTCGCGAGGCTAGCGGATTACAATCCGCTTGGCAACGAGCCTGTCGCCCTGGAGCAGCTCCAGGTCTGGGCTAGATTCAGCGGGACGGCACGACCACCGGGAGGAACCATGTCGACCGGATCGGTCAGCCCGCGCCGAGCGGATACCCGGCGCAACCACGAGCGCATCCTCGTCGCGGCGGCGGCGTCCCTGGCCGACGCGGGCGAGGTCTCGTTCAACGCGATCGCCAAGCAGGCCGGCGTCGGCGTCGGCACGGTGTACCGGCACTTCCCGACCCCGGAGGCGCTGATCCTGGCGGTCTACCGGCGGGAGGTCCGGCACATCGTGGAGATCGTGCCGGTGCTGCTGGAGAAGCACCCCCCGGACGAGGCGATGCGCCTGTGGGTGACCGACCACGTGGCCCACTACATGATGACGAAGAAGGGCCTGGCCGACGCCCTCCGCACGGCAACGGCGGCTCGAGGCGAGCTGCCGGGCGACGCGTTCGAGGACATGCTCGGCGCGGTGGCGGCGATGCTCGAAGCCAACGCGGCGGCCGGAACGATCCGCCCGGGCCTGACCCCGGTCCTGGTGATGCGCGGTCTGGGCGGCCTCTTGTGGCTGGACCCGAACGGCGACTGGCAGCGCGACGCGGCGGAGCTCGCGGACTTGTTGTGGCACGGGATGGCCGCGCACCCGGACTAGGCTTCGCCGTCGAGCCGCACGGTGACGGTGACCCGCCCGCGTTCATCGCGCCGCGCAACGGCGTGACCGGTGCGGCCGGTGTCATCGAGGTCGAGGGTGATGGGCCCGCCGTCGCCGGTGAAGTTGCGCCACCACGACTTCGCATCGGGCATCATCACGCCGATGGTGACGACCTCGCCATCCCGCCGGTAGCCGACGGGAGTGCTGAAGGTCCGCCCCGACCGGCGGCCGGTGTAGGTGATCTGGGTGAGGCGCCGCCGGACGAGCGGCCCCCACCGAGGTGACGTCCGAAGCGCGACTACGCAGGTGTTGTACCGGGCGATCGCGGTTTTCGGGAGCGGGCCTCGGTATCCCACGGGAGCCTCCTTCGGGGGTGGTGTTGCCACCGTACCGGAAAACGGAGAGAGGTGTTCCGGTTGCCGGATGGGCGGCTGGGGGCTCGAGGCCGCCGCCGGGAGGGGGCCGCGCTGGGGGGGCGATGGGACGGCAAGGTTTGCGACAGCCCGGCGAGGGTGGCGGCCCGCGGCGGCGCGGCCACAGGAGCGACCCGGATTCTGTGGTGACCGACCGGCGGGCGACCGAGGTATCGCAGGCGGCGGTGCTCGAGGTGAAAATCGGGGCCGCTGCCCGCGCGCCTTTTGCGGCTGCGGCTCGCGGGGGCGGACGGGCTGCGGGCTTGGGGAGCGGGCGCCCAGGTCGGTTGCGTGGCTCGGCTGGCTCCGGCGACTCCCGCCGCATCCGCGGCTTGCCTTGGGGTGACTCGTCTTTTGCGGGTGCGGTCCGCCCGGGCCGGTCCGCGCGGGGCGGCCCGTCGGGGCGGCCCGGCCCGGGCGCCTTTGGCGACTCGGGGCGCCTCGGACGGCCCGCGCGGCTCCTCGTTGCCCGGTAGCTCAGGAGATTTGCGCGGCTCCCGTGGCTCGGCGGCTTGGGCGGTTGATACAGCCGGGTGTGGGGGAGCCCTGGCGGTTCTCGTGGCTCTTCGTGGCTCGGGCAGTTCTGGGACTTTGGCGGTTATGTGGCTCGGGGTGGTCCCGGCGGGTTGCGTGGCTCCCCGGCCCCGGCCCCGGCCCCGGCCCCGGCTCCCCGGCGGCTCGGCGGCTCGGGTGGCTGAGGCGGTTGTGTGGCTCGGGGTGGCTCCGGCGGGTTGGGTGGCTCCCCGGCCCTGGCCCCTGCCCCGGCTCCCCGGCGGCTGCTCGGGTGGCTGAGGCGGTTGTGTGGCTCGGAGTGGTTCCGGCGGGTTACGTCGCCCCCCCCCCGGCCCCCCCCGGCCCCTCCGCCCCCCCCGGCCCCGGGCCCTCCGGCCTCCCGGCCCCTCCGGGCTCTCCGGCCCCCGGGCTCTCCGGCCCCCCGGGGCCCTCCGGCCCCCCGGACCTCCCGGCCCTCCGGCCCCCCGGGCCCTCCGGCTCCCAGGCGGCTCGGGTGGCTCAGGCGGTGCTGCCGGTTCGTGCGGCTTCGACTGCCTTGGGTTGCCCCTCCCGCGGCTGCGGCCTGCCCCCAGCGGGGGCAGGGAGCCGGTAGAAGCAGTTCAGGTGGATGTCGGGAAGTTGAACGCCGCTTCGCTGTGGGGCCAGCGGGTTGTTACCACCTTTGCGCGGGTGTAGAAACGGGTGCCCGCCGGGCCGTGGATGGGGCTTTCTCCTATCAGGGAGTCCTTCCAGCCTCCGAATGAGTAGTACGACATCGGGACCGGGATCGGGACGTTCACGCCGATCATGCCCACCTTGACCTCTCGCTGGAACTTGCGGGCCGCCTCGCCGCTTGCTGTGAAGACCGCCGTTCCGTTGCCGTACGGGTTGGTGTTGATCACCTCTATTGCTTCGTCCAGCGTTGCCGCTCGGACGATCGACAGCACCGGGCCGAAGATCTCGTCGCGGTAGGCGTCCATCTCCGGGGTTACCTCGTCCAGCAGGGACGGGCCGACGAAGAAGCCCTCCTCGTGGCCCTCCACCTTCAAGCCTCGCCCGTCCACGACGACCTTTGCTCCCTGTTCCGCGCCGCGGGCCACCGATTGCTCCACGCGCTCGCGGGCCGCCTCCGTGACCAGGGGGCCCATGTCGCTTGCCGGGTCCGTGCCGGGGCCTACCTTCACCTCCGCGGCCTTGCGCTGCAGGATCTCCACCAGCCTGTCGCCCGCCGAACCCACTGCCACGCCGACCGAGATGGCCATGCAGCGTTGGCCTGCCGAACCGAATGCGGCCGCCGTCAGGTGGTCCGCGGCGAACTCGAGGTCCGCGTCGGGGAGGACGACCGCGTGGTTCTTCGCGCCTCCCAGTGCCTGGACGCGCTTGCCCGCCGCCGTGCCGCGCTCGTGGACGTACTTGGCGATCGGCGTCGAACCCACGAACGACACCGCCGCGATCTGCGGGTGGTCCAGGATCGCGTCGACCGCCACCTTGTTTCCGTGCACGACGTTGAAGACGCCGTCGGGCAGGCCGGCTTCGGAATACAGCCGCGCGACGAAGTTCGAGGCCGACGGGTCGCGCTCGCTGGGCTTGAGGACGAACGTGTTGCCGGTGGCGATGGCGATCGGGTGCATCCACAGCGGCACCATGATCGGGAAGTTGAACGGCGTGATCCCGGCGACCACGCCCAGGGGCTGGCGGAAGTCGTGCACGTCGACGTCCCGCGACACCTGGTCGGAGAAGCTGCCCTTGAGCGCGTCGGCGATGCCGCAGGCGTACTCGACGACCTCGCGGCCGCGGACGATCTCGCCGCGGGCGTCCTCGATCACCTTGCCGTGCTCGGCCGAGATGATCCCGGCGAGCTCGTCTTCGTGGCGCACCAGCAGCTCGCGGAAGGCGAACATCACCTTCGTGCGCCGGGACAGCGACGAGTTGCCCCACGACTCGAACGCCTTGGCCGCGGCCGAGACCGCGGTGTCCACATCGGACGGCTCGGCCAGCAGCACCCGGGCCTGCCGCTGCCCGGTGGCCGGGTCGTAGACCGGCGCCGTGCGGGTCGAGCCCGCCGGGGTGGCGGTGCCGTCGATCCAGTGCTCGATGGTGTTCACGGTGTCCTCCGGGTAGTGGCGCCGGTGCGAAATCACAGCAGTCCGACCGCGGTGTCGACGGCCTTGGCGACGTCGCCGTCGTGGGGGTAGAGCAGCGAGCGGCCGACCACCAGGCCCTGCACCGTCGGCTGGGCCAGGGCCCGCTGCCAGGCGGCGAAGGCCGCGTCCGGGTCCTTGACCTCGCCGCCGAGCAGCACGGCCGGCAGGGTCGACGACGCCAGCACGCGCTCCATCTCCTCGACCACCGGGAGCTTGAGCCAGGTGTAGGCCGACGACCGGCCGAGGGCGGCGGCGATGGTGATCGACTTGATCACCGCGTCGGGGGAGAGGTCGTTCTGCACGCGCCCCTCGACCCAGCGCGACAGGAACGGCTCGACCAGCGCGATCAGCTTCCGGTCGGCCAGCTCGTTGACCGCCTTCGCGGTGTTCTCCAGGACACCGGGCGTGGCCGGGTCCTCCAGGCAGATCCGGGTCAGGGTCTTGCCGCCGTCGAACCGCATCCGCTGGATCGTTTCCGCGTCGTAGCACGCGAACCGGTCGTCGATCTCGAAGCTCGACCCGGCCAGCCCGGTGCGGTTCATCGAGCCGAGCACCGTCTTGCCGTCCAGCACGCCGAGCAGCAGCAGGTCGTCGATGACGTCCGGGGTGGCCAGGACGCCGGTGACGCCGGGGCGCTCCAACGCCAGGCACAGCCGCTCCAGCAGCTCGCCGCGGTCGGCCATCGCCGTCGGGTTGCCGCCCACGGCGTTCGCGCCGCGGGCCGGGTGGTCCGCCGCGATGATCATCATGCGGCCGGAGTGGTTGAAGGGTGACGCCGCCCGCGTGCGGTTCGCGGCCGCCTCGGCGATCGCGCCCGGATCGTGCACGCGTTGGGCGACGATGCGCCGCAGCACGTCGGTCACGGTTTCCTCCCAGCCCGAGGCGCGCCCTTCGCGCCCGTCGATGACGCTGCCGACGATTCCAGTGGGCCGGAACTTTGTCAAGACATATGGACAACACGTCATCCCAACAGGTGGCGCCGAGGCGGTACGCTGCCCCGATGAGCAAGCTGGACGCCACCTTCCCGGCCTGGGACGCGGGACGCGAGATCGTCCTCGACCCGGGCAGCCCCGAGCCGCTGTACTTCCAGGTGTCCCGGCAGCTGCACGCCGCGATCGAGGACGGCAGGCTGCCGGCGGGCGCGCGGCTGGACAACGAGGTCGACCTCGCCGCGAGCCTGCGCCTCTCGCGGCCGACGATCCGGCAGGCGATCCAGACGCTGGTCAACCAGGGCCTGCTCGTGCGGCGGCGCGGGGTCGGCACGCAGGTCGTCCGCACGAAGGTGAGCCGGCCGCTGCGGCTGAGCAGCCTGTTCGACGACCTCGCCGGCCTGGGCGGCAAGCCGGAGTCGGCGGTGCTGGTCAACCGGGTCGAAGAGGCCGGGGCCGAGGTGGCCGAGCTGCTGGAGGCGCCCGGGTTGACGCACGTCCGGCGGCTGAAGCGGCTCCGCTCGACCGACGGCGAGCCGCTCGCGCTGATGAACAACTACCTCCCGGACGGGCTCGTCGACCCCGCCGACGACGAGCTGCGCGAGCGCGGGCTCTACCAGCTCCTGCGCTCGGCGGGCGTGCGGCTGCACGCGGCCGAGCAGAACATCGGCGCCCGGCTGGCCACCGAAGAGGACGCGGAACTGCTCGGGGAGACCCCGGGCGCCGCGCTGCTGACCATGCAGCGCACCACCTACGACGACGCCGGGCGGGTCGTCGAATACGGGTGGCACGTGTACCGGGCGTCCCGGTACACGTTCAACCTGTCGCTGACGAACGGGCCGCAGTAGGGCTCCGGCGCACCGCCAGCACCACCGTGTCGTCGGCGTGCTGCACCACGTCGTGCATCCGGGTCACCAGCTCGCGGGGCAGGTCCGCGGTCGGCCACGTGCGGTGGGCCGCCGCCAGCGCCAGCAGCCGGGCCTGGCCTTCGTCGATGTCCTTGCGGCTCTCCACCAGGCCGTCGGTGTAGAGCAGCACCGTGTCGCCCGGGGCCAGGACCACCTCGACCAGCTCGCGGCTGCCCGGATCGGGGAAGCCGACCCCGCGGCCGGGCTCCGTTGCCGGCAGCAGGCGGGCCGGCTCGCCCGCGGTGACCAGCACCGGCTCCGGGTGGCCGCCGTGCGCGAAGCGGGTCCGGCCGGTCGACGGGTCGATCCGGGCCAGCAGGACGGTGGCCATCAGGCCCGGCTCGATCGCGGCGAGGGTGTGCGACGCGTGGGCGATCAGGTCCGGGAACGGGTGCCCCTCCAGCGCGAGGGTCCGGATTGCGTGCGTGGTCGTCAGCGCGTGCCGGGTCGAGGTCACCCCGTGGCCGACCGCGTCGACCAGTGTCACGTGGACCTGGCCGTCGGGCAGGACGAACCAGTCGTAGAGGTCGCCGCCGGTGGGGGAGTCCTGGTCGGTCGGCGAATAGTGGACGGCCAGCTCCAGGCCCGGCACCAGCGGCGGCCGCGGGCGCAGCGCGTCCTCCAGTTCGCGGAAGATCGCCGCGTGCGCGCGGCGGAGCTGCTCGTCCCGCTGCTCCAGCTCGACGTACATCGCCAGCACGCCGCTGTTGGTCTCGGCGAGCTCGTGCTTGAGGTCCCGCTGCTCGTTGGCGAGGGTGTCGGCGCGGGCGACCAGCGCGAGCATCTCCTCGCGGGTCGCCCGGTCGTCGTCGAGGTCGGCGGTGGCCGCGGGCCTGCCGCCGGTGAGGTGCCAGGTCAGCGTGTCGCCGTCGCCGCGCTCGGGCAGCAGCGGCAGGGCGTTGCGGCTGCCCTGGCTGACGGGGTGGTCCAGCCGCACCGTGACGGCGAGCCGCCGGTCCGAGGCCGCCATCGCCACGTCCACGTTCTCGCCGGCGGTGAGCGCCGGTTCGGCGAGCAGCGTGACCGCGAGCACCAGCCGCCCGCGGTCGTCGGCGGGCACGCCGGCCCGGGTGCAGGCCGTGCGGAGGCGCCGCCGGATCCGGGCCAGGTCGGGACGCATCAGGCGGGCCTCTCCGCGCTCAGTGCGAGCATCGCCGCGTCGTCGCGGGCGTTCCGGTGCCGGTGCGCGAGGTCCGCGGCGAGCAGCAGCAGGTCCGGCGCCCGGCCGGGGACGCGCCAGCCGGTGCCGATGCCGTCGGTGTGCAGCACGACGACGTCGTCGTCGGCCAGCGCCAGGTGCCGGACCGGCGCCGACGGCAGGGTGAACCCGACGACGCCGGGCGTGCTGAGCAGCAGCCGGGACGGCCCGTCGCCGAGGCTCGCGCCGCTGACGTTGCCGACGCCGCAGAACTCGAGCCGCCGGGGCGCGATCCGCACGAGCGCGATCGCCGCGCCGCGGGTCGTGCGCAGCGCGCGGTGCATGTTCGTCAGCTGGTGGGGCAGCGGGCGGTCGGGGTTCTCCGTGAACACGCGCAGCGCGGCTTCGGCGGCTTCGGCGGCGTCCGGGCCGTGCCCGAGCCCGTCGGCGACGAAGGCGGTCCGGCTGCCGGTGACGTCGGCCAGCGCGACGGCGTCACCGCAGAACTGCTCGCCGTCGCGGGGCAGGCGGAAGTGCCCGATCGCCCGGCGGGGCACCGGCGTGGCCGGGTCGAGCAGGCGGGCGGCGGCGAGCGTCCCGGCCGCGGGCGAGGACGTGATCCGGAACTCGGCCGCCATCCGCTTCACCGCGCCGAGGCCGGTGCCCAGGGTGGCGGTGGTCGTGTTGCCGTCGACCAGCCAGTGGTCGAGGTCGGCCATGCCGGGACCGTCGTCGGCGGCCAGCACGTCGACGCCGCGCCCGGTGAGCGACGCCTGCACGAACACCGAGCCGCCGTCGGTGTGCTTGTCGATGTTGCCGGCGAGCTCGGCGGCCACCACCGCGGCGCGGTCGGCCAGCACGCCCGCGAGCCCGGCCTCGTGGGCGGTTTCGCGGGCGACGCGGGCGGCGGCGTACCCGGCACTGGGGTGGTCGACGCGGATCCGGCGGGTCAGGCCGGCGGCGGTCGCGGTCATGGCTTCCAGCGCACGACCGTGACGGTGGTGCCGCGGCCCGGTGCGGTGTCGAGGTCGAACTCGTCGACCAGCCGCCGGGTGCCGCCGAGGCCGTGCCCGAGCCCGGCGCCGGTGCTGAAGCCGTCGGTCATGGCCTGCTCGACGTCGGCGATCCCGGGGCCCTCGTCGCGGACCCGGAGCCGGATCCCGATCCGCCCGGCCGGATCGCGGACCGCTTCGACGGTCATCGCGCCGCCCCCGCCGTGGATGTAGGCGTTGCGGACCAGTTCGCTGGCCGCGGTCACGATCTTCGTCTGGTCGACGATCGAGAACCCCGCGGCGACCGCGGCCGCCCGCACGGCGTGCCGGGCGGAGAGGAGGTCGCCCTCCACCCGGACCGGGTGCTCGCCGGACGGGACGGTCCGTTCGTCAGGGAGCATGGGGCGCCTCGGCGGGACGGCGCCAGCCCAGCAGCTCCATCGCCTGCTCCGCGTTGAGCGCGGTCCGGACGCCGGTGAGCTGGAGCCCGAGCTCGGTCAGGGTGAGCGCGACGGCCGGGCGCATCCCCGCCACGACCATCCGGGTGCCGAGCAGCCGCCCGGTGCCGGCCAGCTGTATGAGCACGCGGGCGACGAACGAGTCGATGATCTCCAGCCGGGAGATGTCGATGATGACGCCGCGGATGCCCTCGTTCGCGATCCGGGTGGTCAGCTCCTCGGTGAAGGCGAGGGCTGTCTTGTCGTCCAGGTCGCTCAGCAGGCCGGTGAGCAGGATGTCGCCCAGTCGCAGGATCGGCAGGCCGGCGTTCACCCGGTCACCGCGCCCGGGTGGGCGCCGTCGCCGAGCAGCTGCATCGCGGTCGCCAGCGCGTCGGCCAGCGAACCGCGGGTGACGATGTGCGAGAGGTCGATGCCCAGCTGCGTGATGGTCTGCGCGATCGAGGGGCGGATGCCGCTGATCACGCACTCCGCGCCCATCAGCCGGACGGCGCTGACGGTCTGCAGCAGGTGGTGCGCGACCGCGGTGTCGACGGTCGGGACGCCGGTGATGTCGATGATCGCCACCCGCGCCTCGTTGGCCTGGATCGACTCCAGCAGGCTGTTCATCACGACCTGGGTCCGGGCGCTGTCGAGCGTGCCGATCAGCGGCACGGCGAGGACGTGGCGCCACAGCCGCACGACGGGCGTGGACAGTTCGAGCACCTGGCTGTGCTGCTCGCGGATGATCTGCTCGCGGCCGGCCGAGTAGACCTCGAAGGTCAGCACGCCCGCGCTGTCGAGCAGCTCGTTGACCAGCAGTGCGGCCCGGTAGCGGAGGGCGGAGTCGTCTGTGTGCCGCTCGATCGAGCTCAGCATCGTGCGCTTGAGCGCGAGGATCGCCATGGCGGTGGCCGACGGCTGGGCGCCCGCCCGGGCCCGGCGCTCCGACAGCGACGTCAGCGCGTCGCGGACCGCGGGGTCCTGCTCGACGATCCGGGACACCGGGAGCGTGCCGCCGAGCGCGGTCCGGAGGGCCTCCAGCAACTCGACGGCTTCGCGCCGCAGGTCCTGGCCGTTCCGGTCGCTGCCGCCCGGCTCCTGGCCCGCCCAGTCGCGGGCCAGCGCGGTCCGGTCCTCTTCCAGCATGCGCGCCAGGACCGTGCGGACCTGGCTGTCGTCCGTGCCCAGCACCGACCCCTCCTCGGATCATCGAGGCGCGCTCTGCTGTACGCCGACTGAGTGATTGTCATACAACAACAGTTGTATCACGAACGCAAATCGGGGAGGTCCCCGGCCGTCTCCGCGAGGGCCCGGTACTCCCGCAGCCCGGCGGCCAGCGCGTCGCGGCCCGCCGGCGTCATCTTCGCCAGCAGCGCCTGGACGCGGTCCCGGCGCCGGGCCCGCAGGTCCTGCAGGTACGCGCGCCCGCGGTCGGACAGCCGCAGCGTCAGCTCACGCCGGCTGCGCGCACTGGGCAGCCGCTCGAGGAACCCGACCGCCTCCAGCCGGTCGCACAGCCTGCTGACCAGCGGCGGCGTCGAGCCGAGCTGCTCGGCCAGCTGCCGCAGGTTGACCCCGTCGTGGCGGTCCAGTGCGACGACCGCCCGCAGCTGGGAAACCGACAGCGGCCGCGGTGACACGTCCCGCTCGCCCTCGACCACCGACTCGAAGAGGCGGGCGAGGTCCGACACGGCAGCCGTCCCCTCCGGGACGGCATGCTCGCGGGATGGATCCACGGCGTCCACTCTGGCATCCCTATGCTGAACCGGCAGCACAGCTCGCGCGACTCGCCGTGGACCGGCGCGCCGGAGCGGCGCAGACTCGACAGAACCGATCCCGGCACGGGTGCGTGAGCAGGAGGCAGGCGTTGGACAGATCCCTGGCGGTGGAGCGTCTCCTGCGGGACGTGCCACCGCACGACCTGCCCGGTGCGCTGCGGTCCGGGCTGGGTGAGCACTTCGGTGCCGAGGCGGTCGAGCTGCTGATGGCCGACTACGCCCTGACCGAGCTGTGCCGGGTGAGCGACCGGCCGTACACGACGGAACCGATCCCGGTCGAGGGCACGACGCCGGGGGCGGCGTTCGTCGCGCAGGCGGCGACGTTCGCCCGCGACGGCGACCGCATCACCGGCTACCTGCCGGTCAGCGTCCGCGGCGACCGGCTCGGCGTGCTGGCCGTCACCCTGCCCGACGAACCCGAGCCGCCGGTGTGGGCCGAGCTGCAGCGGATCGCCGAAGCGGTGGCGCACGAGCTGTTCGTCGCCGACCGGGACACCGACCTCTACATCCAGGCGCGCCGGTCTTCGCGGCTGACGCTCGCCGCGGAGATGCAGTGGCAGCTGCTGCCCGGGCGCGCCTGCACCCGCGCCGAGTTCGCGCTCGGCGGGCAGCTGGAGCCCGCCTACGCCATCTACGGCGACTGCTTCGACTGGTCGGCGTCCGCGCGGACGCTCGCCGTCACCCTGATCAACGGCATGGGCGAGGGCAGCGAAGCGGCGTTGCTGACGAACCTCGCGGTCAACGCCCTGCGCAACGCCCGGCGCGCCGGGATCCCGCTCGACGCCCAGGCCGAGCTCGCCGACCAGGCGGTCTACGCGCACTACCGCGGCGCCGAGCACGTGGCCGCGCTGCTGCTGGAGTTCGACCTCGGCACCGGCGAGGTGGCGGTGGTCGACGCCGGTTCGCCGCGGCTGTGGCGGCTGCGTGACGGCAAGGCCGAGCGGATCCTGTTCGACGAGCAGCTCCCGCTCGGCACGTTCGACGGCACGATCTACACGGTCGAGGGCTTCCACGCGGCCGACGGCGACCGGTTCGTCTTCGTCAGCGACGGCGTCTACAACGCGATGGGCCCGCACGGCGAGCGCTACGGGGACCGCGAGCTGGCCGAAGCGGTGACGGCGACGGCGGACCTGCCGGCGGCGCACGTGCCGGGCGCGATGCTGCGGGAGCTGTCCACCCGCCGCCACGGCAGCCAGGCCGAGGACGACGCCATGGTGGTGTGTCTGGACTGGTTCGGCTCGACGCCCTTGTCCGGGATCGGGAAGGAACCGGCGATGACCGTGCGGCGGATCGACGAGGCGCCGTAGCCCGGACCGGCGGTGGGGGGTGTGAACCGGCGGCGGCCGGGAACACGGACGGGGAGAACCACCCCCCGCACCCGAGGAGCCACCGTGTCCGAGCAGCCCGCCCAGCAGCAGACCCCGCCCGGGACCACCGCCGCGATGACGCCGCGGCCCGATCACGGCGAGCACAGCTACCGCGGTTCCGGCAAGCTGACCGGCAAGGCGGCGCTGATCACCGGGGCCGACAGCGGCATCGGCCGTGCGGTGGCGATCGCCTACGCCCGCGAAGGCGCCGACGTGCTGATCTCCTACCTCGACGAACACGAGGACGCCGAGGAGACCCGGCGCTGGGTCGAGGAGGCCGGGCGCAAGGCCGTCGTCGTGCCCGGTGACGTCGCCGACCCGGCGCACTGCCGGGCCTTGGTCGCCCGTGCGGTCGAGGAGTTCGGCCGGCTCGACGTGCTGGTGAACAACGCCGCGTTTCAGATGAGTCACGAGACGTTGGAGGAGATCAGCGACGAGGAGTGGGACCGGACGCTGGCGATCAACCTGAGTGCGTTCTTCTACCTGGTCAAGGCGGCTTTGCCGCATTTGAAGCCGGGGGCGTCGATCATCGGGAGTTCGTCGGTGAACTCCGACAACCCGACCCCGCAGTTGCTGCCGTACGACGTGACGAAGGCCGGTATCGCGAACATGACCGGCGCGCTGGCTCAGCTGCTGGGGTCGAGGGGGATTCGGGCGAACAGTGTCGCGCCGGGGCCGATCTGGACGCCGTTGATCCCGTCGACCATGCCGGAGGAGGCGGTGAAGTCCTTCGGTGAGCAGGTGCCGCTGGGGCGGGCCGGGCAGCCGGCCGAGCTCGCGCCGGTGTACGTGCTGCTGGCCTCCGACGACGGCAGTTACGTCTCCGGCGCGCGGGTCGCGGTGACCGGCGGCGTGCCGATCCTCTGATACACCGGGAAAGCCGCAGGGGAAGCCGCAGGGGAAGCCGCCGGGGCCAGGGTTCCGGCGGCTTTCCCGTGCTCAGCGGCCGCGGGGGTCGTCGCTGTTCCCCTGCTCGTCGGGCTGGGTGGCGCCGGCCGCCACCTCGAACGGGGACGGCTTGCCCTCGGGGTGCCCGCGGGTGATGTGGCCTTCCGCGCGCATCCGTTCGATCATGTGCGGGTAGTGCAGCTCGAACGCCGGGCGCTCCGACCGGATCCTCGGCAGCTCCAGGAAGTTGTGCCGGGGCGGCGGGCTCGTGGTGGCCCATTCGAGGGAATTGCCGTAGCCCCACGGATCGTCGACGCCGACCGGCTCGCCGTAGCGGTAGCTCTTGAACACGTTCCAGATGAACGGCAGCACCGAAAGCCCGAGGATGAACGCGCCGATGGTGGACACCGTGTGCATCCAGGTGAAGCCGTCGCCGGACAGGTAGTCGGCGTAGCGGCGGGGCATGCCGGCGTCGCCGAGCCAGTGCTGGATGAGGAACGTCGTGTGGAAGCCGATGAACGTCGTCCAGAAGTGCCACTTGGCCAGCCGTTCGTCGAGCATCCGGCCGGTGATCTTCGGGAACCAGAAGTAGATGCCGGCGAAGGTGGCGAAGACGATCGTGCCGAACAGGACGTAGTGGAAGTGGGCGACCACGAAGTAGGTGTCGTGGACGTGGAAGTCCAGCGGTGGCGAGGCGAGGATGATCCCGGTCAGCCCGCCGAGCAGGAAGGTGACCAGGAAGCCGACCGACCACAGCATCGGCGACTCGAAGGTCAGCTGTCCTTTCCACATGGTGCCGATCCAGTTGAAGAACTTGATCCCGGTGGGCACGGCGATCAGGAACGTCATGAAGGAGAAGAAGGGCAGCAGCACCGCCCCGGTGGCGAACATGTGGTGGGCCCACACGGCCACCGAGAGTGCGGTGATGCCGATGGTGGCGAACACCATCGTCTTGTAGCCGAAGAGGGGTTTGCGGCTGAACACCGGGATGATCTCGGTGACGATCCCGAAGTAGGGCAGCGCGACCACGTAGACCTCGGGGTGGCCGAAGAACCAGAACAGGTGCTGCCAGAGGATCGCGCCGCCGTTTTCGGGGTCGAACACGTGGGCGCCGAGGTGCCGGTCGGCCATGAGTCCGAAGAGGGCCGCGGTGAGGATCGGGAACGCGAGCAGGATCAGCACCGACGTGAACAGGATGTTCCAGGTGAAGATCGGCATCCGCCACATGAGCATCCCGGGACAGCGCAGGCACACGATGGTGGTGACCATGTTGACCGCGCCGAGGATGGTGCCGAGGCCGGTGACGATCAGGCCCGCGATCCACAGGTCGCCGCCGACGCCGGGGGAGTGGATGGCGTTGGACAGTGGCGTGTAGGCGGTCCAGCCGAAGTCGGGTGGGCCGCCGGGGGTGAGGTACCCGGAGAGGACGACCAGGCCGCCGAACAGGTACAGCCAGTAGGAGAACGCGTTGAGCCGCGGGAAGGCCACGTCCGGTGAGCCGATCTGCAGCGGCAGGACGAAGTTGGCGAAGCCGAACAGGTTCGGGGTGGCGTAGAGCAGCAGCATGATCGTGCCGTGCATGGTGAACAGCTGGTTGTACTGCTCCGGTGACAGGAACTGCAGGCCGGGCCGGGCCAGCTCGCCCCGCATCAGCAACGCCGTCAGGCCGCCGATCAGGAAGAACCCGAAGGACGTCGTCAGGTAGAGCACACCGATCGTCTTGTGGTCGGTGGTCCGGATGGTCTTGAGGAGCGTCGCGCCGCGCGGACCCCGCCACACCGGCCGGTGGGGGATCGGAGCCGGGCGTGCCACCGTGTCGGTCATCGGACTCCCACCTGGTGCCGGGAACGAACTGTTCCGGCGCGCGTACCCCGCCGGGGCGCGGCTACACGTGTCTTCCGGGGGAATCAGCCGTCCGGCCACCGCCGTGCGCGACCGGAGCGTGACGCCGGCGGGCGATTGGTGGCGGTCCGGCCGGGTATGCCCTCCCGCGTCGCGCCGGTGACCGGCCGGGCCACCGGGGCCCAGCCACGGCGCGAACCGTCGAAGGGAACCGCCATGTCCACCGCCACCCACACCCGCAGCCGGACACCCGTCCAGGTCGCCGCCGCGGTCGTCGCGGTCGTCTTCCTGCTGGTCGGCGTGCTCGGCTTCGTCCCGGGGATCACCACCCACTACGACCAGCTGAGCTTCGCCGGCCACGACTCGATGGCCATGCTGCTCGGCCTGTTCATGGTCTCGGTCCTGCACAACCTGGTCCACCTGCTGTTCGGCGTCGTCGGGCTCGCCTCGGCCCGCACCCCGCGCGGTGCCCGGCTGTTCCTCGTCGCCGGTGGTGCCGTCTACCTCGTCCTCTGGCTGTACGGGCTGCTCGTCGACCACGGCAGCGACGCGAACTTCGTGCCGGTCAACACCGCGGACAACTGGCTGCACCTGGGCCTGGGCGTCGGCATGATCGCCCTGGGCCTGCTGACCGCCCGCGCCGGCCGCGCGGACGGCCCGGGCCCGCACGCGGCGCGGGGCCCGGGCCTCGGCTGACCACCGGATCAGGCGTGCGGCTCCTTGGTGCGCATCAGCACCGTCAGCGACCGGCCGCCGACCACCAGCTCGCCGTGCCCCTCGACGGTGCGCGGGGTGGAGAGCCGGTCGCCCGACACGCTGCCGACCAGGACGCCGCCGACGGACCGGTGGAACACCTCGCCCGCCGCCGAGTCCAGCACGATCGCCCACTCCTCGCCGTAGCCGTCGGGGATCGTCATCGTCAGGTCGTCGTCGTGGGCGTTGAAGCAGAGCAGGAACGAGTCGTCGAGGACGCGCTCCCCGCGGGCGTCGAGGTCGGGGATCGCGGTTCCGTTGAGGAAGACCATGATGCTGCGGCCGAAGCCGGCCTCCCAGTCCTGGTCGGTCATCTCCTCGCCGGCCGGGGTGAACCAGGCGATGTCGCGCAGTTCGTCGCCGCGGCGGATCGGGCGGCCGGCGAAGAACCGGCGGCGGCGGAACACCGGGTGCCGTCGCCGCAGGTCGACCACCGCCGAGGTGAACTCGAACAGCTCGCGGTTGTGCTCCAGCAGTGACCAGTCCACCCAGGACAGTTCGTTGTCCTGGCAGTAGGCGTTGTTGTTGCCCTGCTGGGTGCGGCCGAGCTCGTCGCCGTGCAGGAGCATCGGCACGCCCTGGGACAGCAGCAGGGTGGCGATCAGGTTCCGGCGCTGGCGAGCCCGCAGGTCGAGGACCTTTTCGTCCTCGGTCGGGCCCTCCGCGCCGCTGTTCCACGACCGGTTGTCGTCGGCGCCGTCGCGGCCGTCCTCACCGTTGGCCTCGTTGTGTTTCTCGTTGTACGACACCAGGTCGTTCAGCGTGAAGCCGTCGTGGGCGGTGACGAAGTTGATCGACGCGTACGGGCGGCGGCCGTCGCTCTGGTAGAGGTCCGACGAGCCGGTGATCCGCGAGGCGAACTCGCCCAGCGTCGCCGGCTCACCGCGCCAGAAGTCGCGGACGGTGTCCCGGTAGGCGCCGTTCCACTCGGTCCACAGCGGCGGGAAGTTGCCGACCTGGTAGCCGCCGGGGCCGACGTCCCACGGTTCGGCGATCAGCTTGACCTGGCTCACCACCGGGTCCTGCTGCACCAGGTCGAAGAAGGTGGCCAGCCGGTCGACGTCGTAGAACTCGCGGGCGAGGGTGGCGGCGAGGTCGAACCGGAAGCCGTCGACGTGCATCTCGGTGACCCAGTACCGCAGCGAGTCCATGATGAGCTGCAGGGTGTGCGGCTGGCGCACGTTCAGCGAGTTGCCGGTGCCGGTGTAGTCCATGTAGTACTGGGGGTCGTTCTCGACCAGCCGGTAGTAGGCCTGGTTGTCGATGCCGCGCATGGACAGCGTCGGCCCGAGGTGGTTGCCCTCGGCGGTGTGGTTGTAGACGACGTCGAGGATGACCTCGATGCCCGCCTCGTGCAGCGTCCGCACCATCGCCTTGAACTCGTGCACCTCGCTGCCCGGCGTGGCGGACATGATCGACGCGGCGTACTCGTTGTGCGGCGCGAAGAAGGCGATGGTGTTGTAGCCCCAGTAGTTCGCCAGGCCGCGCTCGGTGAGGGCGTGGTCGTGCAGGAACTGGTGGACCGGCATCAGCTCGACGGCCGTGACGCCGAGGGTCTGGAGGTACTCGATCATCACCGGGTGCGCGAGGCCGGAGTAGGTGCCCCGCAACTCCTCCGGGATGTCCGGGTGGAGCTTCGTCAGCCCCCGGACGTGGGCTTCGTAGACGACGGTCTCGTTGTACGGCACCTTCGGCGGCCGGTCGTTGGCCCAGTCGAAGTACGGGTTGACGACGACCGCGCGGACGGTGTGCGCCGCCGAGTCGTCGTCGTTGCGTTCCCCGGGGTCGCCGAACCGGTAGCCGAACACCGACTCGTCCCAGTCCACCTTGCCGGTGACGGCCTTGGCGTACGGGTCGAGCAGGAGCTTCGCGGGGTTGCAGCGCAGCCCGCGGGCGGGGTCGTACGGTCCGTGGACGCGGAAGCCGTACTCCTGGCCGGGGCCGACGCCGGTCAGGTAGCCGTGGTGGACGAAGCCGTCGACCTCCGGCAGCCGGACCCGGGTCTCGGTTCCGTCCGGGGCGAACAGGCAGAGGTCGACGCGGTCGGCGACCTCGGAGAAGAGGGCGAAGTTGGTGCCGACGCCGTCGTAATCGGCCCCGAGCGGGTAGGGGGAACCGGGCCAAGGCTGCACTGGGCCTCCACGGGTGCGAGTGATCTCCGCCGGGGATACCCAGCCGGTGCAGTTCGGACACCGTGACGTCGGCCTCCTCACCCGGACGCAGCAGCCGGTGCGGGACCGCCGGGGACGCGGTCCCGCACCGGGCCGGGTCAGGTCAGCTTGTTCTTGCCTTCCTTGGCCTTGCCCTTCGCCGTGCCCTTGGCGTCCTGCAGCGGGGCGTAGGTGCCGAAGAGTGCGGGGTCGGGTTTGGGTGCGGTGCCGGGGCCGCCGAGGGGTTCGGGGTCCATCAGGTATTCGATGCCGGCGTCGGTGGTCCAGCTGGTGCCTTTGGCGCCGTCGGGGCCGTCGGAGAGGTGCCAGATGGTGTGGTTGTGGGTTTGGTCTTCTTCGTCGAGCAGGGCGCCGGGGGCGATGTCGCCTTCGAGGCCGTCGGCTTGGAGTTCTTCGATGGCGGCCAGCCATTGTTTCTGGTGGACGGTGTCGCGGGCGAGGTTGAACTGGAGCATGGCTTTGACGCCGGGGTCGTCGGTCATGTTGTACAACCGGGCGGTTTGGAGGCGGCCTTGGGCTTCGGCGGCGGCGTTGGCGCGGAAGTCGGCGAGCAGGTTGCCGGAGGCGATGATGTACCTGCCGTTCCAGGGGTAGCCGTTGCTGTCGGCGGGGAGGGCGCCGCCGCCGGCGACGATGGCTTGCTGGACGTCCATGCCGCCGAGGGTGGCGGCCATCACCGGGTCTTTGACGGCTTCGGCGGTGGCGGTGGCGGGTGCGCCTTCGAGGAGGCGGGCGACCATGGTGGCGAGCATTTCGACGTGCCCGATTTCTTCGGTCGCGGTGTCCATGATCAGGTCTTTGTACTTGCCTTCGATGCGGCAGTTCCAGCCCTGGAACAGGTACTGCATGGTCACGGTCATCTCGCCGAAGGCGCCGCCGATGAGCTCTTGGAGCTTGCGGGCGTATACGGCGTCGGGCTTTTCGGGCTTGGCTTCGAACTGCAGCAGCTTCGTGTGACGGAACACGAGAATTCCCTCCGTCGTCCGGGGTGGTACCGCCGCGAGGTCGGCGGTCCGGGGGGCTTTCCCGGTTAGCGGAGGGTTAAGCGCGGCAATCCCGGCGACTCTGCTCCGGCGCCGCGGCGCGGTAACGCACGGCGGGTGAGCATCGACAACGTCAGCGTCGCTGTGATAGTTGAACGCGGAATGTCTTATGGCGAGTGGAGCGATACGTGAGCGATCACCAGGAGCGGGTGCCGTCCTGCCGGCGGTACCAGTGCGACGAGCCGGCCCTCTGGCGGAGGATGTGCGCGGCTCACTGGGCTCGCTGGCAGAACGGGACCGACCCGCTGGACCAGCCGGGCGACGACGGCGAGTCCCCGGAACCCCGGGTCTGGCAGCCGCCGTTGCGGGAGACCAGCGTTTCGCAGCGGAAGCCCGGCCGGGCGCTGTGACGCCGGTGGGGAGCCCCGCCCGGGGACTCCCCACCGTGCGGTGGCTCAGCGGGTGGCAGTGAGCTCGGCCACGGTGACGCCGATCGGCGTGGTCGGGCGGCCGATCAGGGTGCGCAGGTCGGGCGTGGTCTCGGCTAGCAGGCCGTCCTTGATGTCGCCGTCGATCGCCACGAGGAAGCCGATGAGCGGCTCCGGCAGGCCGGCCTGGGTGAGGACCTTGGCGTGCTCGTTGCCCGGCAGGTCGACGTAGCTGATCTCGCGGCCGGTGGCCTTGCCGATCTCGGCGGCGAGCTCCGCGTTCGACCAGGCGACGTCGCCGGCGAGCTCGTAGATCTTGCCTTCGTGGCCTTCGCCGGTCAGCACCGCGACCGCGGCGGCGGCGTAGTCGGCCCGCGTGGCGCTGGCGACGCGGCCGTCACCGGCGCTGCCGACGAAGCTGCCGGTCCGGGCGGCCTGCTTGATCGTTTCGACGTAGTTTTCGTTGTACCAGTTGTTGCGCAGGATCGTGGCGGTCAGGCCGGACGCCTCGATCAGCTCCTCGGTCGCCTTGTGCTCCGGGGCCACCGCGAGCTTCGACGTCGTCGCCTTCGAGGCGCTGGTGTAGACGAAATGGCGGACGCCGGCCTGCTTCGCCGCTTCGATGACCGCCTGGTGCTGCGCGACGCGCTGACCGACCTCGCTGCCGGACACCAGCAGCACCTTGTCGGCCCCCTTGAGCGCGGTGTCCAGGCTGGCGGGGTCGGTGTAGTCCGCGCGCCGCACCTCGATGCCGCGTTCGGCCAGGTCCGCGGCCTTCTCCGGGGTGCGGACCGCGGCGACGACCTGGTCGGCAGGGAGCTTCTCGAGCAGGCCTTCGACGACGAGCTTGCCGAGGTGGCCGGTGGCGCCGGTGACGACGATCATGAGGACTCCTTGAATGTTCAAGTATCTGTCCCTGGAGGATGTACTAACTTTTCGAAAGTACCAACTCATTGTTAGCGCTGTCACATCCATTGTGCAAACTCTCAGGTAGCATCGAGCCGTGGATCGACAAGCTGACGCCGAGCACGAGGCCCTCGTCGCCGACGTGTTCAGCACCGCGTGCACCTCCCGGGCCGTGCTGGAACACGTGACCGGCCGGTGGGGAGTGCTGGCACTCGCCGCGCTGAACGACGGGGTGTTCCGGTTCAACGCCCTGCGCCGCCGGGTGCAGGGGGTCAGCGAGAAGATGCTCGCCCAGACGCTGCAGGCGCTCGAGCGCGACGGCTTCGTGCACCGGGAAGCGCGGCCGACGATCCCCCCGCACGTCGAGTACAGCCTCACGCCCAGCGGGCGGGAAGTCGCGCAGCGGCTGGTGGCGCTCATCGAGGTCCTCGAGGCGAGCGTGCCCGGTGTGGTGGCGGCCCAGGCGCGGTACGACGAGGCGAAGACCGCGAGCGCCTGACGACGCGCCGAAACCCGTTGCGGGACAAGGCGATCTCGAAACAGTCGAAATCAATGGCCGGTTGACCGGCCATTGCGCTCGCGTATCGCGGGAGTTATGTTAGCGCTCACAATCGCTCCGCTTGTGCCGTTCCTGCGTGTCGGTGATCGAGGAGGAGGTTGGCACCGTCGCCGGCCCGCGTCCCTGTCGAATCGACGATTTCCGTACCCCAGCGGGAGATCACCCATGGCACGACAGCCGAGATACGCCCGTCCCCGCCCCTCGTCCAGGCCCTCGCCGCCGCCGGTGCGCTCGTCGCCGGCCTGCTGGCCGCCGGCGGGACGTCCCAGGCGGCCACCCAGGGCCCGTGCGACATCTACGCGTCCGGCGGAACTCCTTGTGTGGCCGCGCATTCCACCACCCGCGCGCTCTACGGCGCCTACGCCGGGCCGTTGTACCAGGTCCGGCGCGCGTCCGACAGCGCCACCCGTGACATCGCCCCCTTGGCCGCCGGAGGCGTTGCGGACGCGGCCGCGCAGGACGCGTTCTGCGCGGGGACCACCTGCCTGATCACGGTCATCTACGACCAGTCCGGCCGGAACAACCGGCTCACCCAGGCCCCGCCGGGCGGGTTCTCCGGCCCGGCCGCGGGCGGCTACGACAACCTCGCCAACGCCACCGCCGCGCCGATCACCGTCGGCGGCCACAAGGCCTACGGCGTCTACGTCGCACCCGGAACGGGCTACCGCAACAACAACACCAACGGCATCGCCACCGGCGACCAGCCCGAGGGCATGTACGCGATCTTCGACGGCACGCACTACAACGGTGGTTGCTGCTTCGACTACGGCAACGCCGAGCGCAACAGCCGGGACAACGGCAACGGCACGATGGAAGCGATCTACTTCGGCAACATCAAGGTCTGGGGATACGGCGCCGGGAACGGGCCGTGGATCATGGCCGACCTGGAGAACGGCCTGTTCTCCGGCGTCAACCAGCACTACAACGCCAACGACCCCAGCATCAGCCACCGCTTCCTGACCGCGATCGTCAAGGGTGGCCCCAACCACTGGGCGATCCGCGGAGGCAACGCCCAGTCCGGTGGCGTGTCGACGTTCTACGACGGCGTGCGCCCGAACGTCTCCGGCTACAACCCGATGAAGAAGGAAGGGGCGATCATCCTGGGCATCGGCGGTGACAACAGCATCGGCGCCCGCGGCACCTTCTACGAAGGCGTGATGACGTCCGGCTATCCCTCGGACACGACGGAGAACGCGGTGCAGGCCAACATCACCGCGGCCGGTTACACCACCAGCTCCGCCGGCACCGGCCTGACGCCGGGGACGTCCGTGTCGCTGCGGGCCACCACCGCGTGCTGCACCGACCGGTACGTCCACCACACCGGGTCCACTGTGGACACCGCGGTGATCGGCAACGGCAGTTCCGCCACGGAGAAGGGCAACGCCTCCTGGACCGTCCGAACCGGGCTCGGCAGCGGTTCGTGCGTGTCGTTCGAGTCGAAGAACGTGGCCGGGCAGTACCTGCGGCACCAGAACTACCGGCTGTACCTGCAGGCCAACGACGGCAGCTCGCTGTTCGCCCAGGACGCGACCTTCTGCCCGGAGGCCGGCCGCAACGGCCAGGGCGTCTCGCTGAGATCGCTCAACTTCCCGGACCGGTACGTCCGCCACTACGCCAACGTCGGCTACATCGCGGCCAACGGCGGTCCGAACACCTTCGACAGCAGCAGCTCCTACAACGACGACGTGAGCTGGCTCGTCAGTTCGCCCTGGGCGTCCTGATCCCCGATCCGAACCGCTGTCACGCGCCCGGCCCGGGCGCGTGACAGCGCTTTCCCCGCCCGCGCACCGGAAAGGATTCCCGGATGCGTCTGGCGTCGAACAGCGGTGGTCCTGGCCGTTTCCGCCTTCCTGCTGAGCCCGGCGACGGCGGAAGCCGCGCTGCCGGGGTGGGTGACGCTGACGGAGTCCGCGCTCCAGGGCCGCTGCCGCTGCTCGTCCGGCGCGGCGACCACGTGGCGGTGAGGGTGTACGCGCCGGGAGCACCGGTCGGCGACCACACCTTCCCGCCGCCGGAGACCTCCACGCCGGGGTCGTTCACCTCGGCCGGGCCCGGGGCGGGTGCACGCGGCGGGCCGCCGGATCGTCGGCGCGACCGTCCTGCCGATGTGCCACGCGGCCGGCAGTGCGAAGGAACAGGCCCGGCTCGCTCGGCGAGTCGATCGACCTGGGGGTGTTCGCCCGCCGAACCGCAGTCGAACCGGTTCGACTGCGGTTCCCGCTGGTCAGCGGGGGCGGGCGCCGGTGCTGGAGCGCAGGGAGATCGGCGGCTGCAGCAAGGCGTGGCGCGGCTGGGCGCCGGTGTCCGCGATCTGCGCCAGGAGCAGGTCCACGGCCAGCCGGCCCAGCTCGGTGGCCGGGACGTTCGCCGCCGTCAGCGGGGGGTGGAAGTCCTCGGCCAGGCGCTCGGCGATCACGCCCGTCAGCGAGAAGTCGCGGGGGACCTCGAGCCCGGCCCGGTGGAGCGCGCGCTGCACACCCGGCAGGGCCGCCTCGTTGATCGTCACCGCCGCGGTCACCGACGGCCACTGCGTCCGGATCTGCTCGAAACAGGCCAGCCCGGCCGCGGCTTCGTCGGCGCAGCACACCGTGCGCGCGGTCAGGCCCCGCGCCGCGGTGGCCTCGAGGAAGCCCGTCGCCGAGCGGAGGGCCGGGCCGTAGCCCGCCGCGACGAGCTCGGCCGAGCGGTTGATCAGCACGACGTCCTCGTGGCCGAGGTCGGCGAGGTGGTGCACGCAGCGCGTGATCAGCCCGCCGTAGTCGACGTCCACCCACCAGGACGCCCCGGGGTGCTCGACGTGGCCGATCGTGACGAACGGCAGGCTCGCCTGGCTCAGCCGCTCGACCCGCGGGTCTTCGAGGAGGATTTCCATCAGGATCACGCCGTCGACGCGCCGTCCGGTCACGATGCGCTCGAACGAGCGGTCGTGGTCGCCGCCGCTGGGGGAGAGCAGGACGTCGAGGTCGTGGGCCGCCGCGGCGTCGACGACGCTGCCGACGAACCCCAGCTGGACGTCGGTCAGCCGCCTGCTGGCCGGCGGGACGACCAGGCCGAGGGTGCGCGTGCGGCCTTCGGCCAGCGCGCGGGCGCTGGCGTTGGGCCGGTAGTCGAGCTCGGCGATGACGTCGTTGATGCGCTGCACGGTGGCCGCGGACACCGGTCGCTTGCCGCTGAGCGCGTACGACACGGTGCTGCGCGAAACCCCGGCCCGCCGCGCGATCTCCCCGATGTTCATGCCACTCCCGACCGTCGTCCAGAACCGGTTCGATCGTAGTGCATGCGGTATTGCGTTGAAGTGTCCACGAGGTTTACGGTGACGCGGCCTCGATCATCGAACCGGTTCGACGACGGGAAGGACCTCCCATGAAGCGTCACCCCCTCATCCGGCTGCTGTCGGTGGCCGTCGCCGCGACCGCGCTGGCCGCCTGCTCCTCCGGGACGGCCCCCTCGTCTTCCGGCGGCACCTTCACCGTCTGGGACCCCTACCCGCAGTTCGACGCGACCTCCGCGTGGGCGAAGGTGATCGACAAGTGCGGTGCCGACGCCGGTGTCAAGATCGCGCGGCAGGCGTTCGACACGACCGACCTCACCAACAAGGTGCTGCTCGCCGCCCAGCAGAACACCGCGCCGAACGTCCTGGTCGTCGACAACCCGGTCGTCTCCACACTGGCCGAAGGCGGGGTGCTCAAGTCCAACGCGGACACCGGGCTGGACGCCTCGCAGGTCGCCCCGAACCTGCTCGCCGCCGCCGACGTCAAGGGCCAGGTGTACGGCGTCCCGATCGGGGCGAACACGCTCGCCCTCTACTACAACAAGGCCGTGCTGACCGCGGCCGGCGTCGACCCGGCTTCGGTGAAGGACTGGGCGAGCCTCGACGCAGGCCTGGCCAAGGTGCACGCCGCGGGCAAGAAGGGCATCACGTTCTCCGCGATCGGCACCGAAGAAGGCAGTTTCCAGTTCCTGCCGTGGTTCTGGGGCGCGGGCGCGAACCTGACCGACCTGGCCTCGGCCGACGCCGTCGCCGCGCTCGCGCAGTGGAAGTCCTGGCTGGACAAGGGGTACGCGCCGAACTCGGTGGTCGGCAACACGCAGACCACCAGCTGGCAGGAGTTCGCCACGGGTGACTACGCCTTCGCCGAGAACGGCACCTGGCAGCTGCAGAACGCGAAGAAGGCCGGCTTCGACTACGGCGTCCTGCCGATCCCCGCGCGCACCGGGGGAGCGGCCCCGGCGCCCACCGGCGGCGAGTTCGTCACCGTGCCGGTCCAGAGCAGCCCGGACGCCGAGAAGACCGCGGGCAGGATCGCCTCCTGCCTGACCAGCCCGGCCAACGTGCTCGACTCCGACACCGCGCTCACCTACGTCTCCGCCGTGCCGTCGGTGCAGGAGAAGCAGGTCGCCGCCCAGCCGGAGCTGAAGGTGTGGGTCGACGCGGTGAAGGTCGCCAAGGGCCGCACCGGCGACAACCTCGGCACCCGGTACCCGCGGATCTCCGAACCGCTCTGGGGTGGCGTGCAGGCCGCGCTCAGCGGCGCGAAAGCCCCCGACGTCGCGCTCGCGGCCGCGCAGGCGACCGCCGCGTCCGCGAAGTAGGCCGGCTCGTGCTCGACACCCGCCGTCCGGTCACCGCCCGCCCGGACGCGCCGGCGCCCGGACGGGCCGGCCGGCGCCGACGGCCGCAGCTGCTCGCGTGGGCGTTCCTGGCGCCGCTCGTGGCCTACCTCGTGCTCTGCTACGGCTACCCGCTGGTGACGAACATCGACCTGAGCCTGCGTGACTACACGGTCCGCACCTTCGTGCACGGCGGCGCCCCGCTGGTCTGGTTCGACAACTACGCGGCCGTGTTCACCGACCCGACCTTCCGCACCGCGCTGCTCGACACGCTCGTCTTCACCGCCGTGTCGCTGCTGTTCCAGTACGGCATCGGCCTGGCGCTGGCGGTGTTCTTCGCCCGTCACTTCCGGCTGGGCCCGACCCTGCGCGCGCTGTTCCTCGTGCCGTGGCTGCTGCCCCTGATCGTCTCGGGGTCGACCTGGGCGTGGCTGCTCAACAGCGAATCCGGCGTGGTGAACGCGGTGCTGGGCTGGTTCGGGGCCGGCCGGGTCGACTGGCTGACGTCGCCGACCTGGTCGCTGGTCTCGGTGATCATCGCCAACATCTGGATCGGCGTGCCGTTCAACCTCGTCGTGCTGCACAGCGGCCTGCAGAACATCCCGGGCGAGGTGTACGAGGCGGCCTCGCTCGACGGCGCCGGCGCGTGGCAGCGGTTCCGCCACGTCACCTTCCCGCTGCTGCGGCCGGTGTCGGCGATCACCCTGCTGCTGGGGCTGGTCTACACGCTCAAGGTGTTCGACGTCATCTGGATCATGACCAAGGGCGGGCCCGGCGGGTCGTCGACCACCCTGGCCACCTGGTCCTACCAGCTCGGGTTCGGCAGCCTGCTGCCGCGGTTCGGGCCCAGCGCGGCCGTGGGCAACGTGCTCATCCTGCTGGCACTGGCGGCCGGGCTGCTCTACATCCGCGCGCAGCGCAGGCTGGAGGAAGCGTGATCCGCCGCTGGCGCACCGCGGTGGGGCTGGTCCTCACCGCCGTGATGCTGTTCCCGGTCTACTGGATGGTCAACGTGTCGCTGACGCCGGCCGGGCGGATGCGCAAGTCGCCGCCCGACTGGTTCCCGGCCGCGCCGACGTTCGAAGGCTACGAGCGGGTCCTGCGCGAGCAGCTGCCGTACTTCGCCACCAGCCTGGCCGTCGCGCTGGGCACCGTGGTGCTGACACTGGCGCTGGCCGCGCCGTCGGCGTACGCGCTGGCCAAGCTCCGCCCGCGCGGGCGGCGGGCGCTGGGTTTCGTGCTGCTGGTCGCGCAGATGATCCCCGGCATCATCATGGCGCTGGGCTTCTACGGCATCTACGTCTCACTCGGCATCACCAACACCGCCTGGGGGCTGGTGCTCGCGGATTCCACGATCGCGGTGCCGTTCGCCGTGCTCATCCTGACCTCGTTCATGGCTTCGGTGCCGGACGAGCTCGTCCAGGCGGCCACGATCGACGGCGCGGGCGCGGTGCGCGTGTTCTGGTCGGTGGTGCTGCCGGCGAGCCGCAACGGGGTGGTCACCGCCGGGCTGTTCTCGTTCCTGTGGGCCTGGTCGGACTTCGTCTTCGCGGCCACGCTCGACGGCGGTGGCTCGCTGCGGCCGCTGACCCTGGGGATCTACCGCTACATCGGCAACAACAACCAGGAGTGGAACTCCATCATGGCGACGGCGGTGGTCGCCTCCGTGCCCGCCGCGGTGCTGCTCGTGCTGGCCCAGCGGTTCGTCGCCGCCGGCGTCACCGCGGGCGCCGTCAAGGACTGAGCCCCCTCTTTCGAAAGGACGGCCCCTGTGCCCACGGGCGAATTCTCGCTGCGGGAGATCCCGTTCAGCCACCCGGGATCGTGGTTCGGCGTCTCCCCGGTGGTGGCCGAGGCCACCTACGCCGACGACCTGCACCTGGTGTCCCACCGCCACGGCCTGCACGCCGTCCTGGCGCTGGTCCCGGAGAGCGGCGGCGAGCGGGCCGACATCCCGGTGGCGGCCACCCCGGCCGCGCTGACCTGGGGGACCGGCGACCGGCGGATCACCGCGGCGTTCGCGGGCCCGGACACGCTCCGGATCGCCGGGCGCGGCCTGGCCCTGCGGATCCGCGCGGCGGAGGTCACGCTGACCCCGTTCACCGGCACCTACTTCTTCGCCGACCCGGTCACCGGCGCGGCGGTGTTCACGTCGTACGAAACGGGTCAGCGCTACCGCGTCACCGTCCTTTCCGGACAGGTCCGGTACATCGGCGCCGAAGCGCTCGGGACGGCCGAACGCGCTGTCGTCGTGAGCGGCGACGCCTGGGAGATGGCGATCGAGGAGCTCCCCGGCGCTCGTGAGCCGTACGCGCCGGCGTCGGCGTTCGACGATGTGGTCGCCGCCGCCCGGACGGAGTTCACCGCTTTCGCCGACGCGGTGGCGCCGTGGCGCGGCGAGCGCACGCCCGCGGCCGAGCTGGCCTGTTACGTGCTCTGGTCGGCCATCGTGGCGTCCGCCGGGTTCGTCGGCCGTCCGGCGGTGCTGATGTCGAAGCACTGGATGGACAAGGTGTGGAGCTGGGACCACTGTTTCACCGCGCTCGCGCTGGCCGCCGGGCAGCCGGAGCTGGCCTGGCACCAGATCCAGGTCGTCTTCGACCACCAGGACGACCGGGGCGCGCTGCCCGATTCGGTCACCCACGCGGAGGTGCTGCGCAACTTCGTCAAGCCGCCGATCCACGGCTGGGCGCTGAGCCGCCTGCGCGACCGCCTCCCCGGAGGCCTGCCGGACCCCGGGCGGGCGTACCGGCAGCTGGCGGCGTGGACGACGTTCTGGCTCGAGCACCGCCGGGTGCCCGGAGCGCCGTTCGCCCACTACGAGCACGGCAACGACAGCGGCTGGGACAACGCGACGCCGTTCGCGCACCGGCGGCTGGTGCAGACGCCCGACCTCGCCGCGTTCCTCGTGCTGCAGCTGAAGGAACTGGCGGCGATGGCCGCAGCTCAGGGAGGCTCCGTGGCGGCGGCGAAGTGGGCCGCCGAAGCGGACCGCATGCTGGCGGCGTTGCTGGACGAGCTGTGGGACGGCACGAAGTTCGCCAGCCGGGTGGCGGCCACCGGGGAGGCACAATCCGGGGCGAGCCTCCTGGAACTGATGCCGATCGTGCTCGGAGAACACCTGCCCCCGGCGGTCCGGGACCGGCTCGTGACCGGACTGGAAGCACACCTGACGGCGATCGGCCTGGCCACCGAGCGCCCGGAATCGCCGCACTACGAGCCGGACGGCTACTGGCGGGGTCCGGTGTGGGCCCCGGCCACGGTCCTGATCGAGGACGGCCTCCGCCGGGCGGGCGCGACGGACCTGGCGGACCGCGTCAGCGCCCGCTTCCGTGCGGTGTGCGAAAAGTCGGGGTTCGCGGAGAACTTCGACGCCTTGAGCGGCGACGGCCTGAGAGACCGCGCCTACACGTGGACGGCGGCGGCCTACCTGCTCCTTTCCGCCGAAGCCGAGCGCCGCACGCCGGAAGGGCGGCGCCTCACCGCGTATTCGACCGAATCGACGACGGCCCCCCATTGAAATCATCGATGCCATTGTTTCCCGTACGAAAATCACGCACCGAATCTTGACCGTGCACAACGGCCCTGCAATAGTTCGTCCCAGCCC
Organism: Amycolatopsis sp. Hca4; assembly: GCF_013364075.1. Classification (GTDB taxonomy): domain Bacteria; phylum Actinomycetota; class Actinomycetes; order Mycobacteriales; family Pseudonocardiaceae; genus Amycolatopsis. The sequence continues at coordinate 9,469,355 of NZ_CP054925.1, forward strand.
CCTCGACCGAACGGCCCGCTTTGGCGGCCGCCCGTTCGAATACCCGGGAAAGGACGAAAGCCATGCACAACGTCGTGCGTACCCTGCTGGTTTCCCTGACGGCGGCCGCGGCGGTGGCCACCACCGCGAGCGCGGCCGAAGCTGCTGCCTGGTCATCGTCGGACAAATGGGCAACGTGGTCCAACGGGGGTTACACGGTCCGCAACGACGTCTGGGGCAGCGGAGCGGGCCCGCAGACCATCTGGGCGAATTCCTACAGCAACTGGGGAGTGTGGGCCGACCACCCGAACACGGGCGGGATCAAGTCGTACCCCCACTCGGCGAAGAACGTGGGCCGCACGATCGGTTCGCTGCACCAGGTATCGAGCACCTTCACCGTGACCAGGCCGGGAAGCGGGGCGTACGAGACGGCGTACGACATCTGGGCGAACAACAACGCGTACGAGATCATGCTGTGGGTCAACAAGCAGGGTCCCGTGGGTCCACTGGGGACCAAGCAGACGACGGTCACGGTGGGCGGCCACACGTGGGACGTCTACCGGGGATCGAACGGATCGAACGAAGTGTTCTCATTCCTCCGTACGTCCGACGCGAACACGGGAACGGTGGACATCCTCGCGGTGATGAACTGGATAAAGTCGCGAGGCTGGTTCGGGGACGTCACCCTCGGCGAAGTCCAGTTCGGATTCGAAATCACGTCATCGGCGGGCGGGATGAACTTCGCGGCGAACACGTATTCGGTGACCGCATCCTGAACCTAACCCGCGCGAAGCCCGTCGGCGACGAGATCGAGCATCCGGCGCGTCCGCTCGGAATCGAGTTCGTCGGCGGTGGAAAGAAAAACTCCCAGCACGAGCAGCGTCACGTCCTCGGCCTGAACACCGGCCCGCAGGGTCCCGGCTTTCACGCCGGCTTCGAGAATCAGCCCGATGGCCCCGGTGATCCGGGCCCGGGTGGCGGGCGTGGCGATCCGCCCGGAGGCGACACTGGCCCGGAGGGCATCGGCCATCCCCCGCTTGGTGGCCACGAAGGCCGCATACCGATCCATCCAGGCCCGAAGAGCCGCCTCGGGCGCAAGCCGCTCGAGGAGGAGCGCGGCGCTCCCGGTCACGTCGTCGAGTTCCGCGGCGTAGACGGCTTCAACGAGCGCCTCCCGGGTCGGGAAGTGCCGGTAGAGCGTGCCGATCCCCACCCCGGCCTCGCGGGCGACGGCTTCGAGGGCCACGGGCCCCTCGGCGCCGGCGAACGCGGACCGGGCCACGGCGACGAGCTTGTCCCGGTTCCTCCGCGCATCCGACCGCACGGGCCGGGCAGGTGAAGGCGAAGACGGAGAGGAAGGCAAAGCGGAGGCACCTCCGTTTGTGCTACGGTCGGCAAGAGCGGAGGCACCTCCGCTTAGCCCATCATCGCACAAGGACAGGACCCCCTCATGCCGCCGACCGAACAAGCCACCCTCGCCGGCCGAACCGTCTTCCGCGTCGGCTACGGAGCCATGCAGCTGGAACGCCTGAGCGGCGACCGCCCGGCAGCGGTTGCCCTCCTGCGCCAAGCCCTCGAGCTGGGCGTCGACCACCTGGACACGGCCCAGTTCTACGGCAACGGCTTCGTGAACGACGTGATCCGCGAGGTGCGGACCGGCGCCCTGATCGCCACGAAGGTGGGAGCGGACCCCGACCCGGGAGCCCCGACCCCGCTCCGCCTCGCGCAGAAGCCGGAGGAACTGCGCGCCAGCGTCGAGGACAACCTCCGGGCGCTGGGCGTCGACAGCATCCCCCTGGTGAACCTGCGCCGGGCCGAACGCCTCCCGGGCGTGCTCGCCGAGGGAGACCAGCAGGTGGACCTCGACGACCAGCTGGAAGTGATGACCCAGCTGCGGGCCGAGGGCAAGATCGGCGCCATCGGCCTCAGTGCGGTGACCCCGGAGACGCTGCGCCGGGCGCTCCCGGCGGGCATCGCCTGCGTGCAGAACGCCTACAGCCTCGTCAGCCGGGACGACGAGGAGATGCTGGAGCTGTGCCTCGCGGAGGGCATCGCCTGGGTCCCGTTCTTCCCGCTGGGAGGCGCCTTCCCCGGCCTGCCGAAGGTGACGGACGAGCCGCCGGTGCAGAAGGCGGCGCAGGAGCTGGGCCGGACGCCGGCGCAGGTCGGCCTGGCGTGGCTGCTGCACCGCGCGCCGAACGTGCACCTGATCCCCGGAACGGCGAGCGTGGAGCACCTGGAGGCCAACCTCGCGGTGGCGGAGATCGAGCTGGACGACGAGACGCTGGCCGAGCTGGGCGCGATCCCGACCCGGCCGATGGACCTCAGCCTGCGCTGAGGGCGGGCAGGCGGGGGAGTCTCGCGCGGACGGGCGCCGCGGCTCACTCCTCCGCCAGTGCCGCCGCGGTCAGCGTGAGGTGCTCGGTCAGCGCTGCGGCCGCGGCCTCGGCGTCCCGGGCCAAGGCCGCCTCCTCCAGCCGGGCGTGCTCGGCCAGGTAGTCCCGCTCGGGCGTCCGGTGCGCCGACCACCGCCGGGCCAGTTCGCTCGCCGTCCACATCCGGTCGAACGTCTCCAGCAGCACCGCGTTGCCGCACCCCTCCAGCAGTGTCCGGTGGAAGACCCGATGCGCCTCGGCCCACTCCTCGGTGTAGTGGTGCCCCTCGTCGGGAGCGAACGCCGGTGTCCGGGCCAGCCGGTGGTGCGTGGCCCGCACCCGCCCTTCCCAGGCGAGGTCCCCCCGCTCGACCGACAGCCGCAGGACGACGGGTTCGACCGTCCGGCGGGCCTCCGCGACCTCCTGCCACCGGCGGTCGGAAAACACCGGAACCGCAAAGCCCCGGTTCGGCAGCCGATCGGCCAGCCCGTCACCGACCAGCCGGACGAGCGCCTCGCGCACCACGGCCAGGCTCACGCCCTGCGCCTCGGCCAGGTCCTGCGGCTTGAGGGCTTCGCCGGGCGCGTACTGTCCGCGCATGATCGCGTCCCGCAGGCGTGCGTAGGCCTGCTCGGACAACATGGGCCGGCTCGGAGAAGAAGCTGTCACCGGACAAGTGTAGACGATCGCAGTAATAATCGATTATTGGTGCTATGGTCGATGGAGACCGATCCGCCCCTGCAGAAGAGTGATCCGATGAACGACCCGTTCGCCCGCCTTCCCGAGGTTCCCTCCTTCACCGTCACCAGCGCCACGATCACCGAGGGCGCCGCGCTGCCACCGCAGCACCGGTCCGGGACCGACCTCTCCCCGCAGCTGTCCTGGAGCGGTGCCCCGGCGGGCACGAAGAGCTACGCCGTGACCGTCTACGACCCCGACGCCCCCACCGGCTCCGGCTTCTGGCACTGGGCGGTCGCCGACATCCCCGCCACCGTCACCGAGCTGCCCGAAGGCGCGGGCGACGCCACCGGCTCCGGACTCCCGGACGGCGCCGTCCAGCTCCCGGGCGACACCCGCGAAGCCCGCTTCCTCGGCGCGGCCCCGCCCGCCGGCCACGGCCCGCACCGCTACTTCTTCGTCGTGCACGCCCTCGACGTCCCCGCGATCGGCGTCCCGGCCGACGCCACCCCGGCCGTGCTCGGCTTCACGATGGCCGGGCACGTCCTCGGCCGCGCGGTGCTGACCGCCACCGCGGAGACGCCGGGCGCCGAACGCCTCGAGGTCTCCCGGCTCGTCCCGGCGCCCGCCGACGCCGTCTTCGCGGTCCTGACCGACCCGCAGGGCCACGTGGACATCGACGCCTCCGGCATGCTCATGGGCGCGGAGGGGCAACCGGTGCGCCAGGCGGGCGACCGGTTCCTGGTGCACATGGACCGGGACGCCCTCGGGGACGTCCCGCTCGGGAAGTACGACGTCGAGGTCGTCATCACCAAGTTCGTCCCGGGTGCGGAGATCGCCTGGACCGTCGAAGGCCGGACCGGGACGCACGTCCGCCACCTCTACGGCTACCGGCTGGAGCCCGCCGAGGGCGGCACCCTCGTCACGTCCTACTACGACTGGTCGGAGATCGGCGAGGAGTGGAAGCGGCGCCTCACCTTCCCGGTGGTGCCCGAGTCCGCGCTCAAGGCCACCCTCGGCATCCTGGAACGCACCGTCCGCCGCCGGCTGGCCAACGGGTAGCCGGCCGCCTGGATCACGCCACCCGGCGTACGTTGGGAGCATGTACACGGTGGCCGTGCTGGCTCTCGACGACGTCATCGCCTTCGATCTGGCCACGCCGATCGAGACGCTCGGCCGCGTCCGGCTGCCGGACGGGCGAGGGGGCTACCGGATCGTCGTCGCCGGGCCGGAGCCGGTGGTCGGCGCCGGCCCGGTGCGGCTGCACGTCGACGCCGGGCTCGACGAGGTGGCGCACGCCGACCTCGTCGTCGTCCCGGGCCGGAACGACCCCGATCGGCCCACCCCGGACGGCGTCGCCGGGTTCCTGCGTGCCGCGGTGGCGCGCGGCACCCGGGTCGCCTCGATCTGCGTCGGCGCGTTCACCCTCGCCGAGGCCGGCCTGCTCGACGGGCAGCGGGCGACCACGCACTGGCTCGCCACGGACGAGCTGGCCCGGCGGTACCCCGCCGTCGAGGTCGACCCGGACGCGCTCTACGTCGACAACGGGCAGATCCTGACGTCCGCGGGTGCCTCGGCGGGCCTGGACATGTGCCTGCACATCGTGGAGCGCGACTACGGAGCGGCGGTCGCCGCCGACACCGCGCGGCTGGCGGTCGCGCCGCTGCAGCGCACCGGCGGCCAGGGCCAGTACATCCTGCGCAACCGCCCGACCTACCAGACCGCGACCCTGGAGAAGGCGCTGGCGTGGATCGAGGAGAACGCCCACCGCCCGCTCACCCTGGCCGACATCGCCACCGCGGCCGGCATGAGCACCCGCACGCTGACCCGGCACTTCCAGGCCGAAACCGGCCAGAGCCCGGTCCACTGGCTGGCCGGCGTGCGGATCCGGCACGCCCAGGAGCTGCTGGAGCTGACCGAGTACACGATCGACCGGATCGCCGGGCAGGTCGGGTTCCCGTCGCCGAGCAACTTCCGGGTGCAGTTCGCGCAGACGGTGGGGGTGAGCCCGAGCGCGTACCGGAAGACGTTCCGGTCGCGCTAGCTGTGCTGCCCGGGGAGAAGACCGAACGACACCGCGCCTGCCACTCTGGCTGCACACCTACAACCACCACCGCGGACACACCGCACTCGCAGGCCACCCACCCGCCAGCCGCGTCCCCAACCTCACCGATCAGTACAGCTGGACGTGCCGCGCCTCCGGTCTCACGGCTCGGCGCAGCCGGTCCCGCGGCGCCGCAGGTGCGGCTGCGCGAGGTGCGGTGGTTCGTAGGCCACGTCCACCGGCCCGAGATCGGTGCCGGGCGGGACGATTTCGTCGATCCGGTCGAGGAGGTCGTCCCCGATCCGGGTGCCGGCTCCGGCGAGCAGGTCCGCCAGCTGGTCCTCGGTGCGGGGGCCGATGATCGCCGAGGAGACCGCGGGGTGGGTGGTGACGAACGCCAACGCCAAGTGCCGCAACGGGATTCCGGCCTCCTCGGCGACCGGGACGAGCGCGTCGACGGCGGCGAGCTTGCGTGCGTCGGTCATGTGCCGCGGGGCCCAGTGCAAGCGCCCGGCCGCGGCCGCTTCCGGACGGTAGCGGCCGGTGAGCAGTCCCATCGACAACGGGCTCCACACCAGCACGCCGAGGTCGTGGCGACGGCACACCGGCAGGATTTCGCGCTCGACCCCGCGGTTGAGGATCGAGTAGTGCAGCTGCTCGGTGCGGAACCGGGCCAGGCCGCGGCGCTGCGCCACCCACTGGGCCTCGACGATCTCGGACGCCGGCAGGTTGGAGTGCCCGATGACCCGCACCTTGCCCGCGCGCTGCAGGTCGGTCAGCGCGCTCAGCGGCTCCTCGATGTCGGTGCCGGGCTCGGGGTGGTGCAGCTGGTAGAGGTCGAGGTGGTCGACGCCGAGGCGGCGCAGCGACCCTTCGACGGCGGAGACGATCCAGCCGCGGGAGTTGCCGCGCTGGTTGGAGCCCGGTCCCATCGGGCCGTTGCCCTTGGTGGCGAGGACGACGTCGTCGCGGCGGCCGCGCAGGGCCTTGCCGAGGATCCGCTCGCTCTCGCCGTCGCCGTAGACGTCGGCGGTGTCGATGGTGGTGATGCCGTGGTCGAGCGCGCGGTGGACGATCCGGACGCACGCGTCCGCGTCGGGGTTGCCGTACGGGCCGAACATCATCGTGCCCAGGGTGAACACGCTGACCTGGAGGCCGGTGCGGCCGAGGGGGCGGGTCTGCACAGGAGGTCTCTCCGTGGCCGGGCGTGGCGGCGGGGTGCGGGCACCCCGCCGCCACGCGGGGGAAGTGGTCAGCCCTGGTACGCGGCCGCGACGTCGACGATCCAGGTGACGCCGAAGCGGTCGGTCAGCATCCCGAACGCCGGGGCCCACGGGGCCGGGCCGAACTCTTCGATGACCGTCGCGCCCTCGGCGAGGCCCTTCCACACCGGGGAGACCTCGTCGACCGTCGCGCCGCGGACGGAGAGGAAGAACCGCTCCTGCGTGATCGTGGTGCCGTTCTCGCGGCGGGTGGTGGGCGTGGTGGGGGCCGGGGCGTCGGTGCCGGGGACGTCGTAGGCCATCACGCTGAAGCCGTTGTCCGCGGTGACCTGGCCGAACACCACCTTGGCCGCGCCCGGCAGCTCGGCGGGCATCCCGAAATCGCCGTAGGTGGCGATGGTGACCTGGCCGCCGAAGACCGACCGGTAGAACTCGAGGGCCTCGCGGGCCTGGCCGGTGAAGTTGAGGTGGGCGACAGCGGTGAGCGACATGTCCGGTCCTTCTGGAGGGTTTCCGCCACCGGTGGGTTCCGGTGGCGAGAGCCACGTTCGCAGGAGTAGCGGTCAGGGAACGTCCGCTTTTCGTGGCACCATGGCTTCGTGCCGATCGCCTCTTCGACGGCGACCTCGGGTCGCCTGCTCGCCCTGCTGTCCCTGCTGCAGGCCCGCCGGGACTGGCCGGGCGCGCTGCTCGCCGGCCGGCTGGGCGTCAGCGAACGGACCGTGCGCCGGGACGTCGACCGGCTGCGCGAGCTCGGCTACCCCGTTCAGGCGGTCAAGGGCCCCGACGGCGGCTACCGGCTCGAAGCGGGCGGGCAGCTGCCGCCGTTGCTGTTCGACGAAGAGCAGGCGGTCGCGCTGGCGGTGGCGCTGCGGATCGCCGTCGGGACCGGCGCGGGCATCGAAGAGGCCGCCGCGCGGGCGCTGGCCACGGTGCGGCAGCTGCTGCCCGCCCGGCTGCGGCAGCGCGTCGACGTGCTGGAGATCGCCGCGGCCGGGACCGCCGCGGTCCAGGTCGTCCCGGACGTCCTGCTCGCGCTGAGCGCGGCGATCCGGGCCACCGAAGAGGTCCGGTTCGACTACGAGTCCCCGTCACGACCGGACGACGACCGGCCGCGGCGGGTGCAGCCGCACCACCTGGTGGTCCGAAGTGGACGGTGGTATCTGGTCGGCTGGGACGCCGTCCGTGGGGATTGGCGGACCTACCGAGCCGACCGGATGCGGCTGCGCGTCCCGAACGGGCCGCGGTTCACCCCGCGGGAGGTGCCGGGCGGCGACGTCGCGGCCTTCCTTGCCGCCCGCTTCAAGGGATCGGACGGGGGTGACCGCTGGCCGTGCCGGGGCGAGGTGGTCCTCGACCGGCCGGTCGAGGACGTGGCACCGTTCGCCGGCGACGCTGTGGTCGAGGAAGCGGCCCCGGGGAAGACGCGGCTGAGTATCGGGTCCTGGTCGTGGGCAGCTCTTGCTGCGGGGTTGCTGCGTTTCGATTGCGAGGTGGAGGTGGTGGGGCCGCGGCAGTTGCGGGAGGCCTTTGCCGAGCTGGCGGCCCGCGCGACCCGTGCGGCGCATCCCGGCGGGTGAAGGCGACCACCACCGGCGCGGCGGGATCCCCCGGCCGGGCGGTTCAGCCCGGTTCGTGGTTGAGGGCGCCGGAGCGGAAGGGCGACACCGTCGCTTCGGCGAAACCCGCCGCCCGTACGGCCGCCGGCAACTGCTCGTCGTCGTGGAGGGCCGTGGTCGCCTCGGGGTCGAGTTCCACCCGGGCCGTGCCGCCGAGGTCGCGGACCCGGACGTTGCGTGAGTGCACCCCGCGCTCGGCCAAGAACGTGCGCACCGCCGATTCGGCCCGTTCCACCCGGGCCAGCGTGGCCGTGGTGATCGGGATGCCGTACCGGACGCGGCTCGCCAGGCAGGGGGCCGCCGGTTTGTCCGCCCAGACCAGGCCCCAGCCGCGGGCGATCGTCCGGACGTCCTCTTTGGACAGGCCGAGGGTGCGCAGCGGGGTGTGCACGCCGAGTTCGTCGCCCGCGCGGATGCCCGGCCGGAACGGGTCGACGGCGTCGTCCGCGTTCGTTCCCGTGGCCACGGCCGGGAAACCGTGCGCGGCCGCCACCTCGGCGATCGTCGTGAGCACCGTCGATTTGCAGAAGTAGCACCGGCTCCGGCCGTTGGCCGCGTAGCCCGGCTCGGCCAGCTCGGCGGTCGGCGGGGTCAGGTGGGGGACGCCGAGGTCCGCCGCGATCCGCCGGGCGTCGGCCAGTTCCACCGCGGCCAGGCTCGCCGAGTTCGCCGTCACCGCCAGCACGTTCGCCGGGCCGAGGGCACGGACGGCCGCCGCGAGTACCAGTGCCGAATCCGCGCCGCCGGAGAACGCCACCGCGAGCCGGCCGAGGGCGGCCAGGTGGCTCACGAGCCGGGTGCCGTCCATCAGCGGCCCGCCGCGATCGTCGCGACGACCCGCGCCGGCAGCCCGAGTTCGCGTGCGGCGGCCACCACGTCGTCGTGCTCCGGCTTCGCGCCGTGCGGCCCGCGCTTGCGCCGCACCGGCAGGCCGAGGACGTCGACCGTTTCGGTCTCCCGTTCGAGGGCGGTCCGCCGGACCGGGTACTCGCGGAAGCCGAGGCTGCCGGTTTCGGCGAGCATCAGGTCCCCGAGCCGGGCGGCGTGCCCGGGCTCGGCGAGCACGTGCAGGACGTGCGCCGGCCGGCCCTTCTTCATCGTCACCGGGCTGAGCCAAGCGTCGAGCGCCCCGGCTGCCAGCAGCTCGCCCACGACGTGGCCGAGCACTTCGCCGGTGACGTCGTCGAGGTTGGTCTCCAGCACCACCAGCGTGCGGGACCCGGCGCCGACCGGCTCGCCGAGGTGCACGACCGCGATGTTCGGCCGGTCCGGCAGCGACCGGGTGCCCGCGCCGTAACCGGTGGCCAGCAGGCGGAACTCCGGCGGCGGCTCGAACCGGGCGCCGACGGCCCGCAGCAACGCGGCCGCGGTCGGGGTGACCGTCTCGCCGGTGAGGTCGCTCCCGACCGTCTGCGCGCCCCGCAGCAGCGCCGCGGTCGCCGGGGCCGGGCAGGGGAGGAGGCCGTGGGCGGTGCGGACCGTGCCGCTGCCGAGCGGCAGCGCCCCGCAGTACACAGTGGACACTTCGAGCGCGTCGAGCGCGGCGCAGACCCCGATGACGTCGACGAGTGTGTCGTGCCCGCCGAGTTCGTGCAGGTGGACGCGTTCGGGTGCTTCGCCGTGCAGCCTGCCTTCGACTTCGGCGATCGCACGGAGGGCGGCGACCGCCTTGGCCGCGACCGGCGCGGGTTCGACCCGCCCGGCCATGGCGATCAGTTCGGCCGCGGACCGGCTGGTCGCGTCGTCGGTCACGTCCACGAGCGCCCGGGCCGCCATCAGCCCGTGTGTGAGCAAGGAATGGACACGCAGCTCCCACGCGGTCAGCCCGCTGGAGGCGATGGCGGAGCGGACGCGCTCCAGCGGCGCGCCGGCGTCGGCGAGGGCGGCGAGCAGCATGTCCCCGGCCAGGCCGGTGAAGGGGGAGATGACGCAGATCGTCACCGGGACCTCCGCAGGACCTGGGCGAGCCGGAAGGCGGCCATGGCCGCGCCGAACCCGGAGTCGATGTTGACGACGGTGATCCCGGCCGCGCAGGACGCGTGCATGGCGAGCAGCGCGGTCACGCCCTCGAGGCCGGCGCCGTACCCGGTGGACGTCGGCACGGCGATCACCGGGCAGGCGACCAGCCCGCCGACGGCCGAAGCGAGCGCACCTTCCATGCCCGCGACGACGATGACCGCGTCGGCCTCGCGCAGCCGGTCTGCTTCGGCGAGCAGGCGGTGGATGCCCGCGACGCCGACGTCGGTGACCGTGTCCACCGAGAAGCCGACGGCCGCGGCGACTTCCGCGGCTTCCTCGGCGACCGGGCCGTCGGACGTCCCGGCTGCGGCCACCGCGACCGTGAAGGCGGTCGCCGGGGCCGGGCGCCAGACCAGCAGCCGGGCGCCGGGGGAGTAGCGGCCGCCGGGAACCTCGGCCAGCACCGCACGCGCCGGTTCGGCTTCGACCCGGGTGACCAGCACCGGACCGGTGTTGTGCGCGAGCAGCGTCTGCACGATGGCCGCGACCTGCGCCGGGGTTTTCCCCGGCCCGTAGACGACTTCCGGGAGTCCCTGCCGGTCTTCGCGGTCCAGGTCGACGCGGGCGAACCCGAGATCGGCGGTACTCATGCCACGTACGGGATCGTGAGCGGGCCTTCCGGCAGCACACAGGCCCGCGCGCCCGGCCCGGCCCGGTCGAGGGCTTCGGCGACGGTGGCCGCGATGTCGGTGGTCCGGGTCAGGTGCGCAGTCGCGAGGTCGGCTTCGCTCAGGAAATCGGTGTGCACGACCACCCGGCATTCGTCCTGGATCTTCGCCTGGATCTGGACCTGCCACTGGTCGGGCACGGTCACCGCGCGGGCCGAGATCTCCGCGAGCAGCGCCGCCGGGGAACTCGCCGACGCGAGGACCTCCCGGTAGGAGCCGTGGTCGGGGAAGCCGTCCCGGCACTCCGCGGCGCAGACGATCGTCCCGCCCGGCCTGGTGATCCGGTGCGCCGCCGACATCCCCTTGACGGCCTGGTAGAGGTTCTGGTCGAGCGGATACCCGGAGTTGGTCGTCACCACGACGTCGAACGGCGCCGGTACCGGCCGCATGGCGACGTCACGGGCGGCCCGGGCGGCGGCCGCGTGCATGGCGAGCAGGTCACCGCCGAACGCGCCGATGACCGCCTTGTCGCGGTTGAGGATGACGTCGAAGGCGAAGGTGACACCGGTGGCCGCGGCGATCGCGCGGACGTCGTCGTGCACCGGGTTGCCTTCGGTGATGCCCCAGGTGGCGTTGCGGTGCCCGATCCGGCGGGCGTCGTGCAGCACCAGCACGGTTTCCAGCGCCGCCAGCCCGGGTGCGACGAGCTTGGGGCCGCCCGAAAACCCCGCGAAGAAGTGCGGTTCGACGAACCCGGTGGTGATCCGGACGTCGGCGGCCACCCACTCGCTGTTCAGCCACACCGGGACGTCGTCGCCGTGACGGCCCAGCCAGGTCAGGCTCGCGCGGTCGCGGGCGTCGTGGTTCACGATCCGGACGGTGCCGGCGACGTCGTCGCCGAACATCGCGCGCAGCTCGGCGTCGGTGTTGCCGCGGTGGGTGCCGGTGGCGACCAGGATGACGACGTCCTCGAGGCGGACGACGCCGTCGAGCTCGGCGAGGATCGCCGGGATCATCAGGTCGCGCGGCTGCGGCCGGGTCCCGTCGCACGCCGAGATCGCGACGGTCTGCCCCGGCCGCACCCGCTCGCGCAGCGGCGGCCCGGCGACCGGTTCCCGCAACGCCCGGCGCAGCAGCACTTCCGCGGGTTCGGTGACCGGGTGGTGCACCGGCGTCACCACGGTGGTGACGTCCGGGTCGATGGCGAGCTCCAGTCCGGTCTCGCCGTACGCGAGCCGGACGGTGGCGGTCATGACGCCAGCCCGTAGACGCGGGACGCGGTTCCGCCGCGGACGGCATCGCTTTCGGCCGGGGAAAGCCCGTCGAGGAGGCTTTCGGCGGCGTTCATGACTTCCGCGTACGTCCCGGCGAGCAGGCACACCGGCCAGTCGGAGCCGAGCATCAGCCGGTCCGGGCCGAAGGCGGCGAGCGCGGTTTCCGCGTACGGCCGCAGATCCGCGGCCGTCCAGTGCTCCCGGTCGGCCTCGGTGACGAGCCCGGACAGCTTCGCGACGACGTTGGGCTCCCGCGCCAGGGTCGCGATCCCGCTCGCCCACGGTTCGAGCTCGCCGCTCGCGATCGGCGGCTTCGCGAGGTGGTCCAGGACGAAGGTGAGGTCCGGCAGGGCCCGGACCGCCGCCGTGGCCGCCGGAAGCTGGTGGGGCAGCACGAGCAGGTCGTACACCAGCCCGGCGTCCCGCACCGCCGCCAGCCCGGCGAGGACGTCTTCGCGTTCCAGCCAGCGCGGGTCGGGTTCGGCCTGGACGAGGTGCCGGATGCCGGTCAGCAGCTCGCCGCCCGGGGCCGACCGCAGCCGTTCGAGGTCCCGCGCCGGCGAGCCGGTGAGGTCGAGCCAGCCGACGACCCCGGCGATGAGCGGCTCGGCGGCCGCGGTCGCGAGGAACTCGACCGACTCGTCCAGGTCCGGCAGCACCTGGACGAGCACCGTCGCGTCGATCCCCTCGGCGGCCGCGCGCAGGTCCGCCGGGGTGAAGTCGCGGCGGATGGTCGCGGTCTCGTCGCCGTCCAGCCACGCGTGACGGCGGACGGAGGTCTGCCACAGGTGGTGGTGCGCGTCGACGCGCCGGCCGGTCACGCCCGGCCGATCCGGTGGTGCTGGCGGCCGAGGCCGTCGATCTCCACGGTCACTTCGTCCCCTTCGGACAGGTAGGGGAAGTCGTTGGCACCGAAGGCGACCCCGGCCGGCGTGCCGGTGTTCACGACGTCACCCGGCTCCAGCACCATGAACTGGCTGAGGTACCAGACGACGTGCCGGACGTCGAAGAGCATGTTCTTCGTGGTGCCGTCCTGGCGCTGCTCCCCGTTGACGGCCAGGCGCAGGCCCAGCTCCTGGGGGTCGCCGGCCTCGTCCGGGGTGACCAGCCACGGCCCGAGCGGGTTGAACGTCTCGCAGGACTTGCCCTTGGTCCACTGGCCGCCGCGTTCGTGCTGGAACTCGCGCTCGCTGACGTCGTTCGACACGGCGTACCCGGCGATGACCGCGCCGGCGTCTTCCGGCGACGCGAGGTACCGCGCCCGGCCGCCGAGCACCACGGCGAGTTCGACTTCGTAGTCGGTCTTGGTGCTGGTGCGCGGGATGAGCACGGTGTCGTCCGGGCCGACGATCGTGTTGGTGGCCTTGAGGAACACCACCGGCTCCGCGGGCGGCTCGGCTCCGGTTTCCGCGGCGTGGTCGGAATAGTTCAGCCCGATGCAGACGAGCAGGCCGGGCCGGGCCACCGGGGCGCCGACGCGCAGCCCCGTGACCTCCAGCGCCGGCAGGGTCCCCTCGCGCAGCGCCGCCCGGGCCCGCGCGACGCCGTCGGCGGCGAAGAAGGCGCCGTCGACGTCCGGGGTCAGCGAACGCAGGTCCCGCGCCGCACCGGTTTCGTCGAGGACGACGGGGATCTCGTGGCCGGGGTCGCCGAGGCGTTGGAAGCGCATGGCGGGGGACGGTAGCAGACATATGATGTCTTGTTCAAAGCTCTGGCCAGTCATCATACGTAAAACCGCGGAAAGTAGTCGACTGTCACGTTGAGTCCAAGTTATTGCCGTGTTACGGATCGACTCTGGACATTCTGCGTGCCGACGCGTAGCCATACATATGTTGTCTGCCCCGAAGGAGAGGTGGCCCCGTTGGCCGAAGTGATCAGCGCCATCGATGCCGTGGACGTCCGCTTCCCGACGTCGCTGAGCCTGGACGGGTCGGACGCGATGAACCCGGAACCGGACTACTCGGCGGCGTACGTGACCATCCGCACGAGCGACGGCGAAGAGGGCTACGGGCTCGCTTTCACCGTGGGCCGCGGCAACGACGTCGAGGTCGCCGCCGTCCGGGCGCTGGTGCCCCTGGTCGCCGGGATGCCGGTGGACGAGGCGCTCGCCGACCTCGGTGCCTTCTCGCGACGGCTGACCGGGGACAGCCAGCTGCGGTGGCTGGGGCCGGACAAGGGCGCGATCCACATGGCCGCGGCCGCGATCGTCAACGCGGCGTGGGACCTGCGGGCCCGCCGCGAAGGCAAGCCGGTCTGGCGGCTGCTGGCCGAGATGCCGCCGGAGGAGCTGGTCGATCTCGTCGACTTCCGGTACCTGCAGGACGCGCTGACCCGCGACGAAGCCCTCGACATCCTCCGCCGCGCCGAACCGGGCCGCGCCGCCCGCCAGGCCGAGCTCCTGGAAACCGGTTTTCCCGCCTACACCACGACTCCCGGCTGGCTCGGCTACTCGCCGGAGAAGCTGGCGGCGCTCTCGGCGGAGGCGGTCGCCGACGGCTTCACCCAGATCAAGCTCAAGGTCGGCGCCGACCTCGACGAGGACATCCGCCGGCTGCGGCTCGCCAGGGATGTCGTGGGGCCGGACGTGCGGATCGCCATCGACGCCAACCAGGCGTGGGGTGTCGGGCAGGCCATCGAATGGCTGCGCCCGCTGGCCGAATTCGACCCGTACTGGATCGAGGAACCGACGTCACCGGACGACGTGCTCGGCCACGCGGCGATCCGCCGGGCGGTGGCGCCGATCAAGGTGGCCACCGGCGAGCACACGCACAACGCGGTGATGTTCAAGCAGCTGCTGCAGGCGCAGGCGATCGACGTGCTGCAGCTCGACGCCAGCCGGGTCGCCGGGGTCACCGAGAACATCGCGATCCTGTTGCTGGCGGCGAAGTTCGGCGTCCCGGTGTGCCCGCACGCCGGCGGGGTCGGGCTGTGCGAAATGGTGCAGCACCTGGCGATGTTCGACTTCGTCGCGGTGAGCGGCACGCAGACCGACCGCGTCATCGAGTACGTCGACCACCTGCACGAGCACTTCGTCGACCCGGTGCGGATCGAGCGGGGCCGCTACCTGGCCCCGGTCGAACCGGGCCTCGGCGCGCGGCTGCACGCGGAATCCGTGGCGCGGTACCGGTTCCCGGACGGCCCGGTCTGGCAGCGGGACGCGGTGGTGGTCGCGTGAGCGGGGAGTTCGACGGCGTCCGCGCGATCGTGACCGGCGGCGCGTCCGGCATCGGGCTCGCCACCGCGCTGCGGCTGTCCGCGCGCGGTGCCCGGGTCGTCTGCCTCGACCTGAACGACAAGGTCGAGGAACCGCTGACCGGCGTGCGGGCGGACGTGTCGGACGACGACTCGGTGCGAGCCGCGGTCGCCGCCGCCGTCGAGCACCTCGGCGGCCTGGACGTCCTGGTCAACAACGCCGGGATCGGGGCACAGGGGACGGTCGAGGACAACGGAGACGCGGAGTGGCACCGCGTGTTCGACGTCAACGTCGTGGGCATGGTGCGGGTGACCCGCGCGGCCCTGCCGCACCTGCGGGAGTCGGCCGCGGCGGCGATCGTGAACACCTGCTCGATCGCGGCCACCGCCGGGCTGCCGCAGCGAGCGCTCTACAGCGCCACGAAGGGCGCGGTCCTCGCGCTCACCCGCGCGATGGCCGCCGACCACCTGGCCGAGGGCATCCGCGTGTGCTGCGTGAACCCCGGCACCGCGCACACGCCGTGGATCGACCGGCTGCTCTCGAAAGCCGACGATCCCGACGCCGAGCTGGCCGCCCTCGCCGCGCGCCAGCCGACCGGCCGGCTGGTCACCGCCGAGGAGGTCGCCGCGGCGATCTGCTACCTGGCCGGCCCGGAATCCGGCGCCACCACCGGCACCGATCTCGCCGTGGACGGCGGGATGTCCGGCCTCCGTCTCCGCCCCAAACCTGTCAACGAGGAGAGGTCATGAAGTTCCAGCACCTGCGCGCCGCGACCGTCGTCACCGCCGGCGTCCTGACCGCGGCCGCACTGGCCGGCTGCAGCGGCGGCGGCTCCACCGGCGCTTCGGGCGGCAAGACCGTCGTCGGCGTCGACTACCCGCGCTCGGACACCGACTTCTGGAACGCCTACATCAAGTACGTGCCCCAGTTCGCCGGTCAGTTCGGCCTCGACCTCAAGACCACCAACTCGCAGAACGACGTCGCCAACCTGACGGCCAACGTGCAGACGATGATCAGCCAGGGCGTCAAGGGCGTGGTGATGGCGCCGCAGGACACCGCGGCGATCATCCCGACCCTGCAGCAGCTGGCGACCAAGAAGATCCCGGTCGTGTCCGTCGACACCCGGCCCGACCAGGGCAACGTCTACATGGTCGTGCGCGCGGACAACCGGGCCTACGGCGAGAAGGCCTGCCAGTTCCTCGGCACCAAGCTCGCCGGCAAGGGCAAGGTCGTCATGCTGCAGGGCGACCTCGCCTCGATCAACGGCCGCGACCGCACCGAGGCCTTCAACGACTGCATGAAGAAGAACTTCCCGGGGATCACCGTCTTCGGCGAGGCCACCAACTGGGACGCCAACACCGCCGCCCAGAAGCTGCAGACGCGGCTGACCGCGAACCCGGACATCAAGGGCGTCTACATGCAGTCCAGCTTCGCCCTGTCCGGCACGCTGCAGCTGCTGAAGCAGCGCGGCCTCGCTGTCCCGGCGAGCGACCCGAAGCACGTGTTCATCGTGTCCAACGACGGCATCCCCGAGGAACTGGCCAAGATCCGGTCCGGCGAGATGGACGCGACCGTGTCCCAGCCCGCGGACCTGTTCGCCAAGTACGCCCTGCAGTACGTCAAGGACGCCATCGACGGCAAGACGCCGGCGGCAGGCAAGACCGACCACGACAGCACCATCATCCAGGTCCGCGAGGGCCTGATGGAGGACCAGCTGGCCGCGCCGCTGGTCACCGCGGACGGCGCCACGTTCGGGCCGGTCAGCAGCGTCAAGGTCGACGACCAGTCCCTGTGGGGCAACAGCAAGAGCTGACCCGGTTGGCGAGAGGAAGCGAACATGAGCACCGTGCCGGTCGTCGAGGCACGCGGCGTGGTCAAGCGCTACGGCGCCACCGTGGCGCTCGACCACGCCGACCTGACCGTCCTGCCCGGACAGACCCACGCGCTCGTCGGCCGCAACGGGGCGGGCAAGTCGACCCTGGTGTCCGTCCTCACCGGACTGACCGAGCCGGACGCCGGCACCGTGCGGCTGGACGGGGAACCGGCCCCGGCACTGGCCGACCGGGACGCCTGGCGCGCCCGGGTGGCGTGCGTGTACCAGCGGTCGACGATCATCCCCGACCTGTCGGTGGCGGAGAACCTGTTCCTCAACCGGCAGGAGACCCGCGGCGGGTTCGTCCGCTGGTCCGCGCTGCGCCGCTCGGCCGCCGAGCTGCTGGAGCGCTGGTCGGTCGACGTCGACGTGCACCGGCCGGCCCGGGAGCTGAGCGTCGAGCAGCGGCAGTTCGTCGAGATCGCGCGGGCCCTGTCGTTCGGCGCCCGGTTCGTCATCCTCGACGAGCCGACCGCCCAGCTCGACGGGGCCGCCATCACCCGGCTGTTCGGGCACATCGCCGAGCTGCAGCGCCAGGGCGTCACGTTCCTGTTCATCAGCCACCACCTCCAGGAGGTGTACGAAATCTGCGACACGGTGACGGTGTACCGGGACGCCCGGCACGTCCTCACCGCGCCGGTCGCCGAACTGCCGAAGGCCGACCTCGTCGCGGCGATGACCGGGGAGAACGCCGTCGTGACGCAGGAACGAGCGTCGTCGGCCCGGCACGGCGCCGAACCCGTGCTTCGGGTGGACGACCTGACCCTCGCCCCGTTCTTCGAGGACGTGTCCTTCGACATCGCGCCCGGCGAGGTCGTCGGGCTGGCCGGCTCCGGCAGCAGCGGCAAGACCGAGCTCGCCGAGGCACTGGCCGGGCTGCGCAAACCCACCGCCGGCACGGTTCTCGTCGCCGGCTCCCGGCCCCGGCCCGGCGACGTACCGGCCGCGCTGGCCGCGGGGGTCGGGTTCGTCCCGGAAGACCGCCACCACCAGGGTTTCGTGCCGGAGATGTCCATTGCGGACAACTCCACGATGAGCGTGATGGACCGGCTCGGGCCCGGCATCTTCGTCCGGTCCGGCCTGCGCGACCGGCTCGCCGGGCAGCTGATCTCCCGGCTGGCGGTCAAGACCCCCGGCCCCGAGCTGCCGGTGTCCGCGCTCTCCGGCGGCAACCAGCAGAAGGTCGTGATGGCCCGCGCCCTCGCGGGCGATCCCGCGTTGCTCGTGCTGATCACCCCCACCGCCGGGGTCGACGTGCGGTCGAAGGAGTTCCTCCTGGGCAAGGTCGCGGAGGCCGCCGCGGCGGGCACCGCGGTGCTGATCGCCTCGGACGAGCTCGACGATCTCCGCCTGTGCGACCGGCTGCTGGTCGTGGTGCACGGCCACCTCACCACCGAAATGCCCGCAGGCTGGCAGGACCGCGAGGTCGTGGCCGCCATGGAAGGAGTCGACCTCGATGCCTGAAAGCCCCGCCGCGGTGGGCGCCCCGCCGCGGACCGGAACCCCGCCCGCGCCCCGACGCATCGCGCTGGCCCGCCTGCGCGACTTCGCGCTGGTGCCCGGGATCATCGCGATCGCCGTCGTGGGCCAGCTGGTGAACCCGGTGTTCCTGCAGTACGACAACGTGATCAACATCCTGCAGACGATGTCGGAGATCGCGCTGCTGGTGCTCGCCCAGACGATGGTCCTGGTCGTCGGCAAGATGGACCTGTCGCTGGAATCGACGTTCGGGCTCGCCCCCGGCGTGGCGGCCTGGCTGACGATCACCGGCGGCCATTCCCTCGGGCTGCTGCCGTCCTGGACCGGCGTTCCCGTCGTGCTGCTCGTCGGCGTGGTCGTCGGCGCCCTCAACGCCCTGCTGATCGTCCGGTTCGGGCTGAGCGGGTTCGTCGTCACCCTCGGCATGCTCATCGTGCTGCGCGGCCTGCTGACCGGCATCTCCGGCGGCCAGACGTTCTTCGGCATGTCCGATTCGATGCTCTACCTCGGCACCACGCTGTGGGCCGGGATCCCGGCGTCGATCTGGATCTGCGTGCTGCTGTTCGCCGGCGGGATCGTCCTGCTCGGCTACACCCGGTTCGGCCGCAGCCTGTACGCGATCGGCGGCAACGAGGACGCGGCGAAGGCCGCGGGCATCCGGACCGACCGGATCGTGTGGATCGTGCTGATCGGGGCCAGTGTGCTGGCCGCGCTCGGCGGGCTGCTGCTCTCGGGCCGGCTCGCCTCGGTGGCCGCGGCGCAGGGCAACGGCTACATCTTCACGGTGTTCGCCGCCGCCGTGATCGGCGGCGTCAGCCTCAACGGTGGCCGCGGCACGCTCTTCGGCGCGTTCACCGGCATCCTGCTGCTGTACATGATCCAGAACGTGCTGACACTGGCCGGCGTGCCCGCGCAGTGGATCGGGGCGCTCAACGGCGCGATCATCCTCATCGCGCTGGTGATGTCCCGGATCACCAGCGGCAAGCGGCAGACCTGATGGCGGACCTCGGCCTGGGCACCGCGGGCCTGGGCAACGTCTTCGGCGAGGTCGACGACGAGGCCGCCGCGGAGGTCGTCGCCGCGGCGGCCTCCGCCGGGGTCCGGTACTTCGACACCGCGCCCTACTACGGCTTCGGGCTGGCCGAGCGCCGGCTCGGCCGGGCGCTGGCCGGGCGGCCCGCGGGCTCGTTCACCGTGTCGACGAAGGTCGGCCGGACGCTCACCGACGGCGGCTGCTTCTTCGACTTCTCGGCGGACGCCGTCCGCCGGGGGATCGAAGGCAGTCTCGACCGGCTCGGCCTCGACCGCGTCGACATCGCCTACCTCCACGACCCCGACGACCACGAAGAGCAAGCCGCTTCCGAGGCGTGGCCGGAGCTGCGCCGGCTGCGCGACGAAGGCGTGGTCTCCGCGATCGGCGTCGGGATGAACCAGTGGGAGATGCCCGCCCGGTTCGTCGAACGGCTCGACGTCGACGTGGTCCTGCTCGCCGGCCGGTACACGCTGCTGGACCGGAGCGGAGCCCGGCTGCTCGACCGGTGCGCCGAGCGCGGGGTGGCCGTGGTGCTGGGCGGGGTGTTCAACTCCGGCCTGCTCATCGACCCCCGGCCCGGCGCCTGGTTCGACTACGCCCCGGCGGCGGCGGACCTGGTGGCGCGCGCCCGGCGGATGCGGGAGGTCGCCGCTTCGGCGGGCTACGACCTGGCCGCGTGCGCGCTCGCCTTCGCCGCCGCGCATCCCGCCGTCAACTCCGTCCTGGTCGGCGTCACGAGCGCCGCCCAGGTGCGGGAGAACCTCGATGCCTTCCACCGCGAGGTGCCGCACGACCTGCTGCACCAGTTGATTTCCTGCTAGGTCCCCTCACCCAGGAGCGTGCAACGATGCCCCCTGCCCAGAACCCGTTCTCCCGACGGCAGTTCGGTGCCCTCGCCGCCGCCGGGCTCGCCGCGGCGGCCATGCCGCCGGCGCTGGCCGGTCCGGCGGCGGCCGCCGCGCAGTCCTACGAACCGACCTGGCCGTCGGTCGACCGGCACCCGCCCGCGCCGGAGTGGTTCCAGGACGCCAAGTTCGGCATCTACTGGCACTGGGGTGCCTTCACCACGCCGGAGTTCGGCAGCGAGTGGTACGGCCGGAACATGTACATCCCGGACAGCGGGGAGAACAAGCACCACAAGGCCACCTACGGCGACCCGGCGGTGTGGGGCTACGACCGGTTCATCGACGGCGGCACCGACGTGGCGGGCAACCCCGTGCAGTTCGCGCCGAAGCTCGTCTCCCGCGGCGGGCAGTTCGACCCGGAGGAGTGGGCGCGGGTGGTCAAGGCGTCGGGGGCGAAGTTCGCCGGCCCGGTCGCCGAGCACCACGACGGGTTTTCCATGTGGGACAGCAAGGTCAACGAGTGGAACTCGGTGGCCCGCGGGCCGCACCTCAACCTGCTGAAGCTGTTCACCGACGCCATCCGCGGGCAGGGCCTGAAGCTGCTGGTCGCGATGCACCACGCGTTCAACTACAACGGCTTCTACGACTTCGCCCCGCCGCAGAGCACCCCGAGCCTGCGGAAGCTTTACGGCCAGCTGCCGCGCGCCGAAGAAGACGCGCTCTGGCTGGCCAAGCTCAAGGAAGTCATCGACCGCGCGAAGCCCGACATCCTCTGGCAGGACTTTTCGCTGAACTCGCCCGGCTACTGCATCAACAGCGGCCCGTGCGCGGTGGGGGAGCAGCAGCGCCTCGAATTCCTGGCTTACTACTACAACCAGGCCGAAAAATGGGGGAAGGAAGTCGTCTCGACGTTCAAGCACTTCGACCACGGCTTCAACACCAGCGGCGAAGTCGCCGACTACGAACGCGGCGGCCCGGCCGACATCGTCACGCCCTACTGGCTCACCGACGACGCCATCTCCAGCAGCAGCTGGAGCTACACCCGGGGCATCGGCTACTACTCGAGCACGCAGATGATCCACGCGCTGATCGACCGGGTCAGCAAGGGCGGCAACATGCTGCTCAACATCTCCCCGACGCTGGAGGGCACCATCCCGGCCGAGCAGCGCGCGGTGCTGGCGGACTTCGGGACCTACCTCGGGCGCGTCGGCGAGTCGATCTACTCGACGCGCGTCTGGGACGTCTACGGCGAGGGCCCGACCAAGATGGGCGGCGGCTCGTTCGTCTCCCCGAAGGTGGGCACGGCCAAGGACTTCCGGTTCACCCGCGACAAGGCGGGCCGCGTGCTCTACGCGACCGTGCTGGCCTGGCCCGGGGCCACCGCGGACCTCACCACGTTGTCCGGCAAGCGGATCGACCTGAGCAGCCTGCGGCGGGTCGAACTGCTCGGGGCGCCCGGTGCGCTGAAGTACACCCAGGACGCGGCCGCCCTGCACGTCACGCTGCCGGCCAAGCCGTACGACTCGGCCGCCTACGTGCTGAAGCTGACGTTCGCGGGCAAGATCCCGGTGGTGGGTCCGGCCACCGGCGCGAAGGTGTTCGCCGGCCGCAACTACGGCGGGGCGAGCGCGACGCTGGGGATCGGCAGTTACACCGCCGCCCAGCTGAAGGCCGCACTTCCCCAGCCCGTGTCCGCGATCTGGCCCGGGGACGGCTACCAGGCCCTCGGCTACCCGGCCGACGACTTCACCGGCACCCCGAGCCGGTTCGTCGCGGCCACGCCGGACGTGCCGCCGGCCGCCGTCGTCTCGATGCGCGTGGCGTTCGACCCCGCCCGGTGGTTCCGGATCGTCAACGTCACCAGCGGGCTGGCCGTGGACGGCGGCGGCGCGGTCGCGGCGGGCAGCGGGCTGAAGGTCTGGACCCCGGACGGCAGCACGAACCTGCAGTTCGGCGTCGAGGACGTCGGCGACGGGTTCGCCAAGCTGACCAACCGCACGAACGGCCTCGTGATCGACGGTGCCGGTGCGACCTCGGCGGGCGGCAACCCGGTACAGGCGGCCTACACCGGCGCGGCGAGCCAGCAGTGGTCGGTCACCGACACCGGCGGCGGCGTCTTCGTGATCG
Organism: Amycolatopsis sp. Hca4; assembly: GCF_013364075.1. Classification (GTDB taxonomy): domain Bacteria; phylum Actinomycetota; class Actinomycetes; order Mycobacteriales; family Pseudonocardiaceae; genus Amycolatopsis. The sequence goes on from NZ_CP054925.1 coordinate 9,491,724, forward strand.
CCAACCGGGTCACCGGCCTGGTGCTCGACGGCGGCGGGAACGTGCCTTCGGGATCACCGCTGAAGGTGTGGAACGACGACGGCAGCCCGAACCTGCGGTGGCTGTTCGGCGTGATCTGACGGCGATCACGCGCCTGGCCGGCCGTCGAGGTCCTTCAGGTCGGCCAGGTGCTCCCGCAGCCAGCGTTCGGAGGTGTCGACGTGCATCAGGGCGGCGGCGGTGGCCACCGCCGGGTCGCGGTCGGCCAGCGCGTCGTAGATGGCCTTGTGCTGCGACAGCGTCACGTGCGTGGCACCGCGTTCGACGGTGCCCCGCCAGACTCGCGCGCGCAGGGTGCGCGAGGAGATCCCGTCCAGGAGTGCGGTGAGGGTTTCGTTGCCGGCGGCGCTGACGACCGCGCGGTGGAAGGCCGCGTCGAGCACGGTGAGGCGCTCGACGTCTTCGATCGCCTCGTGCATGGCGTCGAGCAGCTCACCCACGGCCCGCAGCTGCGTGTCGGTGATCCGCGTGGCGGCCAGGCCGGTCGCCGCCGGCTCGAGGAGCCGGCGGACCTCGGTGAGTTCGAGGATGCTCCCGTCCTGCATGAGCGCCACCGCGTTGCCGAGGCCTTCGAGGAGCAGGCTGGGCGCGAGGCTGGTGACGTACGTGCCGTCGCCGCGGCGGACTTCGAGCACCCGGGCCAGCGCGAGCGCCTTCACGGCCTCGCGCGTCGGGCTGCGGGAGATCCCCAGCTCGGTGGCCAGTTCGTGCTCGGGGGGCAGCTTGGCGCCCGCCGGGAACCGGCCGGACCGGACGAACTCCCGGATCCGGTCGATCGCTTCGTCGGTCAACGACCTCGCCATGGCACTCCTTCTCTTGAAGCGCCATTCTAGCATTCGTATGATGTCTTCTGGTTATCGTGGGGAGATTGTTGCGTAGGGTGAATTGATTCACCTATTTCGATACCGAGACGTGTGATGTCTCGGTCAGCGGCCGACGATGTCCATCCGGACGTCGTCGCCCGCCGGGACGACGTACACCGGGTCGACGCCCTTGCGCCAGTGCGCGGCCAGGAGCAGGTACCGCCCCTGGACCGGCTGAAGGAGCACCAGTCCGCTGTACCGGAACTTGTACTTCGCGTCCGGCTGCGCCAGCGGCGCGACGACGACCCCGGGCCCGGCGATCGCGAGCCGCTCGGCGCTGTAGAGGGTGACCGCCGGGCGGGACGGCAGGCCGGCCGCGACCCCGGCCGCAGCCGCTTCCCCCGTCCGGCGCGCATACGCGGCCACGCACCACAGCAGGCCGATCAGTGCCAGCACGGCGAGGATCAGCGGCCGCAGTCCCGGCTTCCCCGGTGACGCCGGCCGCTGCGCCGCGCGCAGCCGGTCGGCGTAGGCGAGCAGCCCGGCCGACAGCAGCAGGACCAGGGGCAGGGTGACAGCGGGTGCCCACGAGACGGCCGGCGGCACCAGGAGCCCGATCGCCAGCGCCGCGAGCGCCGCCGTACCGAGGGCGTGCGCCGCCCGGATCGCGGTCTCGACGATCCTGCGCCCGCGCACGGTCCGTGCGCCCAGCACCGCCGGGAGCAGTACGCCGCGGTGGAACGCGACCGCGAGCAGGGCCACGACACCGATCCCGATCAGCGGCAGGAAGGTCGCGTTGATGCTGCGCAGGGCGAAGTCGGCGGTCGAGTAGCCCAGCAGGCCGACGTCGATCCCGAAGTACCCCCAGGTCGCCTGGGTGCGCACCCAGCCGAAGTAGAAGAGCACCGACGAGAGCAGGACCGTCTGCGAAAGCACCGCCATCGCCCGCGTCCACCACGCGCCCCTGGCCTCCTCCGGCCGGCGGGCGCTACGGAGTGGAGCCGGTCGGCGGGTTCGGCGCACCACTCGGCTCCGACGTGCTGGACGGCGGCTGGGTCATGGTCGGCTCGGGCAGCGTCATCGACGGCCCGCTCGGCTCGGCCGCCCGCGGCGACGAACTGGCCCCCGGCGGCAGCGAGTCACCGCCGACCGGGGCGGTGACCGACGTCGCCGGGGCCGGCGAGTCATCGCATTTCGCGGCCGCCACCAGGGGCAGCAGCCCGAGAGCCGTACTGGCGGCGACCGCGCGGATCAGGGATCTCACGTCCGGGACAGTCGCGGGGATCCGCACGTCCGTAACCGCCGGGGCCGCGGAATCGCCCCAACGGCCCAGCCCCGGTCACGGTTTCGGGCCGTAGACCACGAACGCGTTGCCCCACGGGTCGGCGAGCACCGCACGGATCTCGTGCGGCCCTTCGGCGGCCGGGGACAGCACCGTCGCACCCGCCTCCTGCAGCTGCGCGATCGCGGCGGGGACGTCGGCGACCTTGAAGGACGCCGCGGGCTTACCACCCGTGACGTCTTCCTCGGGGCCGGCCAGCGCGAAGGTGGTGCGGCCGCCGTTCAGCGCCGCGTACCGGTCGCCGTCGGCGAACTTCAGCGGCAGGCCCAGGCCGTCCCGGTAGAACTCGATGGCCTTCGCCACGTCCGGGACGGGGTAGAGCACATTGCCGATCTCACTGCCGGTCTCACTCATCGAAGCCTCCAGACGACCACGGGGTCGGACCGGTCCATCCTCCCAGCGCACCCCCCGCCGGCGCACCTGCCCGGCGGCGGTGGGCCGAACGCGCCTGCTGAATTGCGCGAAGGACCGAATAGGCGCCGATCTCCGTGCCGCTGCAACCGTCGCGTGGACCCGGACGACGTCGTCGCAACCCCGGTGCCGTGGCGGCTGCCCCTCGTCGACGGCGCGGCCTTCTACCGTCCAGGTCATCACCTTGGCCAGCGGTCCGCGGACTCCGGACGGGCACGCTCGACATCGCCTTCAGCAGCTACGCCTCGGTGTTCGCCGCGGTGAAGGAGACCACGACCCGCGCGTGGCTGCACGTCCCGGCCGTCCACGCACCGGCCGGCTGACCGGCTCAGCGGTCCCGGGGCGTGGGCTCGGTGGCCGGCTCCACGGGCGGCGCGCTGCGCCGGAGATCCGCTTCGGTGCGGATCCGGATGCGGTTCGGGTTGGCGACGATGGTGGGGGTGGGGTTGTCGTTCACGTCCGTCCTTTCGACGACCCGTGATTACCCGGGCGCCGGCGTGCCGAACAGTGACCCGCGGCACGCCTCGGCCGGGCTCAGACCACGGTGAAGCTCGCCGAGAGCGTGGCCGCCGAACTGGTGCCCACGTACACCTGGATCTCGCCCGGCTCGACGCGGAAGCGGGCGGTGTTGTCGTAGAACCCGACGTCGTCCGGGGTGAGGGGGAACGAGACCGTCGTCGACGCGCCCGCGGCCAGCGTCACCCGGCGGAAGCCGCGCAGCCTGCGCACCGGCTGGACGATGCTCGCGACCGGGTCGCGCAGGTAGAGCTGGACCACCTCGTCGCCGGCGCGGCCGCCGGTGTTGGTCACCGTCGCGCTCACCTCGATCCGGCCGCCGCGGGCCGGGAGGCGGGTGGCCGACAGCCGCAGGCCGTCGACGCGGAAGGTCGTGTACGACAGGCCGTGACCGAACTCGTAGAGCGGTCCGCTCGCCAGGTCCAGGTACTTGGACGTGTACTTGTTCGCCGGGTCGGCCGGGCGGCCGGTGTTCTCGTGGTTGTAGTAGATCGGGATCTGGCCCACCGCGCGCGGGAAGCTCACCGGCAGCTTGCCGCCCGGGTTGACCACGCCGAAGAGGACGTCCGCGACCGCGTGGCCACCCTGCACGCCCGGTGCCCACGCCTCGAGGATGGCGGGCGCGTTGTCGTGCAGGTACGGGATGGTCAGCGGGCGGCCGTTGACGAGCACGACCACGAACGGCTTCCCGGTCTCCTTGACCGCGGCCACCAGCTGCTGCTGCACCCCGGGCAGGTCGATGCTGCTGCGGGCCGCCGCCTCGCCGCTCATCGCGGCGGTTTCGCCGACGACCACAACCGTCACGTCGGCGGCGCGCGCGGCCTGCTGCGCGGCGGCGAAGCCGCTGGTGTCGGTGCCCTCGACCGCGCAGCCCGGGCTGTAGCCGACGGTGGCGCCGGGTGCAGCGGCCTTGATCCCGTCCACGACGGTCACCGGCGGCGTCGTCCCGGCGCCGGTGCCCAGGCCCGCCCAGGTGCCGTTGAGGTCGTAGGTCGCCGCCCCGAGCGGTCCGACGACGGCGACCGAGCCGACGCTCTTCGCCAGCGGCAGCAGGGATCCCTCGTTCTTGAGCAGCACCATGCACCGCGCGGCCGCCTGCCGCGACGCGGCCAGCGCGGCCGGTGAAGGCGCTTTCACCTCGCCGGCTTCGTCGACGTAGGGACGTTCGAACAGGCCGAGCCGGACCTTGACGAGCAGGATCCGGCGGACGGCGTCGTCGAGCTGGTCCCGGGTGATCCGGCGGTCGGCCAGCAGCCGCTCGGCGAACCGGGCGTAGTTCGTGCTGACCATCTCCATGTCGACACCGGCGGGCAGTGCGGCCGCCGCGGCGTCCGCGCCGTCGCCCGCCAGGCCGTGCCGGATGAGCTCCTCGATGCCGGTGTAGTCGCTGACGACGAAGCCGCGGAAGCCGTAGGCGCCTTTGAGGACGTCGTGCAGGACGTAACCGTTGCCGTGCGCGGGAACGCCGCTGACGGTGTTGAAGCTCGCCATGACGGTGGCGACGCCGGCTTCGACGCTGGCCTTGAACGGCGGCAGGTAGAGGTTGTGCAGCCGCTGCAGGGAGACGTCCACGGTGTTGTAGTCGCGCCCGCCTTCGGCCCCGCCGTAGGCGACGAAGTGCTTGGCGCAGGCGGCAACCCGGTCCGACGAGGAGTAGTCGTCACCCTGGTAGCCGCGCACCTTGGCGACGGCGAACTGCGTGGCCAGGTAGGGGTCTTCGCCGTAGCCCTCGGCGATCCGGCCCCACCGCGGCTCGTGGGTGACGTCCATCATCGGCGCGTAGGTCCAGTGGATCCCGCTGCGGCGCGCCTCCCTCGCCGAGACGGCGGCGTCGGTGCCGGCGACGGCGGGGTCGAAGCTCGCGCCCTGCGCGAGCGGGATGGGGAAGTTGGTGGTGTAGCCGTGGATGACGTCGAGGCCGAAGACCAGCGGGATCTTCAGCCGGGTCTGCTCGACGGCGATGCGTTGCAGCGCATTGAGTTTCGCGGCCCCGACGACGGAGAACACCCCGCCGAGCCGTCCGGCGGCCAGCGCCGCGCGGGCGGTGGTCTCGTCGCCGACGAGCTGGAGCTGGCCGATCTTCTCGGCGAGGGTCATCCGCGCGAGCAGCGCCTCGACGCGGGGATCCCGTTCCGGCCGCGCGGTCTGCGCCTCGGCCGCCGAAGGGGCGAGCAGCCCGGCGGTGGCAACGGAACCGGCGAGGCCGGCGAGCACGCTGCGCCGGTTCACCCCGCCCGCGGCCGTGGTTTCGTGACGCAGCTGCATGGCGGGGACCCTTTCGCGAGGCGGCAAGCGGGGTGGCGGACTCCTTTGATCGGTCTGGTGAGGTCAGCCTAGACCCGGGCGGACACGTCCGCAGAAAAGCGCGGTGCCGCGCGCGCCGGCTCGATTCGACGGATTTCGACGGCGGGGCACGACTTTCCGGGGGCACTTTCGGTCATCCGGTTGACACACCGGGTCGCCTGGTTCCAGCATCAATGCTGCCGAGCAAGCGGTCAAAAGATCACCGGACGCGGCCGCGGCTCACCCGTTCGACCCACTCTCGCCCAAGGATGTGCGGATGTGACCAAGAACCGGTACCCCGGCCATCGTCGCGCCGGCCCCCGCTGACCAGTGGTGACCGAAGAGACCGTCGAAACCAGCGGCGGTCCGGATCCCGCTCCCCTCGAATGTTAGCGTTAACATACGGCTTCGGCGCGGCTTCCCGGAAATGTCTTCCGGGTGGGAGCGCGCCTCGGTTCGTGCTGTCCCCACGGAGGTGACCATGACCGTTCTCGACCTTTCCGATCCGCGGCCGACCCTGGCCGACGTGGCCCGGGCCGCCGGTGTCTCGTCGGCGACGGCGTCGCGGGTGCTCAACGGGTTCCCGCAGGTGCGCGCCGAGACCCGGCGCCAGGTCGAACAGGCCGTGCGCGCCCTCGGCTACGTGCGGCAGCGAGCGGCGCGGGCGGGGGAGGCGCAACGGACCGGCACGGTCGCCGTCGTGCTATGCGAGGACGGCCTGCGGCTGTTCTCCGACCCGTTCTTCGGCCGCATCATGGGCGGCATCGACCGCACGCTCACCGCGGCGGGCATCCAGGTCGTGGTGCTGATGATGCAGGCGGCCGCCCAGGACACCACCTTCCGCTACCTCGCCGGCGGGCACGTCGACGGGGCGCTGTTCGTCAGCACGCACGCGCGGTCCACCACGGCCCTGTCCTGCGTGGACCTCCCGGTCGTCAGCGCCGGCCGGCCGGTGGTCCCCGACCCCGCCCGGTACACGTACGTGGACGTGGACAACCGCGGCGGCGCCGAGGCGGCGGTGCGCCACCTCCAGGCCACCGGACGACGGCGGATCGCGACGGTCGCGGGCCCGAAGGACATGGCGCCGGGCCGCGACCGGCTCACCGGCTACCTCACCGCGATCGCCGGAGCGGGCCCCATCGACGCGGGCGCGGTGGCCCACGGCGACTTCGGCCAGGCCTCCGGCGAGCACGCGATGCGGCGCCTGCTGGACCGGCGCCCGGACCTGGACGCGGTGTTCGTCGCCTCGGACATGATGGCGGTGGGCGCACTGCGCGCCTTGCGCCGCACCGGCCGCCGGGTACCCGACGACGTCGCGGTGGTCGGCTTCGACAACTCACCGGTCTCGCGGACGACCGACCCACCGCTGACAACGGTGAGCCAGCCGGTCGACGCCCTCGGCGCCCGCTCGGCGGGCGAGCTGCTCGCGGCGATCGACGGGACGGCCCGGCGGCCGCGGCGGGTGGTGCTGGGGACCACGTTGGTGGTTCGGGAGTCCGCCTGAGCGGCCGCGCACGCCGCCGGGCGGTCGACACCACCGTGGTGATCCGTGCCGACGTGAGAACTGCGTGAAGCAGCCGGCGGTTCGCTGGTTTTCCCGCGCTCCCCACGGTTGAATACGTCGAATCGAGCGCGCCCTTGTTGACACGACCGGCGGCGCAAACGGATGCTCGGCGGACCGGCCGAACGGCCGAACCTCCACCGGAGGGGGCGACAAGGGGAGCCGAGTCATGACCAGTGCGTCGGCGTCGGCTCCCGCGGTGGGCTGATGGAACCGGAACTGCTCGAGCTCACCGTCACCGTTCCGCACAGCCCCGCGGCGGTGTGGACGATCGTCGGCAGCCCGCACCTCTACCCGCGGTTCGTCCGCGGGATCACCTCGTGCGAGCCCGTTTCCGAGGCGACCGGCCGGGGCGCGCGCTACCGGTACCGCGCCGGTGGCGAGGGCGAGGCCGAGATCTTCGTCCACCGGCGGGACGAGCAGCTGGCCTGGTCCGGGCGGCAGCACCGGATGTCCGTCGTGCTGCGGCCGGTGCCCGGCGGCTGCGCGCTCACCATCCTGCTCACCCTGCTCGACGGCCGCTCGCCGGCGATGCCGCGGATCCGGCAGCGGATCCTGGACGCGGTCGCCGCGATCAGCGACCACCTCGGCGGCGTCCCCGCGGCGGATCCGCCGTCGTCGCGGCCGTCCAAGCGCGAGTTCGCGCGGATCCTGGTGAAGGCCGGCGTCCTCACCCCGGCCCAGCCGGCCGGGACGCTGCGGCAGCTGCGCTCGGTCGGCCGCTGGGGCTCGACGCTGGCCGGAGGCTACGAGGCGGTGGCGCGGCGCGCGCCGGATTCCCTCGCTCTGTGCGACGAGCGCTCCGAGCGGACCTTCGGCGAGCTCGACGACCGCACCTCCCGGCTGGCCGCCGTGCTGGAGCGCCACGACGTCACCGCGGGCTCGCGGGTGCTCCTGATGTGCCGCAACCACAACGCGATGGTCGAGGCGATGATCGCCTGCAGCAAGCTGGGCGCGGACGTGGCCCTGATGAACACCGGGCTGGCGCTCGGGCAGGTCGCCGAGTTCGCGCTGCGGCACGGTTCCCGGCTCGTGCTCGCCGACGCCGAGTTCGCCGCGCTGCGCCGGCGGCTGCCGCCGGAGGTGCCGCAGCTGTGGACGTGGCCGCCGGGGGACGGGTGGCACGGCGCGACGATCGAAGACCTCATCGAAGCGCAGCCGCCCACCCGGATCGCCCCGCCCGCCGAGCCGGGCCGACTCGTCGTGCTCACCTCGGGCACGTCCGGTCCGCCGAAGGGCGCGCGCCGCCCGACCCCGAACAACGTCGCCGACGCCGCCGCGGTGCTGTCGGAAATCCCGCTGCGGGCCGGGGAACCGATCCTGGTCGCCGCCCCGCTGTTCCACACCTGGGGCCTGGCCGCGCTCCAGCTCGGCATGGCGCTGCGGGCGGGTCTGGTGCTGCCCCGGCGGTTCGACCCCGAAGCGACGCTGGCGATGATCGAACGGCAGCGCTGCACGGCGTTGTTCGCGGTGCCGACGATGCTGCGGCGGCTGCTGGACCTGCCGGAGCGCACGCGAGCCCGCTACGACCTGTCTTCCCTGCGCGTGGTCGCCAGCTCCGGCGCCGGGCTGCCGGGCCGGCTGGGCGAGGAGTTCATGGACGCCTTCGGCGACATCCTCTACAACCTGTACGGCTCGACCGAGGTGTCCTGGGCCGCGATCGCCGGACCCCGCGACCTCCGCGCGGCCCGCGGTACGGCCGGCCGCGCCCCGATCGGCACGGTGATCCGCGTCCTGGACCGGGCTGGCGCCCCGGTCCCGCCCGGCGCGACGGGCCGGCTCTACGTGGGCAACCGCCTGCTGTTCGACGGGTACACCGACGGCGAGCAGCTGGACGTCCGCGACGGCCTGATGGACACCGGCGACCGCGGGTACGTCGACGCGAACGGGCTGCTGTTCGTCCAGGGCCGCGAAGACGAGATGATCGTCTCCGGCGGCGAGAACGTGGCCCCGGCACCGGTGGAGGAAGTCCTGCTGGCCCTGCCGGAAGTCCGCGAGGCGGCGGTGGTCGGCGTGCAGGACGCCAAGTACGGCCAGCGCCTGGCGGCCTACCTGGTGCTGGCCCCGGGCGCGCAGCTGGACGAGGACACGGTGCGCTCCCACGTCCGCGAGCGACTGGCGCGGTTCGCCGTGCCGCGGGACGTCGTGTTCGTCGAGGAACTGCCGCGCAACGCCACGGGGAAGGTCGTGAAACGCGCCCTGCGCCGCAACTACCGCTGGTGAACCGGATTGCGCCGACGTTGGTGATCCGGAATGGACGGATTCAGGCCGGACAGCCGACGTCGTCCCGGGGTGCCTCCAGCGTCAGCAGATAGCGGTCCGCGGCCGAACGGGCGCAGGTGCTCTTCGGGTAGACCGCGTGGCCGGCGCCCTCCCACGTCAGCAACGTCGTGTTCGCCGGTGCCTGGCGGTGGAGGGAGAGAGCCCAGGCGTACGGGGTCGCCGGATCGTGGCGGGAGTTCAGCAGCAGGATCCGCGGGGCCCGCCGGATGTCCAGCCGGTGCGGCGGGTTCGCCGGCGGGCCGTGCACACCCAGGCAAGCCATCGCTTCGCCGTGGCCCAGCGTGCTGCCGCGCATGACCGGCCCGCGGCGCAGTTCTTCGGCGTGCAAGGCCGAATACTGCGCGAAACCGCGGATCCGGAGGTCGAAGTCCTGACAGACGACGGCCATGCGGATCGAGTCGTAGTTGTAGGCGAACTGGGCGCTGACCGGCAGGCGGCCGGCGGCGGCGTCGGCGATGACCTGGCCCACGTCGGCCCAGTCGGGGCCGTACATGTCCTTGAGCACCCGGTCGCGCAGGCCGTTCTGCTGCTGTGGCACACCGGCGGTCACCGCCAGGGCTTTCCGCCAGGCGGCGAAGACGTCTTGCCCGTGCAGCGCGCAGGTCGGCGTCCCGTCGCACCACGCGGCGAACCGGCGGAACGCGTCGTCCGCGGCGGCGGCGCGGTCGCCGAGGAACCGCTCGAGGTCGGCGCTGTGGTCGATGGTGCTGTCGAGCACCATCGCCCGCACCCGGTCGCCGTGCAGTTCCGCGTACTCCTGGCCGAGCAGCGTGCCGTAGGAGATGCCGAGGAAGCTGAGCTCCGGCTCGCCGAGCGCGCGGCGGAGCGCCTCCATGTCCCGCGCGTTGGTCGCGGTGTCCGCGTGGTCGAACACCGGGAGGTTGCGGGCGCGGCAGTCGGCGACGGCTTTCTCCTGGTAGTCCCGCAGCGCGGCGAATCCGGCGCGGTCGGTGGGCACGTCGTCCGGCGGCTCACCCGCGCCGGCGCACTCGATGAACTCGCTGCGGCCGGTGCCTCGCACGTCGAAGCCCACGACGTCGAACCGGGCCTGGACCTCCGGGCTGAGCAGGCCCGGGGTCACGGCGAATTCCGCGCTCGCCGAGCCGGGGCCGCCCAGATCGGCCAGCAGCACGCCGAGCCGGTGGGCGGAATCCGTGGCGCGGTGCCGGCCCACCGCCAGCGCGATCGTCGGCCCGTGCGGGGCGTTCCAGTCCAGCGGCACCCGCAGCGTGCCGCATTCGCCGTCCGGGGGAGGACTTTCGGGGTCGTCGGGGCAGGCGGCCCAGGCGACCGGGGCCGGTGCCCAGCCGGTGTCCGCGACCGCGGGGGCGGTGCCGGTCAGCAGAAGTGCGCTCGCCAGAACGGTTCCCAGCACCCGAGGCTCCTCCCCGCGACGACCCGGCCCCGCCGACCGTAGGGGGTGGGCGGTCCGGATCACAAGAGCCGATCAGGCGGGGTCCTCGACAGACCCCGGCCGCGGTGAACAGCGCCCGGGCGGGCCTCGGCGGCGTCGCGGACCAGTTCGTTCACCCGCTTCCCCGGCGAACCGACCCGGTGCCGCGCCGTTCGCCGACGGCCACTCGCCGGACAGGCCGGACCGCGGCCCGTTCGCGTGGCAGGCCGGGTGGTCGGATATTCCTGCGCGACGCCGGATGCCGGTTCGGTTTCGGCGGGGAAACGGCCTTGTTCCATTTCCGGCGCCTTCACCCCGCGCGGCGCGGCCCGCCGCAATCGGGAGTCAGGCTGCGGCTTTCCTGCGCGCACCGCGCTTTCGCGTGGACGGCGCCGCCGATTCCGTCTCGGTACCGTGCGCGCGCTCGTAGGCGGCGACGACTTCGGAGGAGAGGCGGCCGCGTTCGGAGACGTCGAAACCGTTCTCGTTCGCCCAGGCCCGGATCCGCTGGTTGCGCTCGCGGTCGGAGGCGGTGGTCGACTGGCCGGTGGCCACGCGCACCTTCCGGCCGCCGACCCGGCGGGCGGCGCCGATGTAGCGGGCCAGTTCGTCGCGCAGGGCGGCCGCGTTGCGGTCCGAAAGGTCGATTTCGAAGGTGACGCCGTCGAGGCTGAACTGGACGGTCTGTGCGGCGGCGCTGCCGTCGATGTCGTCGAGGATCTCGACCGAGACTTTCTGGGCCACTGGGTGCTCCTGTCGGGTGGATGTGCGCTCTCCGAACGCGAACAAGCACAATGCACGGCGTTCGCGAGGAAGTGTATCCACAACCGGCCCGAAAGGGAATTCAACTCGCGGGAAAAGGGGCGGGTCCGTTCGGCGTAATTGCCCGCATCGCCAGCCGGAAGCCCGGGGTTCGGCCAAGCGCGACCGGGGTGCGGAAATGACCGGTGTCGCCTCAATGGGTGAAGAACGACTTCGCCAGGGCGGCGGCTTCCCGGCGCAGGTGGCCTGCGGTCTACTATGGACGTCCAATCCGGACGGGTGTGCGCGTGGCGGTATTCGCGGTCGCTCCCGTGTGCGGATCGGTGGCGAGGGTGATTCCGAATGCCGTCCCGCGGCCGGGGCCGGGCGGCCGCGCGGGGGTGTGCGGTCGCAATTCCGGCCGTTCCCGGTCGGCGGCGTGGGGGCGCGGTCCGAATGCCGACCATCGCCGGCCGTGCCGGACGGGCCCGGCGCCGGCTGCGCAGGTGGGCCGGTGAGCTGCACCCGGCGGAGCGCGCCGAGCCCCGGCCGCCAGTGCGGACGGACCAAACATGCGTTTTCGGCTATACCTCCCGCCGACGACCTCCCGCCGACGGCGTCGGAGCGGTACCGTGTGCCCCGCCGGGTTGAACACTGTTCAGCAAAGTGGCAATCGACGGGCGCCGCATTCCCGGTTCGGGTGCTGCCCACTTGCCGGGATCCCGGAACGTGGTACGGCAACCCCTTCTTCACTCGATCATTTCACCGATCCGGCCGCGTCTCCCGCGTTACCCGCCAATCGGGTGACGTGCCGTAAGCTGAAGCACAACTTCCGAAACCGGCTTACTCCGGGCATCACCCCCGTTCGTCACCCGGGTGACGCGGTGTCTTCGCAGGTGAGCGCGTCGCAGTAAAGTCAAACCTCCCAATCGAGGTAACATTTTCCGGCAGAAGAGTGAACAATAACCGACGTCGAACTACTCGCTGTCCGGGCAAACCGCAGCGATTTTTGGACATTTTCGCCAATGCTCCGTTCGGCGGTACGAGCTTTGCGTTCACTGGGTAGCGTGATGCGAATCCGGCTGGTCTTGGGGGCGACTCGACCGCCGGGTGACCGACCTGTTGCACGAAGAACGCCGGTTGTCGCGCGCGTTCGGCGGTCGTTGGCGCCCAATCAGCGCCGCGGGGGGCCGTCGAAATCGGAACAGTTTCCGGGTGTCGCCACGCGGCTTCGCGGTGGAAAGGATCACTGTGTCTTGGGCTCGTTCCTGCGGGTTTACCCGGTGGGTGGCACACCGGGCGGATTTGTTGAACGAGTGGCAAAAAGCCGGCCGCGGCGAAAGCGGCCGGCCGCCGAATTCGGCGATTTCCCTGGTCGCGGGCCGCGCCTGCCTGCCATCTCCCAGCGCGTGGACTGCCCTGCGCTGACGTCATCCGTGCTCGAAAGGTTTCCGCAATGCCGCGATACGACGTCTCGGTGCCCGACGCCGACGACGACAGATCGGTACCCGCGCGTACCCTCGCCGGGCTGTTCGAGGCCCAGGCCGCCCGTACCCCCTCGGCACCGGCGCTGACCGGCGCGGACGGCAGGCTGACCTACGCGACGGTGAACGCACGGGCGAACCGCCTGGCGCGGCTGCTGATCTCCCGCGGTGCCGGCCCGGAAGGGGTCGTCGCGCTGGTCCTGCCGAGGTCGGCGGACCTCGTCGTCGCCGAGCTGGCGGCGGCCAAGGCCGGGGCCGCCTTCCTGCCGGTCGACCCCGACCAGCCCGCCGAGCGCCTCGCCTTCGTGCTCGAGGACGCCAAACCCGTGCTCGTCGTGGGCCGCGGGACCCCGGAAAGCGCCCTCGACCTCGGCGAACCCGGCCTGCTCGACGGTTTCGCGGCCACCGACCCCACCGACGCCGACCGGACACGCCCGCTGCGCCCGGACCACCCGGCCTACCTCATCTACACGTCCGGCTCGACCGGCGTCCCCAAGGGCGTGCTCGTCACCCACCGCGGCCTGGCCGGCTTCTTCGCCGCGATGCGGGAGCAGTACGACGTGCGGCCCGGCGACCGGGTCCTCGAGTTCTCCTCGCCGAGCTTCGACGCGTCGATCCTCGAGCTCGGCATGGCGCTGCCGCACGGAGCCGCCCTGGTGGTGCCGCCGCCCGGCCCGTTGCTGGGCGACCGGCTCGCCGGCGTCCTGGCCGAGCACCGGATCACCCACGCGCTCATCCCGCCCGTCGCGCTGGCCACGCTGCCGGCGCACGCGCTGCCGGACTTCCGCACGGTGATCGTCGGCGGCGACGCCTGCCCGCCCGAACTGGTCCGGACCTGGGCGCCCGGGCGCCGGATGATCAACTCCTACGGTCCCACCGAGTTCACCGTCGTCGCCACCTGGAGCGACCCGCTGGTCCCCGGCGGCCCGCCCCCGATCGGCCGTCCGCTGCCGGACGCCACCGCCTACGTGCTCGACGAGGCGCTGCGCCCGGCCGACGCCGGCGAGCTCTACGTCACCGGCCCCGGGCTGGCCCGCGGCTACCTCGACCGGCCGGGGCTGACCGCGAGCCGGTTCGTGGCCGACCCCTTCGGCGCGCCCGGCGCCCGGATGTACCGGACCGGCGACCTCGTCCGGCGCACCGCCGACGGCGAGCTGGCGTTCGCCGGGCGGGCCGACCACCAGGTCAAGATCCGCGGCTTCCGGATCGAACCCGGCGAAGTCGAGGCGCTGCTGCTCGCCCGGGAGGGTGTCCGCGAGGCGGTCGTCGTCGCCCGCGAGGACCGGCCCGGCGTCAAGCAGCTGGTCGCCTACTTCGCCGGGGACGCCGATCCGGCGGACCTGCGCGCGGCCGCGGCCGACCGGCTGCCGCCGTACCTGGTCCCGGCCGCGTTCGTCGCGCTCGAAGCGATGCCGCTGACCCACCACGGCAAGCTGGACCGCGACGCGCTGCCCGAACCCGACTGGGCCGCCCAGGTCCGGGCCGCCCACACCCCGCCGCGGACCGACGCCGAGCACGCGCTCGCCGAAATCTGGGCCGACGTGCTGGGCGTGCCGGACATCGGCGTCGACGCGGACTTCTTCGAACTCGGCGGGGACTCCGTCCTCGGCGCCCGGGCGCTGGCCCGGATCCGCGCCCGGTTCGGGGCCGAGCTGTCCCCGCGGGTGGTGTTCGACGCCCGCACCATCGCGAAGCTCGCCGAGCTGCTGCCGGCTCTCCCCAGTGCCCCGGCCGCCCGGATCGAGCCCGCGCCGTACGCGGCCGTGGTGCCGCTCTCGCCGGTCCAGCGCCGCCTCTGGGTGCTCGACCGGCAGCAGCCGGGCAGCACCGAGTACAACGCCGGCGTCGGCCTCACCCTCGAAGGCCCGCTGGACCGCGACGCCTTGCGCGCCGCGCTGGACGGCCTGGCCGCCCGGCACGAGGCGCTGCGGACGACCTTCCGCAGCGTCGACGGCGAAGGCGTCCAGGTCGTCGACGGCGAAGGCACCATCCCGCTGCGGGAAGCCGACGCCGAGGCGGACCTGGACGCGCAGCTGGCGGCCGAGCTCGACCGCCCCTTCGACCTGACGACCGGCCCGCTCACCCGGGCCACGCTGCTCCGCCGCGGCCCGGAGGAGCACCTGCTCCTGCTCTGCCAGCACCACATCGTCACCGACGGCTGGTCGGTCGGCCTGCTCGTCGACGAGTTCGCCGCGCTCTACGCGGGGGAGAAGCCCGCGCCACCGGACATCGGCTACCGCGACTACTCCCGCTGGCACCACGACCGGCTGGCCGGGCTGCGCGAGCGGCAGCTGGCGTACTGGCGCACGCAGCTGGCCGGCCTCGAGCCGCTGGACCTGCCCACCGACCGGCCCCGCCCGCCGGTCCGCGCCGCCGAGGGCGCGATCCGCCGCTACGAGCTGCCGGCGGAGCTCGCCGGGCAGCTCGCCGAACTGGGGCACGACACCGGCGCGACGCTGTTCACGACGCTGACCGCGCTCGTCCAGCTGCTGCTGGCCCGCTACACCGGGCAGGACGACGTCGCCGTCGGCACCGCGGTCTCCGGCCGCGACCACGACCAGCTCGAACGGCTCGCCGGCTTCTTCGTCAACACCCTGGTCCTGCGGTCCGCGGTCGACCCGGGACTGCCCTTCGACGCTTTCCTCGGCCGGGTCAAGGAAACCGTGCTGGCGGCCTTCGCCGCCGCCGAAGTGCCCTTCGACCAGGTCGTCGACGACCTGCGGCCGGCTCGTGACCCGAGCCGGACCCCGCTGGTGCAGGTCCTGCTGGTGCTGCAGCAGGACCTCGTCCGGCCCCGGGAGGCGGGCGCCCTCCGCATGGGCGAGCACGATCTGCCCCGCCCCCGGGCCCGGTTCGACCTCGTGCTCGAGTTCCGGCCGCAGGCCCGCGGCTTCGCGATCGAGTACGACACCGCCCTGTTCGACGCCGAGACGATCGACCGCTTCGCCGGGCACCTGCGGGTGCTGGCCGAGGCCGTGGTCGCCGGACCGCACCGGCCGGTGGCCGAGCTGCCGATCCTGACCCCCGCCGAGCTGGCCCACCTGGCCGGGCTGTCCCGCGGTCCGGTGCTCGAGACGCCGGAAACCACGCTGCCGCAGCTGTTCGAGGCCCAGGCCGCCCGCACGCCGGACGCCGTCGCGGTCGTCTGCGACGGCCGTTCGCTCACCTACGCCGAACTCGACGAGCAGGCCGGACGGCTGGCCGCGGTCCTGGCCGGGCGGGGCGCCGGGCCCGAGCGGTTCGTCGCCGTCTCCCTGCCGCGCACCGAACGGATCCTCGTCGCGCTGCTCGGCGTGCTGAAGTCCGGCGCCGCCTACCTCCCGGTCGACCCGGCCTACCCGGCCGAGCGGCAGGAGCTGATCCTCGACGACGCCCGCCCGGCCCTGCTGCTCACCCCGGACGGGCACGGCCCGGGAACCGTGCCCACCTTGGCATTCGACGACGCGGCACTGCTCGATGGCGCTTCCGCCGCGGCGCCGGGGCGCACCACGAACCCGGACCACCCGGCCTACGTGATCCACACGTCCGGCTCGACCGGCCGCCCCAAGGGCGTCGTGGTGGCCCACCGCAGCGCCGCGAACCTGATGGCCTGGGCGGCGCACGACTTCCGGGACGTCTTCCGGCCGGGGTCCACGGTGGTCGCTTCGACGTCGCTCAACTTCGACGTCTCGGTGTTCGAGATCTTCGCGCCGCTGACGACCGGCGCGACCGTCGAGATCGTCCGGGACGTGCTGGCGCTCGGCGAAGGCGAGCACACCGGCCGTCCGGTCGGCCTGGTCAGCGGGGTGCCCTCGGCGTTCGCCCAGCTGCTGGCTCAGGGCACGGTGTCGGTGCGGCCGTCCACTGTGGTCCTGGCCGGCGAGGCACTGACCCGGCACGCGCTGCTCGACATCCGGAAAGCGGTGCCCGGCAGCCGGATCGCGAACATCTACGGGCCCACCGAGTCCACTGTGTACGCCACCGCGTGGTACCACGACACCGACCGCACCCCGCCGATCGGCCGCCCGATCGCCGGCATCCGCGCGTACGTGCTCGACCGCGGGCTGCGGCCGGTGCCGGTCGGCGTGCCGGGCGAGCTGCACCTCGGCGGCGCCGGGGTGGCCCGCGGCTACCTCGGCCGGCCGGGCCTGACCGCCGGCCGGTTCGTCGCCGACCCGTTCGGCGCGCCGGGCGCCCGGATGTACCGGACCGGGGACGTCGTCCGCTGGAGCACCCGCGGCGAGCTGGAGTACCTCGGCCGGGCCGACGACCAGGTCAAGATCCGGGGCTTCCGGATCGAGCCCGGCGAGGTGGCGGCCGCGCTGCGGAAGCACAGGGTAGTCACCGAGGCGGTGGTCGTCGCGCGCACCGACGGCGGGCACCAGCGGCTGGTCGCCTACGTCGTCCCCGAAGCACCCGCCGGCCTGCGGGAATTCCTGGCCGCCACGCTGCCCGCGCACCTGGTGCCCTCGGCGTTCGTGCCGCTCGATGCGCTGCCGCTCAACCCCAGCGGCAAGCTCGACCGGCGTGCCCTGCCCGCCCCGGACTGGGCGGGCGGCACCACCCGCGTCGCCCCGAGGACCGAGACCGAACGGCTGCTGGCCGGCATCTGGGCCGACGCGCTCGGGCTGCCCGAGGTCGGCGTCGAGGACAACTTCTTCGAACTCGGCGGCGACTCGATCCTCGGCATCCGGCTGGTGTCCGAAGCGGCCAAGGCCGGGTTGCGGATCACCACGAAGGACGTCTTCCGGCACCAGACGATCGCCGCGCTCGCCGCGGCGGCCGGGGTGGCCGAGCCGTCGGCCGAGCGGCAGGCGGCGACCGGCGAAGTGGTCGTCACCCCGATCCAGCACTGGTTCCTCGACACCGACCCGGCCGACCCTGACCACTTCGTCCAGCAG
This sequence comes from Amycolatopsis sp. Hca4, assembly GCF_013364075.1. Classification (GTDB taxonomy): domain Bacteria; phylum Actinomycetota; class Actinomycetes; order Mycobacteriales; family Pseudonocardiaceae; genus Amycolatopsis. Next base: position 9,509,460 of record NZ_CP054925.1, read on the forward strand.
CTGAGCGTCCGGCTCGCCGGGGACCTCGACTCCGGCCGCCTGCGCGCGGCGGTGAACACCGTCGTCGCGCACCACGACGCCCTGCGGCTGCGCTTCCGCCGGACCGCGGACGGCTGGGCCCAGGAACACGCCGAGCCCGGCGAGACCGACGTCTTCGGCGCGAAGATCGACATCGGGCACGGTCCGCTGGTCAGCGCCGAACTCACCGGCACGACCCTGCGCCTGGCCGTGCACCACCTGGTGGTGGACGGCGTCTCGTGGCGGATCCTGCTGGAGGACATCGAGCACGCCTACCACGGCCGGGACCTGAGCGCCCGGACGACGTCCTTCCGGGACTGGGCGGCCCGGCTCGCCGGGCACCCCTTCGACGGCGACCTGCCGTACTGGCAGGCCGTCGCGGGCGCCGACATCCCACTCGACACCGAGGGCGCCAACACGGTGGCGAGCACCCGCACGGTCACCACCCGGCTGGACGCCGAGCTGACCCGGGCGCTGCTGCAGGACGTCCCCGGCGTCTACCGGACGCAGGTCAACGACGTGCTGCTGGCCGCGCTCGGCGACGCCCTGCGCCGCTGGACCGGGGCCGGGCGCGTGCTCGTCGACCTCGAAGGCCACGGCCGGGAGGACCTGTTCGACGACGTCGACCTCTCGCGCACGGTCGGCTGGTTCACGTCGCTGTTCCCGGTCGGGCTCGAGGTGCCGGCCGACGGCGTCGCGAACCTGCTCAAGTCCGTCAAGGAGCAGCTGCGCGCCATCCCGGCCCGCGGCCTGTCCTACGGCGTGCTGCGCCACCTCACCGGGACCGCTCCCGCGGTGAGGCCCCGGCTCGGCTTCAACTACCTCGGCCGCTTCGAGGCCGATGGCGAGCTGTACCGGGGCCTCGAGCGGGAACTGGAGCTGGTGCAGAACCCGGCCGACATCCGGCCGCACGCCGTCGAGGTCGTCGCCCGGGTCGCGGGCGGCCGGCTGGAGATCACCTGGTTCTACTCCGACCGGCTCCACGCCGAGGCCACCATCCGGACCGTCGCCGACGACCTCGTCCGCGGCCTCGCCGGGATCGTCGCGCACTGCACCGCCCCGGACGCCGGCGGCCGGACGCCGTCGGACTTCCCGCTGGCCCGGCTCGACCAGGCGGCCGTGGACCGGCTGGCCGGCGACGGCCGCGACGTCGAGGACGTCTACCCGCTCACCCCGGCCCAGGCCGGCATGCTCTTCCACCGGCTCACCGGCGGTGGCCGGCACGCCTACCTCCAGCAGGTGACGTTCGTGCAGAGCGACGTCCCGGATCCCGCGGCGCTGGGCCGCGCCTGGCAGCGGGTGGCAGACCGGACCCCGGTGCTGCGCACCCGGGTGGTCTGGGACGGCCTCGACGAGCCCGTGCAGGTGGTCCACCGGCAGGTCGCGCTGCCGATCGAGTACCGCGACTGGACGACCGCGCCGGAGGACCTCGACGCCGTGCTGGCCGCCGACCGCGATACCGGCCTGGACCTGGGTGAGCTCCCGCTGATGCGGCTGCTGCTCGCCCGCGTCTCGGCGACCGAGGTCCGGGTCGTCTGGACGTTCCACCACCTGCTGCTCGACGGCTGGAGCCTCTTCCAGGTGCTCTCCGACGTCGCCGCGGCGCACGCGGGACGTCCGCTGCCCACCCGCCGTCCGTTCCGCGACCACCTCCGGTGGCTGTCCGAACAGGACACCCCGGCGGCGGAAAAGTACTGGCGGGAGAGGCTTTCCGGACGGCAAGAGCCGGCCCGGCTGCGCACCGACCGCGCCGACGGCGGGCACCCGGTCGAGTCGACGGCCTCGCTGCGGATCGAGCTGGCCGCCGGACCGCTGCGCGCCGCCGCGCAACGGCACGGGCTGACCCTCAACACGCTCGTCCAGGGCGCCTGGGCGGTGTTGCTGGCCCGCCACACCGGCCGTCCGGAGGTCTGCTTCGGCACCACGGTCGCCGGGCGGCCTGCCGAACTGCCCGGCGCGGACGAGATCACCGGCATGTTCATCACCACGCTGCCGGTCGTCGCCGACGTCGGCGAGCGGGCGGCGGCGGTGGACTGGCTGCGCGGCCTGCAGGAGGCCCAGGCCGAGGCCCGGCGGTTCGACCACCTCTCCCTGGCCCGCCTGCAGAGCTGGGGCGGGGAGTTCGACACCCTGCTCGTGTTCGAGAACTACCCGGTGACCGCGGGACTCGGGCTGCGCGACCTGCGCGGGGTCGAGACGACCAACTACCCGCTCAGCGTCGTCGCCTACCCCGGCGAGGAGCGCCTGGAGTTCCTGTTCGGCTACGACCCCGGCCTGTTCGACGCCGAGACGATCGCCGGGTTCGCCTGCCACTTGGAAACCCTGCTGGCCGAGCTCGCGACCCGGCCGCACGAGCCGCTCGCCCGGCTGCGCATGCTCACCGGCGGCGACGAGCGGGCCGTCCTGGCCCGGGGGCGCGGCACCGCGCAGGACCACCCGGACACGACCGTGCCTGCGCTGTTCGCCGAGCAGGTCCGCCGCACCCCGGACGCGATCGCCGTCACCGGCGGAGAAACCCTGACCTACGCGGAACTGGACGCACGGGCGAACCGGCTGGCGCACCGCCTGCTCGCCCTCGGCGCGCAGCGGGACGGCCTGGTCGGGCTGCTGCTGGGCCGCTCGGCCGACGTCGTCGTCGCCGAACTGGCGGTGCTCAAGGCCGGCGGTGCCTACCTGCCGCTGGACGCCCGCGCGCCCCGCAGCCGGCTGGCCGCGCTGCTCGACGGTGTCCGCGTGGTGGTGACCGACGACGCCGGCCGGGCACTCGCCGCCGAGATCCACAGTGGACCGATCGTCTCGGTCCGCGAGCTCGGGGACGAGCCGGCCGGGGCGCCGGAAATCCCACTCCGGCCCGGGAACCTGGCCTACGTCATGTACACGTCCGGCTCGACGGGCACGCCCAAGGGCGTGGCGGTCAGCCACCGCGACATCGTCGGCCTGGCCAGGGACGGGTCCTTCGCCGGGCCCGCGCACCGGACCGTGCTCATGCACTCGCCGCCGGCCTTCGACGCGTCGACGTACGAGGTGTGGGTGCCGCTGCTGAGCGGCGGCCGCGTGGTGGTCGCCCCGCCGGGGAACGTCGACGCGGACGTCCTGCGCTGCGTGATCGGCGCGCACGGCGTCACCGCGGTGTGGCTCACCGCCGGGCTGTTCCGCCTGCTGGCCCAGGAAGACCCGGGCTGCCTGGCCGGCGTCGCCGAGGTGTGGACCGGCGGGGACGTCGTGCCCGCCGAAGCCGTCCGCCAGGTGCGGGCCGCCTGCCCGGACCTCACCGTCGTCGACGGCTACGGCCCCACCGAGACCACGACGTTCGCCACCCGGTTCGTGGTCGGGCCGGACGAGCCGGTGCCCGCTGCGGTGCCGATCGGGCGGCCACTGGACGCCATGGCCGCTTACGTCCTCGACCACGGGCTGCGGCCGGTGCCACCGGGCGCCGTCGGCGAGCTGTACCTGGCCGGCACCGGGCTCGCCCGCGGCTACCTCGGGCAGCCCGCGCTGACCGCCGAACGGTTCCTCGCCGATCCCTTCGGCGCGCCGGGCGCACGGATGTACCGGACCGGTGACCTGGTCCGCTGGATCGACGATGGCGTGCTGGAGTTCGCGGGCCGGGCCGACGACCAGGTGAAGATCCGCGGTTTCCGCGTCGAACTCGGCGAGATCGAAACGGCGCTGACCGCCCACCCCGAGGTGACCGAAGCCGTCGTCGTGGCGGCCGAGCACGGCGGGGCCAAGCGGCTCGTCGCCTACGTGGTCGCGACCGGGACGCCGGACCTGCGGGAGTTCCTGCTGCGGACGCTGCCGGACTACCTGGTCCCGGCCGTCTTCGTGCCCCTGGACGCCTTGCCGCTCAACGACAACGGGAAGGTCGACCGCCGGGCCCTGCCCGCACCGGACTTCGTCTCCGGGCTCGGCTACCGCGAGCCCGCGACGGACGCCGAGCGGCTGCTCGCCGGGATCTGGGCCGAGGTGCTGCGCGTGGACCGCGTCGGTGCCGACGACAACTTCTTCGAGCTCGGCGGCGACTCGATCCTGTCCATCCAGGTGGTCTCCCGTGCCCGCCGGGCCGGGCTGAATCTGATGCCCGGCCAGGTCTTCGACCACCCGACCGTCGCCGCCCTCGCCCTCGCCGCCACCCCGGCCGCGCCCGCCGCGGCCGCCGCCGGGCCGGTGACCGGCGACCTGCCGCTGACGCCGGTGCAGCACTGGTACCTCGACCCGCGGCCGGTGCACCCGGAGCGGTTCGTCCAGACCGTCACGGTCGAGGTGGCGGACGCCGCGGCGCTGCCTCGCGCGCTTCGCGACCTCCAGCTGCACCACGACGCCCTGCGGCTGCGCTTCACCGCCGACGGCGCCCACCACGCGCCCGACGCCCCGGACGTCCTCGGCGCCACCATCGACCTGCAGAACGGGCCGCTGCTGAGCGCCGAACTGTCCGGCACGACGCTGACGCTCTCCGCGCACCACCTGGTCGTCGACGGCGTCTCGTGGCGGATCCTGCTGGAGGACCTGCGAACCCTCCTCGACGGCGGCGAGCTCCCGGCCCGGACGACGTCCTTCCGCGACTGGGCCCGCGCACTGGCCCGGCACACCGCCGACGGCTTCTTCGACGACGAACTCGCCCACTGGGCGGCGATCGACGCCGACCCGGCCCTGCCGGTCGACGGCACGGGCGAAAACACCTACGGTTCCGCGCGCGAAGTGGTCGTCCGGCTGCCCGCGGCGGCGACCCGGGTGGTGCTGCACGACGTGCCGGCGGCCTACCGGACGCAGGTCAACGACGTCCTGCTGACCGCGCTCGGCCGGGTGCTGGGCGACTGGACCGGCCGCGACCGTGTGCTGGTCGACCTCGAAGGCCACGGCCGGGAAGACCTGTTCGGCGGCATCGACCTCTCCCGCACGGTCGGCTGGTTCACCTCGATCTTCCCGGTCGAGCTGACCGCCTCCGGCGAGGACTGGGGCGAGGCGCTGAAGACGACGAAGGAGCGGCTGCGCGCGATTCCCCGCCGCGGCCTCGGCTACGGCGCCCTCCGCTACCTCGCCGGGACCGCCCCGCGCGTCGAACCCCGGATCAGCTTCAACTACCTGGGCCGCTTCGACCACGGTGGCGGCCTCGGCGGCGCGGCGCACCCGGAGCAGGTCCGCGCGCACCAGCTCGACGTCGTCGGCGCGGTCGTCGGCGACGAACTGGAACTGACCTGGCACTACGCGGACGGCGTGCACACCGAGGCCACCGTGCGCCGGCTGGCCGGCGCGCTCCTCGACGCCCTCACCGGGATCGTCGACCACTGCGCCCGGCCGGACGCGGGCGGCCGCACGCCCTCGGACTTCCCGCTGGCCCGGCTCGATCAATCCACTGTAGACCGATTGGCCGGCACCGGCCGCGACGTCGAGGACATCTACCCGCTCACCCCGATGCAGGCCGGCATGGTCTTCCACAGCCTCGTCGACGGCGCGGCCGGGACCTACCTCAACCAGGTGCGGCTGCGGCTGACCGGCATCACCGACCCCGGGCGACTGGCCCGTGCGTGGCAGCAGGTCGTCGCAGACACGCCGGTGCTGCGCACCCGCGTCGTCTGGGAGGGCCTCGACGAGCCCGTGCAGGTGGTCGCCCGAGCTGTCACGGTCCCGGTCGTCCACCTCGACTGGACCGCGCTGAGCGACGACGAGCGCGCCCGCGAGCAGGAGCGGTTCCTCGAGGCGGACCGGGCCGCGGGCTTCGACCTCGCGACCGCCCCGCTGCTGCGCCTGGCGATCGCCCGGCTGCCCGGCGGCGACGTGCTGCTGGTGTGGACGTTCCACCACGTGCTGCTCGACGGCTGGAGCGCCGCGCAGGTGTTCGGCGAGGTCTGCGCCCGGTACGCGGGCGCCGCCGTGCCGGGCCACCGCCCGCCGTTCCGCGAGTACCTGCGGTGGCTCGGCGAGCAGGACACCGCGGACGCGGAAACGCACTGGCGCGACCAGCTCGCGGGCCTGCGGACGCCGACGCCGCTGCCCTACGACCACCGTCCGGTGGAGGCGCACCGCGCGCGGTCCGCCGCCTCGGTCCGGGTGTCGGCGCCCGCCGACGGGCTCCGCGACCTGGCGCGCCGCGCCGGCCTGACCCTCAACACGATCGTGCAGGGCGCTTGGGCGCTGGTGCTGTCGCGCTACAGCGGGGAAACCGGCGTCGTCTTCGGCACCACGGTGTCGGGGCGGCCCGCCGACCTGCCGGGCGTGGAGGCGATGGCCGGGCTGTTCATCAACACCCTGCCCGCACCGGTGACCGTCCACGACGGACTCACCGTGGCGGACTGGCTGCGCGAGCTGCAGACGGCCCAGGCGCGCTCGCGCCGGTTCGACTTCGCGTCACTGGCCCAGCTGCAGACCTGGGCGGGTGGCAGCACGCTGTTCGACAGCATCCTGGTGTTCGAGAACTACCCGTTCGACACCGAAGCCGTGGCCGCGCACGGGATCGGCCTGCACGAGGACGGCGAGCTGCAGCCGACCAACTACCCGCTCAGCGTGGTCGTCACGCCGGGCGAGCGCCTGGAAGTGTCGTTCGACCACGACCCGGACCTGTTCGACCGGGCCACCGTCGACCGGCTCGCCGCGCAGCTGCTGCGGGCGCTGGACCGCCTCGCCGCGAGCCCCGGAACGCGGGTCGGCGAGCTCGACCTGCTCACCGGCGAGGACCGCGAGCGCGTGTTGCGGACGTTCAACGACACCGCGCACCCGCTGCCGGAGGCCACCGTGGTGAGCCGGTTCGCCGACCAGGTCCGCCGGACGCCGGACGCCCCGGCGGTCGACGACCTGACCTACGCGGAGCTGGCCGCCCGCGCCGACGGACTCGCCTCGCGGCTGATCGAGCTGGGTGTCGGGGCCGAGGACCGGGTGGGGCTGCTGCTGGAGCGTTCGGCCGACCTCGTCGTGGCCGAGCTGGCGGTGCTGCGGGCCGGTGCCGCCTACGTGCCGGTGGACCTGCGGGCCCCGGCGAGCCGGATGCGCGTGGTCCTGGCCGAAGCGGGCGTCACGGTGGTCATCGCCGGGGAGTCCTATCAGGACATCCACAGTGGACCGGTGGTCGGGGTGGCCGAGACCGGCCCGGCGGGGGCGCCGGAGGTCCCGGTGCGCCCGGCGAACCTGGCGTACGTCATGTACACCTCCGGGTCGACCGGCAAGCCGAAGGGCGTCGCGGTGACCCACCGCGACATCGTGGCACTGGCCTCGGACCGCTCGTTCGCGGGCGACGCGCACCGGAGCGTGCTGCTGCACTCGCCGCAGGCGTTCGACGCCTCGACCTACGAGGTGTGGGTGCCGCTGCTCAACGGCGGCCGGGTCGTCGTCGCGCCGCCGGGGGACGTCGACGCCGAGGTGCTGCGTGAGGTGGTCGGCCGCCGCGGGGTGCGGGCGCTGTGGCTCACGGCCGGGCTGTTCCGGCTGCTGGCGCAGGAGGACCCGGCCTGCCTGCGCGGTGCCGGTGAGGTGTGGACCGGCGGCGACGTCGTGCCCGCGGCCGCCGTCCGCCAGGTGCGGGAGGCGTGCCCGGGGCTGACCGTCGTGGACGGCTACGGCCCCACGGAGACGACGACCTTCGCCAGCCGGTTCTTCCTGGCCCCCGGCGACCCGGTCCCGGAGGCGATGCCGATCGGGCGGCCGCTGGACAACATGGCCGCCTACGTCCTGGACGCCGGGTTGCGGCCGGTCCCGCCGGGTGTCAGCGGGGAACTGTTCATCGCGGGCGCCGGTGTGTCCCGCGGCTACCTCGGCCGGTCGGGGCTCACCGCGGAACGGTTCGTGGCCAACCCGTTCGGGGCGCCGGGGGAGCGGATGTACCGCACCGGTGACGTCGTCCGCTGGTCCGGCGACGGCGTGCTGGAGTTCGTCGGCCGCGCGGACGACCAGGTGAAGATCCGGGGGTTCCGGATCGAGCCGGGCGAGATCGAAACAGCCTTGGCCGCGCACCCCGACGTCACCGAAGCGGTGGTCGTCGCGCGCGACCGGCGGCTCGTCGCCTACGTCGTCACGACCGGAAAACCGGACCTGCGCGCGTGGCTGCGGCGGGACCTGCCCGACTACATGGTGCCCTCGGCGTTCGTGACGCTGGACGCGCTTCCGTTGAGCGCCAACGGGAAGGTCGACCGCCAGGCGCTGCCCGAGCCGGTCGCGGAGCCGATGACCGGGTTCGTGCCGCCGCGCACGGAGACCGAACGCGTGCTCGCCGAGGTCTGGGCCGACGTGCTCGGTGTCCCCGGCGTCGGCGCCGAGGACAACTTCTTCGAACTCGGCGGCGACTCGATCCTGTCCATCCAGGTGGTCTCCCGGGCCCGCCGCCACGGCCTCGCGCTCACCCCGCGGGACCTGTTCGCGCACCAGACCGTCGCCGCGCTGGCCGTGGCCGCGGGCTCGGCCGCCGTCACCGTGGCCGAACAGGGCCCGGTCACCGGTTCCGCCGCGCTGACCCCGATCCAGCACTGGTTCTTCGCCGGCGACTTCGGCGACCCCGACGGGTTCACGCAGTCGGTGCGCGTCGAGCGGGCCGAGCCCTTCGACGTCGAGACGCTGCGCGCGGCACTGGCGACGCTGGTCGAGCACCACGACGCCCTGCGCATGCGGTTCACCGGCGGCGGCCAGGAGAACGCCCCGGCCGGGACGGCCGAGGTGCTCGGAGCCGAGATCGACGTGACCGGCGGGCCGCTGCTGACCGCCGAACTCACCGGCCCCACGGCCCTGCGGCTGACCGTCAACCACCTCGTCGTCGACGGCGTCTCGTGGCGAATCCTCCTGGAGGACCTGGAAACCGCCTACCGCGGCGGCCCGCTGCCGCCGAAGACGACCTCGTTCCGCGACTGGGCCAACCGGCTCGCCGCGCACGCCGAGGCCGGCGGCTTCGACGACGAACTGCCGTACTGGCGCAGTGCTCTCGCCGTCGACCCGGCCCTGCCGGTCGACGACACCGACGGCGGCGTGGGCACCGGCACGGTCACCACCCGCCTGGACGCCGAGCTGACGCGGGCACTGCTGCAGGACGTCCCCGGCGTGTACCGGACGCAGGTCAACGACGTGCTGCTGGCCGCACTCGGCCGGGTGCTGGCCCGCTGGACCGGCCGCGACGGCGTCCTGGTCGACCTGGAGGGCCACGGCCGCGAGGACCTGTTCGACGACGTCGACCTGTCCCGCACGGTCGGCTGGTTCACCTCGCTGTACCCGGTCGCGCTGCGGATCGGCGACGAGTGGGGCGCCTTGCTCAAGTCGGTCAAGGAACAGCTGCGGGCCGTGCCCCGCCGCGGGGTGGGCTTCGGCGCGCTGCGCTACCTGACCGGGACCGCGCCCGCGCTGCGGCCCGAGATCAGCTTCAACTACCTGGGCCGCCTCGACGGCGCGGCCGGCAGCCTCGACTCGTCGGTCGGCGAAGGCGCGGGGCGCGCGCACCTGCTCGACGTCGTCGGCCGGGTGGACCGGGACAGCCTGGAACTGACCTGGTACTACTCGCGTGACACGCACACCGCCGCCACCGTCGAAAAGCTGGCCGCCGAACTGGTGGCCGCGCTGGGCGAAGCCGTCGCGCACTGCGCCGAGCCCGGAGCGGGCGGCCGGACCCCGAGCGACTTCCCGCTGGCCGGGCTGGACCAGCGGCAGGTGGACCGGATCGCCGGCGACGGCCGCGGCGTGGCCGACGTCCACCCGCTCACCCCGATGCAGGCCGGGATGGTCTTCCACGGGCTGTCCCAGGAAGCACAGGGCGTCTACTTCGAACAGGTCACCACCGTCCTCGACGGCGTGGCCGAGCCGGAGCTGCTGGCGCAGGCCTGGCAGCACGTCGTCGACCGGACGCCGGTGCTGCGCGGCAGCGTGGTCTGGGAGGACGTGCCGGAGCCGCTGCTCGTGGTCCACCGCGCCGCCCGGGTGCCGGTCACCCAGCTGGACTGGCGGGACCGCGACCGCGAGGAAGCCCTCGGCGCGCTCCTCGCCGACGACCGGGCGAAGCCGTTCGACCTCGCGGCCGCGCCGCTGCTGCGGGTCGCACTGGCCCGGCTGCCCGGCGACGCCGTCCAGCTCGTCTGGACGTTCCACCACGTCCTGCTGGACGGCTGGAGCGTCTTCCAGGTGCTCTCCGACGTCTGCACCGCCTACGCCGCCCTGCGCGACGGCACACCGCCCGCCCTGCCGCACCGGCGGCCCTTCGGGGACTACGTCACCTGGCTGCGCGAGCAGACCGCCGAAGGCGCTGAGGACTATTGGCGGCGAGAACTCGCCGGCGTCACCGAGCCGACACCGCTGCCCTACGACCGGCCGCCCGCGGCCACCCACGAATCGAGCTCCTCGACGTGGGTCGGCCGTGACCTCGGCGAGGCGGCGACCGGCAGGCTGGCGGCGTTCGCCCGGCGCGAGCGGCTCACCGTCAACGCCGTCGTGCAGGGTGCCTGGGCGCTGCTGCTGGCCCGGCTCAGCGGCGAAGACGACGTCTGCTTCGGGGCCACCGTGTCCGGCCGCCCGGCCGGGCTGGCCGGCGTCGACGACATCACCGGCATCTTCATCAACACCCTGCCCGTGCGGGTCACCGCCGACCCGGCGGCCCCGGTCGCCGCCTGGCTGCGCGGTCTGCAGACCGCGCAGGCCGAGTCCCGCCGGTTCGAGCACGTGCCGCTGACCGCGGTGCAGGCCTGGAGCGGTGTCGAGGGCGGCCGGAACCTGTTCGACAGCCTCGTGGTGTTCGAGAACTACCCGGTCACCGCGGACGACGTCGCGGCCCACGGCGTGCGGCTGCGTGAACTGCAGGCGATGGAGACGACCAACTACCCGCTCAGCGTCGTGGCCGCCCCCGGCCCGCGCCTGTCGCTCGGCCTCGGCTACGACCCGGCGCTGTTCGACGAGCCGACGGTCGAGCGGCTGGCCCGGCAGCTCGAACACCTCCTCGAGGCGATCGCCGAAGACCCGGCCCGGCCGTTGCGCGAGTTCGACGTCCTCGACGCCGCCGAACGCGAGCAGGTCCTGGTCGCGTTCAACGACACCGGCCACGACGTCCCGCCGGTCACCTTGACCGAGCTGATCGAGGCCCAGGCGGCCCGCACGCCCGACGCCGTCGCCGTGGTCTCGCACGGGGAACGGCTCACCTTCGCCGAGCTCGACACCCGCGCCGACCGGCTGGCGCGGCTGCTGGCCGCGCGCGGAGCCGGGCCGGAGCGGATCGTCGCCCTCGCCCTGCCGCGCTCGGTGGAGATCGTCGTCGCACAGCTGGCGGTGCTCAAGACCGGTGCCGCCTACCTGCCGGTCGACCCCGATTACCCGGCCGAGCGGATCGCGTTCATGCTCGCCGACGCCCAGCCGGTCGTCGTGGTGACGCTGCCCGGCACGCCGGTGCCGGGTGGGAACGTGCTCGTCCTCGACGGCTCGGAAGCCCACGGCCCGGCCACCCCGCTGGGGCGGTCCGTGCCGCCGGCCGCGCCCGCGTACGTCATCTACACCTCGGGCTCGACCGGCACCCCCAAGGGTGTCGTCGTCACCCACGCCGGCCTGGCGAGCTTCTCGAGCGCCGAGATCGCCCACTTCGACGTCCGGCCCGGCGACCGGGTGCTGCAGTTCTCCTCGCCGAGCTTCGACGCGTCGGTGCTGGAGCTGTGCATGGCGCTGCCCGCCGGGGCCGCGCTGGTCGTCCCACCGCCCGGGCCGCTGCTCGGCGACCACCTGGCCGCCGTGCTGCGCGACGAAGGCGTCACGCACGCGCTGATCCCGCCGGTGGCGATGGCGAGCGTGCCCGACGTCGAGCTGCCCGCCTTCCGCACCCTGGTGGTCGGCGGCGAGGCCTGCCCGGCCGACCTGGTGGCCCGCTGGGCGCCGGGCCGCCGGATGATCAACGCCTACGGGCCCACCGAAACCACGGTGGTGGCGACCTGGAGCGACCCCCTCGAGCCGGGGGCCACCCCGCCGATCGGCCGCCCGATCCGCAACACCCGCGTCCGCGTCCTCGACCCCGCGCTCCGGCCGGTGCCGATCGGCGTCGCGGGGGAGCTGTACGTCTCCGGGGCCGGGCTCGCCCGCGGCTACCTGGACCGGGCGGGGCTCACCGCGTCGCGGTTCCTCGCCGACCCGTTCGGGGCGCCGGGGGAGCGGATGTACCGCACCGGCGACCTGGTCCGGTGGCGGGCCGACGGCACCCTCGAGTTCCTCGGCCGGGCCGACGACCAGGTCAAGATCCGCGGCTTCCGGATCGAGCCCGGCGAGATCGTGGCGGTGCTGCGCAGGCACCCGGACGTCCGGGACGCCGCCGTCGTGGCGGACGGGCAGCGGCTGATCGCCTACGTCGTCGGCGAGGCCGGTGCCGGATTGCGGGAGCACGTCGCCGCGACCCTGCCGGCGCACCACGTGCCCGCCGCGTTCGTCCGGCTCGACGCGCTTCCGTTGACCGCCAACGGAAAGCTCGACCGGCGGGCGCTGCCGGCGCCGGCGGCCCCGGTGGAGACCACCGGGTACGTGCCCCCGGAAACCGAGACCGAAGAGGTGCTCGCGGCCATCTGGGCCGAAGCGCTGGACCTCGACCGGGTCGGCGTCGAGGACAACTTCTTCGCACTCGGCGGCGATTCGCTGCGCAGCCTGCGGATCACGTCGATGACGAAGTCCGCCTTCGACGTCGAGCTCACGCCGAAGGACGTGCTCACCGCCGGCACCGTGCTGGCGCTGGCCGAGCTCGTCGAAGAACGGGTCCTGCAGGACCTCGAACGGCTCGCCGCCGGCCAAGACCGCTGAAAACTGTTCATACGAAAGGAAAGCATCACATGCAGGACGACGCCGAATTCCAGGTGCTGGTCAACGACGAGGGCCAGTACTCGCTGTGGCCGGTCGCGAACGAGGTACCCGCGGGCTGGCGCACCGACGGCTTCCGCGGCGGCCGCCAGGAGTGCATGGACCACGTCGACGAGGTGTGGACCGACATGCGGCCGCTGAGCCTGCAGCGGCAGATGGCCGCCGACGGCTGAGCCCGTCGCGCGGGGCAAGGCGGGTTCGCACCCGCCTTGCCCACCACGACCGGCCATCCCTTTGACCCGACGCGGAAGGTCCCCCATGCCCTCTCCTACGACGCTTTCCCAGTCCTCCCTGCGCGTTCCGCTGCCGACGGCCGAGGGCCGGCTGCAGCGGCTGCTGACCGGACTGGCCCACAAGCACGGCGTCCCGGCCGCCCAGCTGGTCGTCACCGACGGCGGCCGGACGGACACCGCCACGGCAGGCGACGTCACCGCCGAAGCGAAGTTCCCGGTCGGTTCCATCACCAAGGCGTTCACCGCGGCACTGGCGATGCTGCTGGTCGCCGACGGCGACCTCGACCCGGACGACTCGCTCGGCGAGCACCTGGACGGTCTCGGCCCGCTGGTCGGCAGACCGACCGTCGGGCAGGTGCTCAGCCACACCGGCGGGCTGCCTGCCGCGCTCGGCGCCGCCGCCGACGGGGCCGGCTCGGCTCGCCGGTACCTGCGGGCCTGCCGCGAGGCCGGGCTCGTCCAGCCGCCCGGCCAGTGCTTCTCGTATTCGAATGTCGGGTACGTGCTCACCGGGTACCTGGTCGAGGCCGTCACCGGGATGAGCTGGTGGGAGGCGGCGGACGCGCTGCTGCTCGAAGAGCTCGGCATCGGCGCCGCGTTCGTCGTGGAGCCGGGCGGCCGGCGCCGGACCGAGGGACACGTCAGCGGCCACGCCGTGCACGCGGCGACCGGCCGCGCCCGGTCCGTCGCGCAGACGCTGAGCCCGGCCGAGGCCGCGGCCGGGGCGCTGGCGCTGAGTGCCGGGGACCTCGCCGCCTTCGGGAGCATGTTCTGCGGGGGCGACGGGCCGCTGCCGCCGGACCTGGCGGCCGCGATGGGGCGGCCGGTGCCGGGGGCGGAGCCGTTCGGCCTGGCCGACACCTGGGGCCTCGGCCTGGCCGGCTACCGCGGCGCCGACGCGGACTGGACCGGCCACGACGGCACGGCGGACGGCACGTCCTGCCACCTGCGGATCGACGCGGCGCACGGCCGGGTGGTCGCGCTGACGACCAACGGGAGCACGGGTTCGGCGCTGTGGACGGACCTGGTGGCGGCCCTGCGGCTCGAAGGCCTCCCGGTGGGCGACTACGAGCTGCCGGCCGACCTCGACCGCGCGGCCCGCCCGGCGGCCGACCTGACCGGCCACTACACCAACGGCGACCTGGAGTACGAGGTGGACGTCCGCCCGGACGGCGGCGCGGTCCTGGTCGTGGACGGCGAGGTCTACCCGGAGCTGGCCTTGCTGCGCGACGGCGCGTTCTCGGTCCGCGAGCCGGCCACGGGCCGCCGCATCATCGGCGGCCGCTTCCTGACCGACCCGGCAACGGGAGCGATCAGCGCAATGCAGGCCGGCGGCCGCGTCGCCCGCCGACGGCGCCGCGCTTCCTGAGCTGCCGCTCTGCCCGGCCCTACTTGTGTCGTGAGGAAACAAAAGCGATGACCACCTCGAGGAAGAGCCGTATCGACGCGTTGCCCGCCGAGCGGCGGGAGGCGCTCGGGCGCCGGGCCCGAGTGCGGCCGGCGGCGAGCTTGTCGCCCGGCGGCCGCGTGGCCCGGCGCGCTTCCTGAACCCCTGCTCTGCCCGGCCCGAGGTGCTGAACCCTCCGGCCACCCAGCCATTCCGACTTGCGTGTGAGGAACGAAAGCATGACCACCTCGAGGAAGAGCCGCATCGATGCGTTGCCCGCCGAGCTGCGGGAGACGCTCAAGCGCCGGCTGGCCGGGCGGGCGGAGCGGTCCGATGTCATCGGCCGGGCGTCGCGGGAGGCGGCCCTGCCTCTCTCCTTCGCGCAGCAGCGGCTGTGGTTCCTCGACGAGTTCCGGCCGGGGGATGCCGAATACAACAGCGCCGTCGCGCTGCGGCTGACCGGTCCGCTGGACACCGGCGCGCTCACCGGGGCGCTGCAGCAGCTCATCAGCCGGCACGAGGCCCTGCGCACCACCATCGACGATGCCGGTGGCACCCCGGTGCAGGTCGTGCACCCCGCGCCGGACATCCCGGTGCGGGTCGTCGACCTCGCCGCCGATCCCGCGCTGCGGCCCGGCGATCTCGACGAGGTCCTCGAAGCGGAGTACGGCCGGGCCTTCGACCTGCGCCGCGGGCCGCTGGTGCGGCTGCTGCTGGTGCGGGTCGACGCGGAACACCACGTCCTGCTCGTCACCGCCCACCACGTCGTCACCGACGGGGAGTCGATGGGCATCCTCGTCGGCGAGCTCGGCACGCTCTACGCGGCCGCCGTCCGCGGGGAGGCCGCCGCCCTGCCCGAACCGGCCGTGCAGTACGCGGATTTCGCCGTGTGGCAGCGGAACCGGCTCGCCGGGCCCGCCCTCGACCGGCACCTCGCCTACTGGACCACGCAGCTGGCCGGCGTCGAACCCCTCGACCTGCCGTCCGACCGGCCGCGGCCCGCGGTGCGCACCACCGCCGGTGCCGTGCACCACTTCCGCGTCCCGGCCGAGGCCGCCGCCGGGCTGGCCGAGCTGGCCCGCGTCCACGACACCACGCTCTACACCGTGCTGGTCGCCGCCTGCCAGGTGCTCTTCGCCCGCTACACCGGCCGCACCGACATCGCCGTCGGCACCGTCGTCTCCGGCCGGAACCGGCCCGAGCTGCAGCGGACCGTCGGGTTCTTCGTCGACACCGTCGTCATCAGGTCCACTGTGGACCGAAGAACGCCGTTCACCGCCTTCCTCGACGCCGTCCGCACGACCGTGCTGGAGTCCTTCGAGCACGCCGAAGCGCCGTTCGAGAAGCTCGTCGAAGCCCTGCGCCTCGACCGCGACGCCAGCCGCACGCCGCTGTTCGACGCGATGGTCCTGCTGCACGGCAGCCAGGGCGGGCCCGCCGACTTCGGCGGGCTGACCGCCGAGCCGGTCGAGGTGGCCCGCCGCGCCGCCAACTTCGACCTGACCGTCGAGTTCCAGCCCGCCGCGGACGCGCTCGAAGGCTCACTGGAGTACAACACCGACCTGTTCGACACGCGGACCGCCGTCGCGCTCGGCGAGCACCTCACCGTGCTGCTCACCGCGATCGCCGCCGACGCCCGCCGCCCGGTCGGCGAGCTGCCGCTGCTCACCGCCGGGGAAGAACGCCGGCTGCGCACCGAGTGGAACGACACCGCGCTCGACGTCCCCGCGGCCACCGTCACCGAGCTGTTCGAGTCGCAGGCCCAGCGCAGCCCGGACGAAACCGCGCTCGTCGCCGGCGAAGTCACGCTGAGCTTCGCCGAGCTGAACGCGCTCGCCAACCGCCTGGCCCGTCACCTCGTGACGCTGGGCGCCGGCCCCGAGCGGGTCGTGGCGCTCGCCCTCCCGCGCACCGCCGAGGCGATCATCGCCTTCCTCGCCGTGCTGAAGGCCGGTGCGGTGTACCTGCCGATCGACCCGGCGCTGCCCGCCGACCGGAAAGAGCTGCTGCTGCGCGACTCCGGGGCGGAACTGGTCCTCGGCCCGGCGGACATCGCCGCGGCGGACCCGGACCACTCGGCCGCCGACCTCACCGACGCCGACCGGATCGCGCCGCTGCGGCCGGACAACACCGCCTACGTCATTTACACCTCCGGGTCGACCGGCCGCCCCAAGGGCGTGGCGGTCCCGCACCGCAACCTCACCAACCTGCTCTTCAACCACCGCAACGACTTCGCCCCGCCCGGGCGGCGGCTGCGGGTCGCCCTGACCGCCACCCTGTCGTTCGACACGTCCCTGGAGGGCCCGCTGCTCATGGCCGACGGCCACGAGCTGCACCTGATCGGCGACGACGTCCGGCTCGACGCCCACGCGCTCGTCGACCACATCGCCGAGCGCCGGATCGACTTCCTCGACCTCACCCCGACCTACCTGCGCCGGCTGATCCCCGCCGGGCTGCTGACCGACCCGCGGCACCGGCCGAAGATCCTCATGCTCGGCGGCGAGGCACTGGACGACACGCTGTGGCGCGACCTCACCGCCGCCGAAGTCACCGTGGCGCACAACTTCTACGGCCCCACCGAGTACACAGTGGACGCCGTGTCGTGCCGGGTCGGCGAGACGGCCCGGCCGGTGCTGGGCCGCCCGCTGGCCAACACCCGCGCCCACGTCGTCGACCAGGACCTGCGGCCGGTGCCCGCCGGCGTGCCCGGCGAGCTGTGCCTCGCCGGGGCCCAGCTCGCCCGCGGCTACCTCGGCCGGCCGGGCCGGACCGCCGGCAGCTTCGTCGCGAACCCCTTCGGCGCGCCGGGCGAGCGGATGTACCGCACCGGCGACCGGGTCCGCTGGACCGCCGACGGGCAGCTGGAGTACCTGGGCCGGCTCGACGACCAGGTGAAGATCCGCGGTTTCCGCGTCGAACCGGGCGAGGTCGAGGCCGCGCTGGTCCGCCTGCCCGGCGTCACCGCGGCCGTCGTCGTGGCCCACCGGCCCGACGGCGGGCACGCCCGGCTGGTCGCCTACGTCGTCGGGGAAGCCACCCCGGACGGGCTGCGGACCGCCCTGCGGGCCACCCTGCCGGACTACCTGGTGCCCTCGGCGTTCGTCCCGGTCGACGCGATCCCGCTGACCCCGCAGGGCAAGGTCGACCGCCGCGCCCTCCCGGCGCCCGACGTCCCGGCCGGCGGCGGCCCGGCCTACGTCCCCGCGCGGACCGCGATCGAACACCAGCTGGTGGCGATCTGGTCCGAGGTGCTCGGCAACGACCGCATCGGCGTCGAAGACAACTTCTTCGGTCTCGGCGGCGACTCGATCCTGTCCATCCAGGTGGTCGCCCAGGCCCGCCAGGCAGGCCTGCGGCTGACCTCGCGCGACATCTTCCTGCACCAGACCATCGCCGGGCTCGCGACCGCGGTGCAGACGGCCGCGGTGCACGCCCCGGCCGCCGGGCCGGTCGCCGGCCCCGCGCCGCTCACCCCGATCCAGCACTGGTTCTTCGCCACCCACGGGCCGCTGGCCCACTTCACCATGTCGCAGCTGCTGGAGCTGCCCGCCGACGTCGACCAGCAGGCGCTGCGGACCGCCCTCGACGCGGTCGTCGCGCACCACGACGCCCTGCGCACCCGGTTCTTCACCGTCGACGGCCGGTGGCGGCAGGAGGTCACGCCCACGGCGCCGACCGGCGTCCTGCGGATCCGGGACCTCTCCTCGCTCGGCGACGCCGGGCAGCGCGCCGGCGTCGAAGCCGCGGCCGCGCAGGTCCGCGCCGGCCTCGACCTGACCACCGGCACCCTCGCCGGTGCCGCGCTGCTGCTGCGCGGCACCCGCCCGCCGCTGCTGTTCCTGGCCGTGCACCACCTGGTCGCCGACGGCGTGTCCCTGCGGCTGCTGCTCGGCGACCTCGAAACCGCCTACGGCCAGGTCGTGGCCGGTGCTCCGGTCCGGCTCGCGGCCACCGCCACGCCGTTCACCCAGTGGGCGCACCTGCTGGAGCAGCACGTCCGCGCGGGCGGTTTCGACGACGACCTCGAGCACTGGACGCGGGTGGCCCGCCGGGTCCCGGCGGCGCTGGCCGCCGACCGCACCGGCGCGGGCACCACCGGCTCCACCCGCACCCTGACCGTCACCCTCGGCGCCGAAGACACCGACGCGCTGCTGCACCGCGTTCCCGCGGCCTACCGCACCCAGGTCAACGACGTGCTGCTGAGCGCGCTCGGGCGCGCGCTGGCCGACCGCACGGGGGACGACGGCGTCCTGATCGCGCTGGAAGGGCACGGCCGCGAGGACGTCCTCGACGGTGTCGACCTCTCCCGCACGGCCGGCTGGTTCACCACGCAGTTCCCGGTGGCGCTCGACCTGCCGCCGTCGGGGGACTGGGGTGCCACCCTCAAGGCGGTCAAGGAACAGCTGCGGGCCGTCCCGCGCCGCGGCCTGAGCTACGAGGCCCTGCGCTACCTCGGCGAGCCCGGCGCGCCGGGCCACGCGCTGCAGGCGTTCCCGCTGCCGCAGATCTGCTTCAACTACCACGGCCGCTGGGACGCCCAGGCGGGCGCGGCCGGCCTGTTCCGGGGACGGCACGACAGCCCGGGCGCCGACATCGCCCCCGGCGAGGCGAGCACCTACCAGCTGGACGTGACCGGCGTCGTCGAAGCCGGCGCGCTGTCGCTCACCTGGTCCTACTCCGACCAGGTCAACGACGAAACCACGGTCCGCGAGCTGGCCGAGGCGATGCTGACGGCGCTGCGCGAGATCGTCGCCCACTGCGCGCACCCGGGCAGCGGCGGCCGCACGCCGTCGGACTTCCCGCTGGCCCGCCTCGACCAGGCCGGGGTGGACCGCCTGGTCGGCGACGGCCGGGACGTCGACGACGTCTACCCGCTGACCCCGCTGCAGGCGGGCATGCTGTTCCACAGCCTGCTGGACGCCGGGAACACCGACGCCTACGTCGACCAGGCCCGGATGCTCCTGGACGGCGTCCGCGACCCGGACGCGTTCGCGGTCGCCTGGCAGCAGGTCGCCGACCGCACCCCGGTGCTGCGCACCGAACTGGTCTGGGAGGGTGTCGAAGAACCACTGCAGCTCGTGCGGCACCGGGCGGTCGTCCCGGTCGCCCGCCACGACTGGCGTGGCCTGTCCGAGGCCGAGCAGGCCGAACAGCTGGAGCGGCTTTCGGCCGAGGACGCGGCCACCGGCCTGGACCTCACCACCGCGCCGCTGATGCGGCTCGCGATCGTCGCGCTCACCCACGACCGCGTGCTGCTGATGTGGACCTCGCACCACATCGTGCTCGACGGCTGGAGCCTGGCCCAGCTCTTCACCGAGGTGTGCGAGCAGTACGCCGCCCTCACCGAGCACCGGGTCCCGCGGGTGCCCGCCCACCGGCCCTTCCGCGACTACCTCGGCTGGCTCGCCGCCCAGGACCTCGCCGCGGCCGAAGACCACTGGCGCGGCGTGCTTTCCGGCTTCGCCGCCCCGACCCCGCTGCCGTGGGACCGGCCGCCGGCCAGCGCGCACCGCACCCGCTCGTCGCGGACGATCCGGGTTGCCCTGTCCACAGAGGACACCGAACGGCTGCGGGAGGTGGCCCGGCGGCACGGCCTGACCGTCAACACCCTCGTGCAGGGCGCGTGGGCCCTGCTGCTGGCCCACGCCAGCGGCGAGTCCGACGTCGTGTTCGGCACCACCGTGTCCGGCCGCCCCGACGACCTGCCGGGCGTGGAGACCATGATCGGGATGTTCATCAACACCGTCCCGACGCGCGTGCAGGTCGACACGGCAGAGGCGCTGCTGCCGTGGCTGCGGCGGCTGCAGGACGAGCAGAACCAGGCCCGCCGCCACGACTTCCTCGCGCTCGGCAGGCTGCGCGCCCTCAGCGCCGTCCCGGCCGGAGAGAACCTGTTCGACAGCATGGTCGCGTTCGAGAACTACCCGTTCGACGAGAACGCCGCCGCCCAGGCGGGCGTCACCCTGCGGGAGGTGACCGCGCTCGACGCGACGACGTTCCCGGTCACCCTGCGCGCCTACGTCGATCGCCGCCTCGGCTTCGAGCTGGGCACCGACCCGGCGCTGTTCGACGAGGACACCGCCGCCGCGCTGGCCGCCCGGCTGGAGACCCTGCTGCTCGGGCTGGCCGAAAACCCGGACCGCCCGATCGCCCGGCTGCCCTGGCTGTCCACGGAGGACCGCGCGCGGCTGGTCACGGCGCCGCCGGTGTCGCTGCCCGCGCCGACCATCACCGAGCTGTTCGCCGCCCAGGTGGCCGCGCGCCCGGACGCGGTCGCGCTCACCGCCGACGGCACCGGGCTGACCTACGCGGAGCTGAACGCGCGGGCGAACCGCCTGGCCCACCGGCTGATCGCGCTCGGCGCCGGGCCCGAACGGTTCGTCGCGCTGCGCCTGCCGCGCTCACCCGAGCAGGTCGTCGCCGTGCTCGCCGTGCTCAAGGCCGGGGCCGCCTACCTGCCGATCGACCCGGCCACCCCGGACGGACGCGTCGAGCGGATGCTCGCCGACACCGATCCCGTCGCCGTCCTCGGCCCCGAAGACGTCGACGTGCCCACCGGCCCGGACACCGATCCGCCGCTGCGCTGCACCCCGGACCACCCGGCCTACGTCATCTACACCTCGGGTTCCACCGGGCTGCCCAAGGGCGTGGTGATCCCGCACCGCAACGTCACCCGCCTGTTCGCCGCCACCGCGCGCTTCGGCTTCGGCTCCGGCGACGTCTGGACGCTGTTCCACTCCTACGCCTTCGACTTCTCCGTGTGGGAGATCTGGGGCCCGCTGCTGCACGGCGGCCGGCTCGTCGTCGTGCCGCACGCGGTGTCCCGCTCGCCGCGGGAGTTCCTGCGCCTGCTGGCCGAAGAGCGCGTCACCGTGCTCAACCAGACGCCGTCGGCGTTCTACCAGCTCGTCCGGGCCGACGAGGACGACCCCGGCGCCCGGCTCGCGCTGCGGTACGTGATCTTCGGCGGCGAGGCGCTGGACACGCGCCGGCTGGCGGGCTGGTTCGCCCGCCACGGCGACCGCACGCCGCGGCTGGTGAACATGTACGGCATCACCGAAACCACCGTGCACGTCACCGAGCTCGACCTGGAGTCCGCTGTAGACACTCCCGGTGGCATCGGCACCGTGCTGCCCGACCTGGCCGGGTACGTCCTCGACGCCGACCTGAACCCGGTCCCGGCCGGGGTGCCCGGCGAGCTGTACGTGGCCGGCGACGGCTTGGCCCGCGGCTACCTGGGCCGTCCCGGGCTGACCGCGGCCCGGTTCGTCGCCGATTGCTTCGGCCCGCCCGGCTCCCGGATGTACCGGTCGGGCGACCGGGTGTCCCGCACGCGCGACGGCGGCCTGCGCTACCACGGCCGCGCCGACCAGCAGGTCAAGATCCGCGGCTTCCGGATCGAACCGGGCGAGATCGAGGCCGGCCTGCTCGCCCTGCCGGACGTCGGCTCGGCGGCGGTGCTGGCCCGCGAGGACGAGCCCGGCCGCAAGCGGCTGGTCGCCTACGTCGTCCCGGCCGGCCCGGACGCCCCGCCGAGCCCGGCCCGGCTGCGCGAGCACCTGGGCCGGTCGCTGCCGGAGTACATGGTGCCTTCGGCGTTCGTCCTGCTCGACGAGCTTCCGTTGACCCGCAACGGCAAGCTCGACCAGCGGGCGCTGCCGGCGCCCGCCGCGACGGAGACCGGGAGCTTCGCCGAGCCGCGCACCGAGACCGAGCGCACGGTCGCGGCGGTACTGGCCGCCACCCTCGGCCTCGACCGCGTCGGGGCCGACGGCCACTTCTTCGAGCTGGGCGGGGACTCCATCCTCAGCATCCGGTTCACCTCGGCGCTGCGCGAGGCGTTCGGCGTCGACGTGTCCCCGCGGACGGTGTTCGACCACCCGACGGTGGCCGCGCTGGCCGCCGCGCTGCCGTCCGCGTCCGCGACCGCGCGGCCCGCGGCGATCACCCCGGTGGCCCGCGACGGCGAGCTGCCGCTGTCGTTCGGCCAGCAGCGCCTGTGGTTCCTCGACGACTTCGCCCCCGGCAGCACCGACCACGTCACGGTCTTCGGCGTGCGGCTGCACGGCGACCTGCGCCCGGACGCGCTCGCCAGGGCGCTCACCACGCTGATCGCCCGGCACGAGTCGCTGCGCACCACGTTCCCGGCCGTCGACGGCCGTCCCCGCCAGGTCGTGGGGGAGCCGTGGCAGCTCGCGCTGCCGGTCACCGGCGTCTCCGGTGCCGAGGAGCTGCAGCGGCTGCTGGCCGAGGACCTCGCGCGGCCGTTCGACCTGGCCCGCGGCCCGCTGCTGCGGGCGCGGCTGGTCCGCCTGGCCCCGGACGAGCACGCGCTGGTGCTGGCCCTGCACCACATCATCACCGACGGCTGGTCGATGGGTGTCCTGGTCGGCGAACTGGCCACCCTCTACGGCGACGAGCGGGCCGAGCTGCCCGCGCTGCCGATCCAGTACGCCGACTTCGCCGCCTGGCAGCGGGAGCGCCTGACCGGCGACTTCCTGGCCGGGCAGCTCGGCTTCTGGCGCCGCGAACTCGACGGCCTGCGCCCGCTGGACCTGCCCACCGACCGCCCGCGCCCGGCCACCCGGACGTCGAACGGCGCCGAGCACGAGTTCACCCTCGGCGCCGAAGCCCTCGCGGGCCTGCGCCGGCTGAGCCACGACCGGGACACCACGCTGTTCACGGCCCTGGTCGCGGCCTGCCAGCTCGTGCTGCGCCGCTGGTCGGCCCAGGACGACGTCGCGGTCGGCACGGTCACCTCCGGCCGCGACCACGCGGGTGTCCAGGACCTGGTCGGCCTCTTCGTCAACACGGTCGTCCTCCGGTCCCGGGTGGACGGCCGCCGGGGCTTCGGCGAGCTGCTCGGCGCGGTCCGCCGGACCGTCCTGGACGCCTTCGCCCACCAGGACGTGCCGTTCGAGCGGATCGTCGACGAGCTGAGCCCCGACCGCGACCCCAGCCGCACCCCGCTGTTCGAGGTCATGGTCACGCTGCAGAACGCGGGCACCCACCTGCCCGCGCTCGCCGGGCTCACCGCGACCGAGCTGGCGCTGCCGATGACGACCGCCGGGTTCGACCTGAGCGTCGAGTTCGAGGAACGCGCGGACGGCCTGCGTGGCCTGCTGAACTACAACACGGACCTGTTCGACGCGGCCACCGTGCAGCGGTTCGCCGAGCACCTCACGGTCCTGCTCGCCGCCGTCGTGGCCGACCCGGACCGGCCCGTCGACACCCTGCCGCTGCCCGCGGCCGAACACGACCGGGTCGTCACGGCGTGGAACGCCACCGAGCGGCCGGAGCCTGCCGCCACGGTCGTCGGGCTGTTCGAGGCGCAGGCCGCCCGGACCCCGCACGCGACCGCGGTGGTCTCCGGCGGCACGACCCTGACCTTCGCCGAGCTGAACACGCGGGCCAACCGGATCGCCCGCGTCCTGATCGGCCGCGGTGCCGGGCCCGAGCGCCTGGTCGCCGTCGCCCTGCCCCGCTCGGCCGACCAGGTCGCCACCCTGCTCGCCGTCCTCAAGGCCGGCGCCGGCTACCTGCCCCTGGACCCGGAGCTGCCCGCCCGGCGGCGGGAAGCGCTGCTGGCCGACGCCCGGCCCGTGCTCGTGCTCACCGAACCGGTGGCTGCGGACGGCACCGACGCGAACCTCCGCACCCCGATCACCCCGGACCAGGTCGCCTACGCGATCTACACCTCCGGCTCCACCGGAACGCCGAAGGGTGTCCTCGTCACCCACCGCGCGCTCGCGAACTTCGCCGTCGACCACGCGGACCGGTTCACCGCCGCGGCCGGGAAGGACCGGCTGCGGGTCGCGCTGACCGCCGCGTTCACCTTCGACGCGTCCTGGGAAGCCGTGCTGCTGGCGCTCACCGCCGGGCACGAACTGCACGTGATCGACGCCGACACCCGGCTCGACCCGGCCCTGCTCGCCCGGTACGTCACCGAGCACCGGATCGACCTGGTCAACTCGACACCGTCGTTCGTCCGGCACCTGCTGGACACCGGGTTCGGCGACCACGGGCCGTCGGTGCTGCTGCTCGGCGGCGAAGCCGTCGGCGAGGCACTGTGGCGGGACCTGAGCGACCACGACGGTGTCACGGCGTTCAACCTCTACGGCCCGACCGAGTGCACGGTCGACGCGACCCTCTGCCGGATCGGGGAGACCGCGCGCGAGGTGATCGGCCGCCCGCTCGGGAACGTGCGGGCGTACGTCCTCGACGACCGGCTGCGTCCGGCCCCGATCGGCGTGCCGGGCGAGCTGTACCTGGCCGGCGTCCAGCTGGCCCGCGGCTACCTGAACCGGCCCGGGCTGACGGCGGATCGCTTCCGCGCCAACCCGTTCGGGCCGCCCGGCAGCCGGATGTACACCACCGGCGACCGCGCCCGCTGGACCGCCGGAGGGCACCTGGAGTACCTCGGCCGCGCCGACGACCAGGTCAAGATCCGCGGCTTCCGCATCGAGCCCGGCGAGGTCGAGGCGGCCCTGCGCGCCCTGCCGGAAGTCGCCGACACGGTGGTCGTCGCGCGGGCCGACGACGGGCACGCCCGGCTGGTCGCCTACGTCGTCCCGTGTGCCGCGGCGGACTCGGCGCGGCTGCGGACCGCGCTGAAGGAAACGCTGCCCGACCACCTGGTGCCGTCGGTGTTCGTGCCACTGGACCGGCTGCCGCTGGCCACCAGCGGCAAGGTCGACCGCCGGGCGCTGCCCGCGCCCGCCGTCCACCCGGCGCCCGCCGAGGGCCGGACCGCGCCGCGCACCGGCACCGAACGGCTGCTCGCGGAGATCTGGGCGGACGTCCTCGGCATCGAAGAGCCGGGTACCGACGACAACTTCTTCGCCCTCGGCGGGGACTCCATCCTCAGCATCCAGGTCGTCTCCCGCGCCCGGCGCCGCGGCCTGCGGCTGACCTCGCGGGACGTCTTCCGCCACCAGAGCATCGCCGAACTCGCGCTCGTCGCCGCGGAGCCGTCCGCCGAACCCGAAGCCGCCTTCACCGGCTCGGCGCCCCTCACGCCGATCCAGCGGTGGTTCTTCGAAACCGGCGGCCACGACCACTTCACGATGTCGACGCTCGCCGAGCTCGACGGGTGCGTCTCGATCCCCGCACTCGAAACCGCGCTGGGTGCGGTGCTGGCCCGCCACGACGCCCTGCGCACCCGGTTCACCGGCGACGGACGGCAGGAGTTCCGGCCCGGCGCCGCACTCCCGGCCCTGCGCCGGGTGTCCGAAATGGACACTGTGGACATCGCCGCGGTCGCGGCCGAAGCCCGTGCCACGCTGAAGGTCGGGGACGGCCCGCTCGTCGCGCCCGTGCTGATCACCACGGCCGGACAGCCGCCCCGGCTGTTGCTGGTGGTGCACCACCTGGTGATCGACGGCGTGTCCTGGCGGATCCTGCTGGAAGAGCTCGAGACGGCCTACCGCCAGGTGGCCGCCGGGCAGCCGGTCGACCTCGGCCCGGCCCCGGTGAGCTTCCTGCGCTGGGCGGACCGCCTCGCCGGGCACAGCTTCGCCGCCGAACTGCCGTACTGGACCGAAGCACTCGACGGTGTCGACCCCGCCCTGCCGGTGGACGCGGCCGGGGAGAACACCGCGGGAAGCGCCCGCACGGTGACCGTGGGCCTGGACGCCGAGACCACCGACGCCCTGCTGCACCAGGTCCCCGACGTCTACCGCACGCAGGTCAACGACGTCCTGCTCAGCGCGCTCGGCCGGGTGCTGGCCCGGTGGACCGGCCGAGACCGCGTTCTGATTTCCCTGGAGGGCCACGGCCGCGAAGAGATCTTCGACGACCTCGACCTCTCGCGCACGGTCGGCTGGTTCACCGCCGAGTACCCGGTCGCGCTCACCCTCCCGCGAGCGAAGACTGGGGACCGACCCTGAAGGCGGTCAAGGAGCAGCTGCGGGCCGTCCCCGGCAAGGGCCTCGGCTACGGATCGCTGCGGCGGCACGACGACCCGGTGCCGCAGATCTCCCTGAACTACCACGGGCAATGGACCACCGGCGGTGACGCCGAGGGGCTGTACCGCGGCTTCGGCGGTGACCTCGGCACCGACATCGACCCCGAGCGGCCGCGCCCGGCCTTGCTCGACGTGGTGGGCATCGTCGACGGCGGCCGGCTCGAACTGGCCTGGACCTACGCGCCCGGCGTGCACCACGAGGACACCGTGCGCGGGCTCGCCGAGCAGGTCCTGACGGCGCTGCGCGAGATCGCCGCCCACTGCGCCACCCCGGGCGCCGGCGGCCGCACGCCGTCGGACTTCCCGCTGGCCGGCCTCGACCAGGCAGGAGTGGACACGCTGGTCGGCGACGGCGGTGCGGTCGAGGACATCTACCCGCTCACCCCGCTGCAGGCCGGGATGGTGTTCCACACCCTGGTCGACGCCGGCTCCCCGGCCTACTTCGAGCAGGTCCGGATCCGGCTCGCCGGGGTCACCGACCCCGCCGCCCTCGCGGCGGCGTGGCAGCGGGTCGTCGACCGGACGCCGGTGCTGCGCACGCGGCTCGTCTGGACCGGTGTCGAAGAACCCGTGCAGGTGGTGGCCCGCACCGCCACCCTGCCGGTCGTGCACCACGACTGGCGCGACCTCGGCCACGCGGAGCGGGAAGCCGCGCTGGCGGAGGCACTGGCGGCCGACCGGGCCGTCCCGTTCGACCTGACCAGGGCGCCGCTGACCCGCCTGACGATCGCGGCCCGGCCCGGCGACGAAGTCGACCTGATCTGGACCTCGCACCACGTCCTGTTCGACGGCTGGAGCTCGGCGCAGGTCTTCGCCGAGGCCTGCGAGGAGTACGCCGCCGCGACCGCGGGCGTCCGGCCCGCGCTCCTCGCCCGGCGCCCGTACCGGGACTACCTCGGCTGGCTCGCCGGCCGCGACCAGGCCGCTGCCGACCGGTTCTGGCGGGACACCCTGGCCGGCTTCGACGCACCGACGGCGTTGCCCTACGACCGCCCGCCGTCCGAAGCCCACCAGTCCCGGTCCACCGATTCGGTCCGGCTCGAGCTGCCGCCGGCCGCGACGCTGCGGCTGCGCGAGTTCGCCCGGAACCACGGCCTCACCGTCAACACCGTGGTGCAGGGCGGCTGGGCGCTGCTGCTGGCCGTGCTCTCCGGCGACCGGGACGTCGTCTTCGGCACCACGGTGTCCGGCCGCCCGGCGGACCTGCCCGGCGTCGAGACGATGATCGGGCTGTTCATCAACACCGTCCCCACCCGCGTCCGCGTGGACGGCGGCCAGCCGGTCGCGCGGTGGCTCGGGCGGCTGCAGGCGGCCCAGAGCGAGGCCCGCGACCACGACTTCGTCTCGCTGGCCCGGCTGCGCCCGCTCAGCGACGTCCCCGCCGGGCAGAACCTGTTCGACAGCATGGTGGTGTTCGAGAACTACCCGATCAGCGAGCCCGCCACCGCGGGGGCGCCCCGGGTCGTCGAGGTCTCCTCGGCCGACGCCACGAACTTCCCGCTGTGCCTGCGGGCGTTCCTGGACGACGGTCTCGTGCTCGACCTCGCCTACGACCCGGCGCTGTTCGACGCCGGCACCACGGCGGCCGTGGCGGACCGGCTGGTCCACCTGCTCGACGCCGTCACCGCGGACCCGGACCGGCCGCTGGCCCGGGTGCCGTGGACCGGCACCGCCGAACGCGCCCGCGTGCTGGCCGACGCCCACGGCCCGGGTGCCGCCGGCGTGCCGTCGACGGTGCCCGCGCTGTTCGCCGACCGGGTGCGGCGGCACCCGGACGACCCGGCCGTGCTCGCCGGCGACCGGACGCTGACCTACGCCGGGCTCGACGAGCGGGCGAACCACCTGGCCGGGCGGCTGGCCGGGCTCGGCGTCGCCGTCGAGGACCGGATCGGGCTGCTGCTCGAACCGTCGGTGGACCACGTCGTCGCCGAGCTCGCCGTGCTCAAGGCCGGTGCGGCCTACGTGCCGCTGGACACCCGGGCACCGCACGAGCGGCTGCGTGCCGTGCTCGCCGAAGCGGGCGTGTCGGTCGTGGTGGCCGGCGACACCTGGGTGGCGACCGCCGAAGCCGTCCACAGTGGACCGGTGCTGACCGTCGGCGAGCAACGGTCCGCCACCGCGCCCGACCCGGTCGTGGACCCGGAGAACCTGGCCTACGTCATGTACACCTCCGGCTCCACCGGCGTGCCCAAGGGCGTCGCCGTGCGCCACCGCGACATCACCGCGCTCGCCCAGGACGGCCGGTTCGCCGGCGGCGCCCACGCCCGGGTGCTCGCGCACTCGCCGCTGGCCTTCGACGCCTCCACCTACGAGCTGTGGGTTCCGCTGCTCACCGGCGGCGCGACGGTGCTGCCCGGCACGCCGGACCTGACCGTGGAGGCGTTGCGGCACGCGGTGTCCACCCACGAGGTGACGGCCGCGTGGCTGACCGCCGGGCTCTTCCGGCTGCTCGCCCAGGACGCCCCGGACGGCCTGCGCGGCCTGCGCGAGGTGTGGACCGGCGGCGACGTCGTCCCGCCCGCCGTGGTGCGGGCGGTCCAGGCCGCGTGCCCCGGTCTCGTCGTGGTCGACGGCTACGGCCCCACCGAGACGACCACCTTCGCGACTTCGTACCGGATGACCGGGGAGGCCGTGCCCGAACCGGTGCCGATCGGGCGACCGCTGGACGGCATGCGCGCGTACGTGCTCGACGCCGAGCTGCGCCCGTTGCCCGCCGGGGCACCCGGCGAGCTGTGCCTGGCCGGCGCCGGACTGGCGCGCGGCTACCTCGGCCGACCCGGCCTGACCGCCGAGCGGTTCGTGCCCGCCCCGTTCGGCGCGCCGGGGGAGCGGATGTACCGCACCGGTGACGTCGTCCGGCGCGGACCCGACGGCGAGCTCGTGTTCCTCGGCCGGTCCGACGACCAGGTCAAGCTGCGCGGGTTCCGGATCGAGCTCGCCGAGGTCGAGGCCGTGCTGGCCGCGCACCCGGCGGTCGCCCAGGCGGTCGCGAGCGTCCACCGGGATCCCTCGGGCACCCGGCGCCTGATCGCGCACGTCGTCCTCGAGCGGCCCGCCGACCCCGGCGAGCTGCGCGGGCACGCGGCCGCGGCCCTGCCGGAGTACATGGTGCCCGCCGTGGTGCTGGTGCTGCCCGCGCTCCCGTTGAACCGCAACGGGAAGGTCGATCGCCGGGCGCTGCCCGCCCCGGACGGCCCGCTCGCTTCGCAACGGCCGTACGCCGAGCCGGCCACGGCGACCGAGCGCGCGGTCGCCCGGATCTGGGCGCGGCTGCTCGGCGTCGAGCGGGTCGGTGCCCAGGACAACTTCTTCGAATTGGGCGGCGATTCGATCCTCAGCATCCGCCTGGTGTCCCGGCTGCTGGCCGAATGCGGTGTCTCCCTGTCGCCGCGGGCGGTCTTCGCCCACCCGACGGTCGCCCGGCTCGCCGCCGCGGTCGAAACCGTCGGCGCCACCGACCGGGACCCGATCCCGGCCGTGCCGCGCGACGGCGAGCTGCCGCAGTCCTTCGCCCAGCAGCGGCTGTGGTTCCTCGACGAGTTCGAGCCGGGCGGCACCGAGTACGTCACCAGCTCGGCCGTGCGCCTGCGCGGCGAACTGGACGTCGACGCGCTGGCCGGGGCGTTCACCGCGCTGGTCGAGCGGCACGAGCCGCTGCGCACGACGTTCGGCTCGGCCGACGGCCACGGCGTCCAGTTCGTGCACCCGCCGTCACCGGTGCCGCTGCCGGTCGTCGACGCCCGCGAGGAGGAGCTCGACGACCTCCTGCGCGCCGACGGCGAGCAGCCTTTCGACCTGAGCGAAGGGCCGCTGCTGCGGGCGAAGCTGATCCGGCTCGCCCCGCGGGAGCACGTGCTCACCGTGGCCGTGCACCACATCGTCACCGACGGCTGGTCGAACGGCCTGATCGCCGAAGAGGTCGGCGCGTGCTACGCGGCGGCGTTGCGCGGCGAACCGGCGGACCTGCCGCCGCTGCCGGTGCAGTACGCGGACTTCGCGGCCTGTCAGCGCGGCCGCCTCGCCGAGCGGGTCCTGGCCGGCCAGACCGAGTACTGGACCGAGCGCCTGCGCGACCTCACCCCGCTGGAGCTGCCCACCGACCGGCCCCGCCCGCCGGTGCGCACCACCCGCGGCGCGACCCGCGAGATCGTCGTCCCGGCGGCGGTGACCGCGCGGCTCGAGCAGGTGAGCCGGCAGCGCGAGACCACCCTGTTCAGCACGCTCGTCGCGGCCTGCCAGGTGCTGCTGGGCCGCTGGGCGGGCCAGGACGACGTCGCCGTCGGCACGGTCACCTCCGGCCGGGAGCGCCCGGAGCTCGAAGGGCTGGTCGGGTTCTTCGTCAACACGCTGGTGCTGCGCTCGCGGGTCCGCCCGGACCTGGCGTTCACGGCGTTCCTGGACGAGGTCGCGGCCGGGGTGCGCGCGGCGTTCGACCACCAGGACCTGCCGTTCGACCGGGTGGTCGACGCCGTCCAGCCCGGCCGCGACCCGAGCCGGACGCCGTTGTTCCAGGTGATGGTGGTGCTGCAGAACAGCCCCCGCGAGACGACCCGGCTCCCCGGCCTGGAAACCGAGGAGATCGCCCAGACCGCGACGGCGGCGAACTTCGACCTCACGCTGGAGTTCCAGCCGGACGGAGACGTGCTGCGGGCGGCGCTGACCTACAACACGGACCTGTTCGACGCGGCCACGATCGACCGCCTGGCCGCCCACCTGGGCGTGCTGCTCGCGGGCGTCGCGGACGACCCGGGCCGTCCGGTGTCGCGGCTGCCCCTGCTCGGAGCGGCCGAACGCGAGCAGGTCGTGGAAACGTGGAACGACACGGCGGTCGCGGTCGAGCCGCGCACCCTGCCGGAGCTGGTGTCGGCCCGCGCGCGGCGGACACCGGACGCGCCGGCGGTGATCGCGGGCGAGACGCTCACCTACGCCGAGCTGGAGGCCCGCGCGGCCCGGCTGGCGCGGCTGCTCGCCGAGCGAGGCATCGGCCCGGAGCGGATCGTGGCGCTGGCGCTGCCGCGCTCGGTGGAGCTCGTGGTGGCGCAGCTGGCGGTGTGGCGGGCCGGCGGGGCGTTCGTCCCGGTCGACCCGACCTACCCGATCGAGCGCATCACGTTCATGCTGTCGGACGCCCGGCCGGCACTGGTCCTCACGCTGGAGGGCCTGGCCCCGCCGGTGCCGGACGGCGTGGAAGTGCTCACGCTGGACGACCCGCGGTTGTTCGAAGGCGAGGCCGCCTCACCGGTCGCCGTGCGGCCGGAGCACCCCGCCTACGTCATCTACACCTCCGGCTCCACCGGCCGCCCCAAGGGCGTGGTCGTCACCCACGCCGGGCTGGCCTCCTTCGCCGCGGCCGAAGCCGAGCACCTGCAGGTCACCGAAGGCGACCGCGTCCTGGCCTACTCCTCGCCGAGCTTCGACGCCTCCATCCTCGAACTCTGCCTGGCCCTGCCTTCGGGGGCCGCACTCGTCGTCGTCCCGCCGGAACCGCTGCTCGGCGAACCCCTGGCCGAGTTCCTGGCCGGCCACCGGATCACCCACACCCTGATCCCGCCCGCGGCGCTCGCCACCGTGCCGGCCACCGACCTGCCGGACCTGCGCACGCTGGTCGTCGGCGGGGACGCCTGCCCGCCCGAGCTCGTCGACCGGTGGGCCCCCGGACGGCGGATGATCAACGCCTACGGCCCCACCGAATCGACGATCGTCGCGACCTGGAGCGACCCCCTCGCACCGGGCACGCCACCGCCGATCGGCCGTCCCATCCCGAACACCCGCGGCTACGTGCTCGACGCCGCGCTCCAGCCCGTGCCGATCGGGGTGGCGGGCGAGCTGTACGTCGCCGGGCCGAGCCTGGCCCGCGGCTACCTCGACCGGCCCGGCCTGACCGCCGACCGGTTCACCGCCAACCCGTTCGGTGCGCCGGGGGAGCGGATGTACCGCACCGGCGACGTCGTCCGGTGGACCGCCGCCGGGCAGCTCGAATTCACCGGCCGGGCCGACGACCAGGTCAAGGTCCGCGGCTTCCGCATCGAACTCGGCGAAGTCGAGGCGGCACTGACCCGCCACCCCGGCGTGGCCGCCGCGGTGGCCGCGGTCCAGCAGGACGGCTCCGGCCACAAACGCCTGGTCGCCTGCTACGTCACCGAACCCGGGACGGACCCGGTCGGCGCCGGCGAGCTGCGTGAATTCCTCGCCCGCTCCCTGCCCGCCCACCTGGTGCCCTCGGCCCTGCAGGAGCTGGCCGCCCTGCCGATCGGCCCGAGCGGCAAGGTCGACCGCCGCGCGCTGCCCGTGGTGGCCGCCGCGACCGAACCCGCCGCCCGGCACGTCGAGCCGTCGACCCCGGCCGAGCGCGTGCTCTGCGACATCTGGGCCCAGGTCCTCGGCCTGGACCGGGTCGGCACCGCCGACAACTTCTTCGAGCTGGGCGGCGACTCCATCCTCAGCATGCAGGTCGTGTCCCGGGCCCGGCAGGCCGGGCTCCAGCTGTCCACGAAGGACATCTTCCTGCACCAGACGGTCGCCGCGCTGGCACCGGAAGCCGGCGCGGTGGCCGAAACCGCCGAGCCGGACGGCCCGGTGGTCGGGCCGGTGCCGCTGACCCCGATCCAGGACTGGTTCTTCGCCACCCACACCGTCAACCCGCACCACTTCAACCAGTCGATGCTGGTCGAGCTGGCCGACGGCTTCGACGCCGGGGCGCTGCGCACGGCGCTGGCCGCGGTGTGGACCCACCACGACGCCCTGCGGATGCGGTTCGAACGGACCGAAGAGGGCTGGCAGCAGCACAACGCCGACGTCGAGCCGGTGCCGCAGCCGCGGCACGAAGACCTCACCGCCGTGCCCGAGCCCGACCGGACGGCCGCGCTGGAGCGGATCGCCGACACGGTCCACGCCGGGTTCGACCTCACCCGGGGCCCGCTGCTCGCGGCGGTCCTGGTGACGGCCGATCCGGGCTGGCGGCCGCGGCTGTTCCTCGCCGCGCACCACGTCGTGGTCGACGCCGTTTCCTGGCGCATCCTGCTCGACGACCTCGACACCGCCTACCGCCAGGCCGCCCGGGACCTCCCGGTCGACCTCGGCCCGCGGACGACGTCGTTCCGGGACTGGGCGCACCGCCTGCGCGAGCACGTCCGCGCCGGTGGCTTCGACGACGAACTGGCGTACTGGACCGGCCTGCCCGCGGCGGGCGCACTGCCGGTGGACCACGACGGCGGCGCCACCGGCACGGCCGAGGTCACCGTGGTGCTCGACGCGAGCGACACCGACGCCCTGCTGCGCTCGGCACCCGCGGCCTACCGCACGCGCGTCAACGACGTCCTGCTCACCGCGCTGGCCTGGGCGCTGGCCCGCTGGACCGGCCGCCCGGACGCGGCGATCGCGCTGGAGGGCCACGGCCGGGAGGACGTGCTCGACGGCGTCGACCTCACCCGGACCGTCGGCTGGTTCACCACGCTGTTCCCGGTGGCACTGTCCACAGCGGACGGTGTGGGGGCGGACCCGGACTGGCGGGCGCTCGTCAAGTCCGTCCGCAAGCAGCTGCGGGCCGTGCCGGGCAACGGGTTCGGCTACGGCGCCCTCCGCCACCTCGGCGACCCGGACGTCCGGGCGCGGCTCGCGGGGGCCACCCCGCAGATCTCGTTCAACTACCTCGGCCAGTGGGACGGCTCGGGCGGGGCGTCGACGGCCGAGGGGCTCTACGCCGCCGTCCGCGGTTCGCTCGGCCGCGACCACGACCCGGACGAGCACCACCCGCACCTGCTCGACCTGGTCGGCGCGGTCCAGGACGGCGAGCTGGTGTTCTCGCTCATCTACCAGCCCGGCCGCCACGACCGGAAGACCGCCGAGGCGCTGGTGCGCGACTTCGCGGCCGCGTTGCGGCGCATCGCCGCCGCCGTACTGGCCCCGGCCCGCCGGAAGGAGCGGCGGTGACCGCGCGGCTGTCCCGGAACCGCGACTACCGGCTGCTGTGGGGCAGCCAGGCGCTGTCCGAGGCCGGGTTCAGCGCGTCGATGATCGCGTTGCCGCTGCTGGTGCTGGCGGTGACCGGCTCGCCCGCGCTGTCCGGGCTGGTCCTCGGCGTGGACGCGATGGCCCAGCTGGTCGCCGGGCTGCCCGCGGGCGCGCTGGCGGACCGGTGGGACCGCAAGAAGATCCTGCTCGGCTGCGAAGCGGTGTACGCGGTGGCGGTGGGCAGCCTGGTCGCGGCGATCTGGTGGGACCGCGTCAGCGTGCCCCACCTCGTCGCGGTCGCGGCGGTGATGGGCTGCTGCCGGTCGCTGTTCGGCCCGGCCGAGGGCGCGCTGCTGGCCGGCGTCGTGCCCCCGGCCCAGCTGCCGACGGCGGTGGCGATGAACTCCGCGCGCGGCGCGCTCGGCCAGCTGTCGGGCACCGCGGTCGGCGGGTTCCTCTACGGCCTCGGCCGGGCCGTGCCGTTCGCCTTCGACGTGCTCGTCCACCTGGTTTCGCTGGTCGCGCTGACCTTCGTCCGGGCACCGCGCCGCACGGCCGAGCCCGCCGAGGGCGGCCACCTGGGCAGGGAGATGGCGGAGGGACTGCGCTGGGTGTGGAGCGAGCGGCACGTGCGGGTCACGGTGGCGTGCGCGGTGAGCCTGAACTTCTTCTTCAGCGCGTACTACATCGTCATCATCGTGCTGGCCCGGCAACGCGGCGTCACCTCGGGCGAGATCGGCGTGATGGCCGCGATGCTCGGCGTCGGCGGCGTGGTGGGGTCGCTGATCGCGCCCTACCTGCAGCGGCGGCTGAGCCCGTACGTGTCGATCATGAGCGTGTTCTGGGTGCTGACGCTGCTCACCCCGCTCGCGGCGGTGATCCACGACGGCTACCTGCTGGGCGCGCTGTTCGTCGCGATGGCCCTGCTGCCGCCGACGGCCAACACGACCATCGGGACCTACCAGCTGCTGCTCACCCCCGACCGCCTGCGTGGCCGGCTGACCAGCGTGATGGGCGTGATCGGCGGCGTGTCCGCGGCGACCGGGCCCGCCTTCGGCGGCCTGGTCGTGCAGGCGTTCCCCGGCACCGGCGCCGTCGTGCTGTGCGCGGCCGGGATCGCACTGGTGACGCTGGTAGTCACGATCAGCCCGACGCTGCGCCGGTTCCCCCGCGCCGACACCTTGATGCCCGCACCCGAGCCGACGACCACCGAGGAGAAGACGTCATGACCACCCAGGAATCGTTCGCCTTCGAGGGCATGCTGGCGCGTGCGGCCGAGCTGCGCGACCGCAGCGGCCCGGTGCACCACGACGAGGAAGCGGGCACGTGGCGGGTGCTCGACCACCCGGGCGTCTCCCGGGTGCTGTCCGATCCGGCCGCGTTCTCGTCGGACTTCAGCGGGCTCACGCCGGTCCAGGAGGACTTCGAGACCTTCCGCAAGGGCAACTTCGTCGGGATGGACCCGCCGGACCACCGCAAGCTGCGCACCCTGGTCAGCCAGGCGTTCACCCCGCGGGTGGTGGCGGGCCTGGAGCCGCGGATCCGGGCCATCGCGGGCGAGCTGCTCGACGAGGTGGCCGGGACGTCCCGCTTCGACGTGGTCGACGCGCTGGCGTACCCGCTGCCGATCATCGTGATCGCGGAGCTGCTCGGCGTCCCGGTGGCGGACCGCCCGCTGTTCACTCGCTGGGCCCAGGTCCTGTTCAGCGGCGACCAGCTGGGCGAATCGGCCGACATGGCGGACATCCAGCGCGCGCTGGACGCGATCGCGCCGACGATCCGCGAGATGAACGCCTACATCCTCGACCACATCCGCCACCACCGCGCCCACCCCGGCCCGGGCCTGACGAGCAGGCTGGTGGAGGCGGAGTTCAACGGCGAGCGGCTCGAGGACCAGGAGATCGTCGGGTTCGTCGCGCTGCTGCTGATCGCCGGGCACATCACGACGACGGCGTTGCTGGGGAACGCCGTGCTGACGTTCGACCGGAACCCGGCCGAGGCGGCGGCCCTGCGGAGTGCGCCGGAGCGCCTGCCGGCGGCGCTGGAGGAGGTGCTCCGGATACTGCCGCCGTTCCCCGAGCTGGGCCGCCGGACGACCCGGGAGGTCGAGCTGGGCGGCCACCGGATCCCGGAGAACGCGATCGTGATGGCGGACCTGGCCTCGGCCAACCGCGACCCGGCGTTGTTCGAGCGGCCGGACGTGTTCGAGCCGGGGCGGAGCCCCAACCCGCACCTGACGTTCGGCCACGGGATCCACTTCTGCTTCGGCGCGCCGCTGGCGCGCCTGGAGGGCCGGATCGCGTTCGAGGTGCTCTTCTCGCGGTACCGGGACCTGGCGGTCGCGCCGGACGTGCCGGTGGAGTTCCAGAACCCGGCGGTCATCGTGAGCGTCCGGCACCTGGCGCTGGACGTGGCACAGGCCTGATGTTCCGGATGCGCTCTCGCTGGGTAGCCCATGGAGGTGAGGTGAGCAGGTGATGCCTGCTGCGACGAGTGAGAGGTGATCACATGAGCCAGGGCGACGCCCCGGTCGGGCGATCGGTGAAGACGGCGGCGGCCGGCGTACGGGACCTCGCCGCGGAGGCCGCGCGGGTGGGTGCGGCCGCGGCCGCACGGGCGGTCGAAATCACCGACCGGAAGCTGGCCGAAGGCAAGGACGAACTCGCGAAGGTCGGCCGGGCGGCGAGCAAGGACTTCGACAAGAGCACCCGGTCGTCCCGCCGTGACGTGCTGACCCACTCCGGCGCGGCCCGCGACGAGGTCCTCGCCCGCGCGGCGAAGCTGCGCGACCCGGGCCGCAAGGCGGCCCAGGCGGTGGCCACGGTGGTGGGTTCGGCGGGCGAGTCGGGCCGCAGCCGCCGCAAGGCGGTGGCGACGGCCAAGCGCGACCTGGCGGTGGCGCTCCAGGAGGCCAAGAGCGTGGCCCGCGGCGAGCGTTCGAAGCGGGCTCGCTGGCCGTGGTTCCTGGCGCTGGGCGCCCTGGCGGCGGCGATCGTGACGGTGACCAAGATCCGGCGGCCGAACCCGCTGGCCGAGGACGCCTCGGCCCAGCCGGAGGAGAAGCCGGCGGCCAAGCCGACCCCGGCTTCGGCTCCGACGACGGCTGCCGCTCCGACGCCGGCTTCGGGCTCGGCCCCGGCTCCGGCCCCGGCTTCGGGCTCGGGCTCGGGCGCGGCTTCTGGCTCGGCTCCGGCTTCGCAGGCGGCGGCCAAGCCGGCTCCGGCCAAGCCGACGCCGGCCGAGAAGCCGGCCCAGCAGGCGGCCAAGGCCGCCGAGGGTGCGAACGGCCGCGCGCCCGCGGGCCGCGGCCAGCAGAAGTCCCACTGAGCCGGACCGGTACCCGCGCCCCGAGGTGATCACGGGGCGCGGGTACCGGCCTGCCCACGGCCGGAACGGGCGACGCCCGGCGGGAGTTCGCGCCGGAAGTGATCGCGGACGCGGCCTCTCCCGGCGGATGGGTGGCGATGTGAGGCTTGCCCGGCGGGTGTTCGCGCCCGGGTGGCCTGCCCGTGGTTCGAACGGGTGCACGCAGGCTTGGTCTCTCCCCGGCCGAGGGGGGCGACGCGAGGCCCGGCCGGCAGGCGTTCGCGCGAGGGTGGCCTACCGCGGTTCCGGCCAGGGCACCCGGATCACCGCGCCCATGGCATTGTGCAGCACAGGCCGCCAGAAAGCGCTTACAATCGCCTCCGAGCAACCAGGGGAGGCCGTTGATGAGCTGGCAGTTCGCCGTGAGCACGCTGGGCATGCCCGGCCTCCCCGTCCGCGAAGCCGCCCGCACCGCCAAATCCCACCACTGCACCGGCCTCGAACTCCGCGTCCACCCGGACGAAGAAGTCCACTTGGGACTCTCCGCCTCCGCTGCCAAAGCCGTCCGGACCCTCCTCGACGGCGAAAACCTCGCCGTCTCGTGCCTGGCCGGCTACGCCAAAATCACCTCTCCCGGCCACGACCGCCCCGTCGTCGACGAGCTCAAGGCCCTGATCGACCTCGCCCACCGCATCGGCGCCCCGCAGATCCGCGTCTTCCCCGGCGGCGACGGGGACGCCCGGCCCCGCATCGCCGCGGTGCTCGACGACCTGCGAAGCGCCGGTGTCCGGCTGCTCGTCGAAACCCACGACTCGCACCCCACCGGCGCCGCCGCCCTGGACCTCGTCGCCGGGTTCGGCGCACCCGAACTCGCCGCCGTCCTCTGGGATGCGGTGCACCCCTGGCGAGCCGGCGAACCACCGGCCGTCACGAACGAACGGCTCGGCCCCTACCTCGGCTACTTCCAGGTCAAGGACGTCGCCGGCCGCGGAACACCCACGCCGGTGCCGCCGGGGGAGGGCGTCGTCCCGCTCCACGAGTGCGGTGAGCTGTTGCGCTCGTGGTCCGGCTGGGTGTCACTCGAATGGGAGAAAGCCTGGTACCCCGAGCTCCCGCCGGTCGACGTCCCGCTGCGGGCCGCCGCCGCGTGGTTCGCGCGGTACGGTCAGCGGCCGGAGAAGTTCACGTCACTGCAGAAGTAGTACGACTGGTCGAGGTGGCTCGCCTGCCAGATGGTGTAGACGACGTGCCGCCCCGTCCGGGTGCCCGCGTTCACCGCGACCTGGTACTGCCCGGCCGGTGCGTAGCGGCCCGTCTGGGCGACCAGCTCGAGGCTGCCCCAGGTCAGGGGCTGGGTCGCCGGGTCGAAGCCCTGCTTGGTGATGTACACCCGCAGGTAGTCGGCGCCGTGCCGGGCCTGGTCGGTGATGGTCAGGGTGAACCGGTTGTCCTTGTCGGCCGTCTGCCACGCGCCGACCGTGTCCAGGGCGTTGTACCGGGGCGCCTGCGTGCGGCCGCCGCTGCACAGCGTCCCGTCGGGGATCGCGCCCTGGTGGTTGCCCTTCACGCCTTCGCGGTAGAGCCCGTTCCAGTTCCACATCGCGTTCGGGTCGGCCTGCCACGCCTGCCAGCACATCGGGTCCTTCGTCGCCATCGCGGGGTTCTGGAAGTCGCTGCCCCAGCGGTTCCAGCAGCCGTAGTTGCGCGACGGCGGGTCGGTGGCCGAGCCGTGCGCGTCGGCGACGCCGGTGAGCACGCCGCCCAGCAGCACGGCGGTCACCGCCGTCACCACCAGGGAGAGCAGGGTCTTGCGTCGGGGAACCACGCTGTCCTCCTTCGTCGGGGCCGGATGGGGGAGCGCTCCCAGCTCGTGCCGGCCCGACCATACGCGGCCGCAACCGCGCCCGGCCACCTTCCGATCTTCGGAAACCGTTGCGGGACAACACTTTCCGGCACGCAGGCGAACTGAACGAATACTGAACGGCGGAAACCGCCGACGCCGAGGCCGCCCGATCGGGCCCGTCCCCGGAAACGTCCCGTGCACGCGCGGCCCGCCGGCTGCTCCGCCCGGGTGCATCCGAAAAGTCTTCACCGGACCGGCCACGAAGCGGTTTCGCAGCGACAGGATTCGTCTCACCGCGGCATGCGACCGCCCCCGCCGTTCAGGTGACGGCGGGGGCGGTCGCGGGCTGGCCTTGCGGCCGGGTCAGCTGCCCGGGCGGGCGACGTCACCGCGCCAGGCGCCGGTTTCGCGGCCGCCGCGCTCCTCGATGAAGGTCTTGAACCG
Source organism: Amycolatopsis sp. Hca4 (assembly GCF_013364075.1). Lineage (GTDB taxonomy): Bacteria > Actinomycetota > Actinomycetes > Mycobacteriales > Pseudonocardiaceae > Amycolatopsis. The sequence continues at coordinate 9,549,383 of NZ_CP054925.1, forward strand.
GCCCAGGTCGCCCTTGACGCGGCGGTCGAGTATGCCGAGCTTGTCGGCGACGTTCTCGACGAAGCCCTCCGGGTCGATGTCCAGCTGGGCGGTGACCCGGGTGTGCCGGTCGTCGAGGCGGTGGAACGTCACGACACCGGCGTGCGTCGGGCCGGAGTCGGACTTCCAGGCCACTCGCTCGTCCGGGTGCTGCTCGGTGATCGTCGCGTCGAACTCGCGGGTCTGCCCGCCGACGCTGATCTTCCAGTGGGTGTGGGTGTCGTCGAGCTGCCGGATCTCGTCGACGCCCTCCATGAAGTGCGGGAACGACTCGAACTGCGTCCACTGGTTGTAGGCGGTGGTGACGTCGGTCTCGACGTCGACGGATTCGGTGACGGTGCTCATCGCGGCCTGTCCTCTCTGCTCAGGGCTGGTCTGCTCTCCGGTTACCCGGCAAATCGATGACAAAACGATGCAACACCTCTAAAGTCGGACCCGGCAGCGACAGAGGGGGAGCCCCGTGACCGACGACCGGACGCCCGCACTCACGGTGCGGGTCCGCTCCGTCCCCGAGGCCGTCGTGGTCGTGGCGGCCGGTGACCTGGACCTCGGCACCGCGGCGGAGCTGCGCACCCGGGCCCGCGACGCGCTGGCCGGTGCGCCGGATGCGCTCATCGTCGACCTGGGTGCGGTCACCTTCTGCGGCTCGGCCGGGCTGCAGGTCCTCGCCGAACTCCTCGACGAGACGGAGGCCGCGGACCTGCCGTTCGCGGTGGTCGCCGACGGCCGCCCGGTGGTGCGGTCCCTGCAGCTCACCCGCATGGACGGCGCGCTCGCCCTGCACCCGACCGTCGAGGGCGCCCGCGCGTGGATCCGGCAGCGGCCCGGCGGCGGCGGTTAGGGCCTGCCCGGTCGCGGGTAGTCCTCCGCCATGGAAGCGGAGGCGCTGCTGCAGAGCCTGACCCGGGTGGTGACCGCGCTCGACGGCACGGACATCCGGTTCGCCGTCGCCGGTGGCTTGGCCGCGTACGCCCGCGGCGGGCCGCCGTCGGACCACGACGTCGACCTGTTTCTCAAGCCCGGCGACGCGGACCGGGCTGCGGAGGTGCTCACCGCCGCGGGCCTGCGCCGCGTGCACCCGCCGGAGGACTGGCTGACCAAGGTCTACGACGGGGAAATCCTCATCGACCTGATCCACGGCCCCAACCAGCGGCCGGTGACCGACGAGCTGCTCGACCGCGCGGCGCTGATGCGCATCGGCTCCACCGCGGCGCCGGTCGTCTCCGGCACCGACCTGCTGGTGGACAAGCTGCTCGTGCTCAGCGCGCACCGCTGCGACTTCGCGCCGCTGCTGCGGATCGCCCGCGACCTGCGCGAGCAGGTCGACTGGACCGACGTCGCCGTGCAGGTGTCGGCGTCCCCCTACGCCCGGGCGTTCCTGGCGCTGCTGGGTGACCTGGCCGTGATCGATCCGAAGGAGGCTCTCGTGCCCGAACCACCGCAGTACCTCGTCGCCCGGCTGAGCCGGGCGCTGGCCGAAGACCCCCGCACCGCGGAGCTCGGCGTGCACGTGACCGTGCGGGGCGAGCACGTCCACCTGACCGGCGAAGTCGTCTGCCCCGAGCGGAAGGCGGAGGTGGATGCCGTCGTCGGCGAGTACCTGACCGGAGAGCTGGTGCACAACGACGTCCGGGTCGCCGACGTCCGCGAACCGGCGAGCGCGGAGGAGATCGGCCGATGAGGATCGCCGCGGTCGGGGACGTGCACCTGGGCGAGGACTCCCGCGGCCTGCTCCGGCCGGCCCTGGAGCACCTGGCGGGCACCGCCGACGTCCTGCTGCTGGCCGGGGACCTGACCCGGCACGGCACGGTCGAGGAAGCCCGCGTGGTGGCCGAGGAGCTGGCCGGGCTCGGCGTGCCGATCGCCGCGGTCCTCGGCAACCACGACCACCACAGCGACGCGGGCGAGATGATCGCCAACCTCCTGCGCGAGACGGGGGTCGAGGTCCTGGAGGGCGACGCGGTCCGCTTCGACCTGCCGGACGGCTCCCTGGGCGTCGCGGGCGTCAAGGGCTTCGGCGGCGGGTTCGCCGGCAAGTGCGCCAGCCGGTTCGGCGAGCGCGAGATGAAGGACTTCGTCGAGACGACGATGGCCTCGGCGGATTCGCTGCGCAAAGCGTTGCAAAACCTCGACACGGACGTCGTGGTGGCGTTGACGCACTACGCCCCGATCCCCGGCACGCTGCACGGCGAGCCGCCCGAGATCCACCCGTTCCTGGGTTCGTACCTGCTGTGCGAGCCGATCGACGAGGTGGGGGCGGATCTCGCGGTGCACGGGCACGCGCACTTCGGGTGCGAGCAGGGGGTGACACCGGGCGGGGTGCGGGTGCGGAACGTGGCCCAGCCGGTGATCCGGAATGCTTACGCGCTGTACGAGCTGCACCCGGCGGAGCTGTCCGCGCGACGCTGACGGGGCCACCGCCGCCGCGATCCTCTTCGCGGCTGCGCTATTTCGTGACGGTCAACGTGAGCGCAGTCGCGGAAATCAGGAAGCTCAGCCAGGAAGCAAGGGGCAGAAGGTAGTCCTTGGCGATGGCCCACCGGTTGTGGTTCCTCATGGGGTCGAGGAAGAGAGCGTCGCGTTCAGGGGCGATGGAGTCGAGTTCGGGGTCGCTTCGGTAGGCGAGGAGGTGGGTGTCTGCGTAGAAGCGGCGAAGCTTCGGGATGAGCTCCGTGCGCTTGGCTGCCTCGAGAGCCGAGGCGAAGTACAAGAAGCTCGCGTAGGAATTCAAGAGTTCGTGCGTCTCTTGGCGGGTGTACTCGGGGTTCAGCTTGACGTTGATCAGCTGGTACGAGATGGCCAGTGCGCGATCGGCTGCTGCCGGCGGTGTGATCCAGGTCCACCGATGATGTTGCGTCGCGCGGAAGAGTTGCCTCGCTGCTTTTCCGATGAAGTTGAGTGAGAAGTAAGTCGACGAACCTGGAGCGGTTCTTTCGATTGCCTTGAGGGCTCGGGCAACGTGGCGGTGGAATCTAAGCCGCGACAACCTTGCGGTCAACATCGCGATCCCGATTACCAACAGGGTCGAGCCGAAGATCAAGAGAATAAGTCCTGTGACAAAGTTTGCAATATCAGAAGAAATATTGTCCTGCCCGGCGGTGTAGAAGATTTTAATAATCGGGGCTAGTCCGAACAATGTCAGTGCAATTCCGGGGATAAACCTGAAGTGGAGTGCAGAAAAGCCAAGCGTGGCGAGCATCCTGCTGGTCTTCTTCATGGTGGATATGTCTTGTTTACGTGTTTCTCTGTCGTCGCCGGGTGCGAGGTAATCCAAACAGCGTGAGATCTCTGCCGCATCGAAACGAGTGAAGTACCGATGGCGCTTCTTGTTCTTGCTTTGCGGGGCGCTCCACGGCGCTTCGATTCGTGCTGGCTGTGTTCCTCCGGTGGTCATCGGTCAATCTTCCAGGTTGTCCGTCGAACGGGGAGCTGCGGCAGCGGTCACTGCGTCAGTAGAGGCCGCACCCGCCGGCGGACCGGGCGTTCGCCGGCCGCGGGGAGAATTTCCCTGGTTGTGGGCGCCAGCACTGCCGACTGGGGCGGGCCTGGCCGCGCGGCGCTGACGGGGGCGAACCGGCTCAGGCGGCCCGGTCCGCGGCAGCCGCCAGCACGTGCGGGGCCAGCCCGTCGGCGATCACCGCGTAGCCGGCCGACGACGGGTGGAACCGGTCGGCGGAGAACAACGCCGGCTCGGCCGCGAACCGGGCGGCCAGCTCGGGGCCCGCGGTCGCCACCGCGCCGCCCGCCCGGACGGCCGCTTCGGTCTGGGCCTGCGCGTAGTGGCCGCTGGCCGCCGAGACCAGCTGTCGGTACGGGCCCGGCACCCTGGCCACGATCCCCAGGTCGGGCGCCGGCACCACGATGACGCGCGCGCCCGCGCGGACCAGCCTGGCCACGGCGTCGTGCAGCTGCCGGGCGCCGACCGCGGGGGCGACGAACCCGGCGAGGTCGTTGGCGCCGATCACGATCAGCGCCAGGTCGACGCGCTCGCCGAGGGCGACGCCGACCTGGCGTTCGAGGTCGGCCGAGCGGGCTCCGGGCACGCCCAACGTCCGCAGGCGCACGGTGTGGCCCGCGTCGCGCAGGCGGACGGCGAGCCGGCGGCCGAGGGTGTCGTCCTCGCGGGTGCTGCCGACGCCGGCCGCCAGTGAGTCGCCGAGGACACAGAAATCGAGTGGTGGAGTCATCACCCCGTACAACGTGGCCGAGGCGTGGTTGTTTCCCGTGACGGAACGGTCCGGCGCGGTCAACCTGGTCCTGGCCGACCCAGGCTGGGCCGGGCCTGGTCCGGCCGGCGCGGCCGCCGCACGATCAGCGCATGACGAACACCATGAACGCGGCCACCATCCCCGAGTTCGGCCCGGCCGAGGTGCTGCGGCTGGGCACCGTGGCCGTTCCGGAGCCCGGGCCCGGCGAGGTCTCGATCGACGTCGCCTTCGCCGGCGCCAACTTCGCCGAGGTCCTCTACCGGCAGGGCGTGGTCGACGTCCCGCTGCCCTTCGTCCCCGGCATCGAGGTCTCCGGCCGGATCCGCGCGCTCGGCGACGGTGTCGAGGGTCTGTCGGTGGGCCAGCCGGTCGCCGCGCTGACGATCGTGGCGAGCGGCGGCTACGCCGAGGTCGTCACCACCTCGGCCCACCTCGTCGCGCCGGTGCCGGAGACGGACCTGGCCGTGGCGGCCGCGGTGCCGTCCAACAGCACCACCGCGTTCCTCGTGCTGGAGCGGGTGGCGCGGCTGGCCCCCGGCGAGCGCGTGCTGGTGCACGCCGCCGCCGGCGGGGTCGGCAGCCAGCTGGGCCAGGTCGCCCGGCTGCTCGGGGCCGGGCGGGTGGTCGGCACTGTCGGCAGCGAAGCGAAGATCGCCGCCGCGAAGGCGTTCGGCTACGACGAAGCCGTCCTGCGCGACCAGGCCGGGGACACCGGGGAGTTCGACGTCGTGGTCGACATGGTCGGCGGGCCGGCGCGCCGCGCGAGCCTGGACCGGCTCGCCCCGATGGGCCGCCTGGTGGTCATGGGCAACGCCTCCGGCGCCGAGGACGTCGGCGTCTCGGCCAACGAGCTCTGGTTCACCGGCAAGACCGTGTCCGGCTTCAACCTCGCCGCGTTCTCCGCGGTGGCCCCGGAAGCCGCGGGCCGGGCGCTGCGCCGCGCCGTCGCGGCCGTCGCCGACGGCACCCTGCGCGTCGACGTCGAAACCCTGCCGCTGGCGGACGCGGTGACCGCGCACCGCCGCCTCGAGTCCGGGGCGACGACCGGCAAGCTCGTGCTCCGGGTGCGGTGAACCGCCTCAGGTGCCCATCTTCTTCATCAGCTCGCCGAGGTCGGCGACCTGGTCGGCGGGCGGCGGCTGGATGTCCACCGGCTTGCCCCAGTCGCGGTAGTCGGTGGTACCCCTGGCCGGGTCGCCCTGGGGGAACCCGGTGGACAGGTCGACGGTGAACCGCGCCGGCCGCCGGGCCGCGTCCAGCCACAGCTCGGCGGGCAGCTTCGCGGTGCTCGTCCGGGCCGGCTTGCCGTCCAGCGGCGGCGTGGCGAACTCGGGGAACAGCTCCGGCGCCTTCGCGGTGTCGAGTTCGAGGCGGTAGTGGTCGACCGGCAGGTCGCCGAGCCGGGTCTGCTCCGCGGACACGATCCGGCCGGTCCGCTCGATCTCCGCCAGCGCCACGCAGAGGTCGGGCAGCTTGGCGACCACCGGGATCGCCCCGCCCGCCATCCGGGCGATCGGGTCGGTGCTGTCCGGGTCGGTGCCGACCCACTCCTTCCCGGGGATTCCCGCCGGTGCGTGCGTGAAGGTCTTCTTGCCGATCACGCGGAGCTCGCTGCCGTCCACCGTCATCGTGAGACGGCACGTGCTGCCGTCGAAGCCGAGCGAGCCCGGGGTGTCCGTGGTGTTCGTGCCCAGCACCGCGGTCGTCGTGAAGGCGGCCGACGGCGCCTCGGCGATGCCGGCCCGCGCGGCCGCCACGAGCTGGGCGACGTCGGTGACCGGAGCGGCCGGGGTGGCGGGGCCGGCCGGCGCGGTGCCACCGGGTCCGGGGTCGCAGGCGGCCAGGAGGAGTGCCGCCGCGGCGATGGCGAGACCGGTTCTGCGCACGGGGCCTCCTCGGAGTCGTGATCCGGGGAAGCTAGCGCGTGAAGATCACGGTTCGGGCGGTGAGAGTGTGACGGGTGTCCACCTTGAGACCTCCGCCGCATCGCGCATAATGGCCACTGACCGACTGCTTGGTATGTGCCGGGCACCACACCCGAAGGAGACACACTGACGTGAACTCGTTCAAGGATCGCGTCGCGATCGTCACCGGGGCCAGCCGGGGCATCGGCCTCGGGATCGCGAAGACGCTCGTCGAGCGCGGCGCCAAGGTCTGCCTCACCGCGCGCAAGACGGAGGCCCTGGAAGAGGCCGTCAGCTCCCTCGGCGGCCCGGACGTCGCCATGTTCGTGGCCGGCAAGGCCGACGACACCGACCACCAGGACGAGACGGTCGCCCGGACGATCGAGACCTTCGGCCGGCTCGACTACCTGGTCAACAACACCGGCATCAACCCCGCCTACGGCCCCACGCTGGACATCGACCCGGCCGCCGCGGCGAAGATCCTCGCCGTCAACGTGCTCGCGCCGCTGGGCTGGACCAAGCGCGCCCGCGACGCGTGGATGGGCGAGCACGGCGGCGCGGTCGTCAACGTCTCCTCCGTCGCCGGGATCCGCGCTTCGCCGGGCATCGGCCTCTACGGCGTCAGCAAGGCCGCGCTGCTGCGGCTGACCGTCGAGCTCGGTGCCGAGCTGGGGCCGAAGATCCGGGTCAACGCCGTGGCACCGGCCGTGGTCAAGACGCAGTTCGCGACCGCGCTGTACGAGGGCCGCGAAGAGGAGGTTGCCTCGGCGTACCCGATGAAGCGGCTCGGCGTGCCGTCGGACATCGCGGGCGCGGTGGCGTTCCTGCTCTCCGACGACGCGGCCTGGATCACCGGGCAGACGGTGGTCCTCGACGGCGGCGTGACCCTGGGCGGTGGCCTGTGACCGGCGTCGTCGTCACCGGGGGCGGCGGTGGCATCGGGGCCGCGCTGGCCCGCCGCTTCGCCGCCGACGGAGCTCGGGTCGTGGTGGCCGACCTCGACGGCGACAAGGCCGCGGAGGTGGCCGCCGAAGTCGGCGGGACGGCCTTCGCCGGCGACGTCGCGAGCCTGGACGGCGTCACGAAGCTGATCGACAGCGCCCGCTCGGCGCTGGGCGAGATCGACGTCTTCTGCGCCAACGCGGGCATCGCGCCCTTCGGCGGCGCGGAAAGCGGCGAGGAGGTGTGGGCGCGAACCTGGGACGTCAACGTCATGTCCCACGTCCGCGCGGCGAACCTGCTGCTGCCGGCGTGGCTCGAGCGCGGCAAGGGCCACTTCATCGCGACGGTGTCCGCGGCGGGGCTGTTGACCAGCCTCGGCTCGGCGCCGTACTCGGTGACCAAGCACGGCGCGCTGGCCTTCGCGGAGTGGCTGTCGGCGACCTACCGCCACCGCGGCATCACCGTGCAGGCGATCTGCCCGCAGGGCGTGCGCACGGCGATGCTGGAGAACACCGGAACGGCGGGCCAGCTGCTGATGGGCGCGTCGGCGATCGAGCCGGAGCAGGTGGCGGACGCGCTGTTCGCGGCGATGGCGGAGAACCGGTTCCTGGTGCTGCCGCACCCGGAGGTCGCGGGCTACTACGCCGCGCGCGCCACCGAGACCGACCGGTGGCTCGGCGGGATGAACAAGCTGCAGCGCAAGGTCGAGGCGGCCGTCGGGGAGCTGTGACCGGTCACGGCCGGATCGCTTTCGCGACAAGGGTTTCCGACGCGGCCCGCTGAAAGTTTCACCCCGGCGGAAGCCCTTGTCCTGCCACGACTCCACGGCCGGTTGACAGCCCGGATGCGGCGGTTTCAGCATCGGGCCTGCCGATCGCCGGAAGGAGCCCGTGATGATGAGGAAGGTCCTGGTGGCCCTGGCCGCCGCCGTGCTCCTGCCGGTGGTGGGCGGGGTGGCCGAGAGCGCGCCGGTGCAACCGGCGGCCGCGACCGCCGGCTGCGGGAAGGCGCCGACGCTGACCAGCGGTACGCGGACCATCCAGACCAGCGGGAAGAGCCGCAACTACATCCTGCGCATCCCCGACGGCTACGACCGCACCCACCCCTACCGGCTGATCTTCGGCTTCCACTGGCTGGGCGGCACCGCCACCGACGTCGACACCGGCCGGACCGTGCAAACCGGGGCCTGGGCCTACTACGGCCTGCAGCAGCTGGCGAACAACAGCGCGATCTTCGTGGCGCCGCAGGGGTTCAACAACGGCTGGGCCAACTCCGGCGGCGAGGACGTCACCTTCGTCGACGACCTCGTCCGGGCACTGGAGGGCGATCTCTGCGTCGACACGAGCCAGCTGTTCGCCGTCGGCTTCAGCTACGGCGCCGCGATGAGCTACTCGCTGGCCTGTTCGCGGGCCACGGTGTTCCGCGCGGTCGCCGTGCAGTCCGGCGGCGTGCTCAGCGGGTGCAGCGGCGGCACGCAGCCCATCGCCTACCTCGGCGTGCACGGCCTGCGGGACAACGTGCTCGGCATCTCCGGCGGCCGGTCGCTGCGGGACCGGTTCGTGGCCAACAACGGCTGCACCGCCCAGAACCCGCCCGAGCCGGCGCAGGGCAGCCTGACGCACCGGGTGACGAGCTACGCGGGCTGCCGGGCCGGGTACCCGGTGCAGTGGGCCGCCTTCGACGAGGGCCACATCGCCGCCCCGCAGGACGGCGCGACCGGGGACAGCGGGTCGCGGACCTGGGTACCGGCCCTGGTCTGGCAGTTCTTCTCGCAGTTCGGCTCGACCACGCCGCCGCCGGACGACCCGCCGCCGGGCACCGGCGCCTGCCGGGTCGGCACCACGGTCAACGCGTGGAACACCGGCCTGACCGAGAACATCACCATCACGAACACCGGCTCGGCCGCGGTCAGCGGCTGGTCGCTGACCTTCACCCTGCCCGCGGGCCAGACCATCACCTCGGGCTGGAGCGCCACCTACGCGCCGGCCGGCGGGCAGGTGACCGCGACCAACGTCGCCTACAACGCCGAGCTCGCGCCCGGTGCGTCGACCACCATCGGGTTCCAGGCCGGCCACACCGGCAACACCGGGGCGGCGACGGCGTTCGCGCTCAACGGCGCGGCCTGCACCACCGCCTGACCGCCCCGGGGTCACGTCCGCGCGGCGGGCCGGCGTGACCCCGGCGCCAGTGGTGCGTAGGCGATGCCGGTCCCGGCGCGTTCCCAGACGTCGCCGTCGAGGCCCTCGGCGGCCAGCTGCCGCTTGAGGACCTTGAACGTCGGCGTCCGCGGGAGCTCGCGGACCGTGCGCACGTACCGGGGCACCTGCTTGGGCCCGAGATCGGCCTGGGCGGCGAGGAACCGGCCCAGCCCGGCAGGGTCCAGCGCCCCGCCGCCGGTGACGACGGCGGCCATCACCTGGTCGCCGGTCACCGGGTCCGGCACCGCGTACACGGCGGCTTCGGTGATCGCCGGGTGCCGCAGCAGGATGCGCTCGATCGGGGCCGTGCCGAGGTTTTCGCCGTCGACGCGCAGCCAGTCACCCAGCCGCCCGGCGAAGTAGCAGAAGCCGTCGGCGTCGGCGTAGGCGAGGTCGCCGGTGTGGAACCGGCCGCCACGCAGCCGTTCGGCGTCGGCCGCCGGGTCGCGGTAGTACCCGGCGAACCAGCCGGCGCCCGCGGTGTTGACCAGCTCGCCGACGGCCTCGGCGGCGTTGACCAGCCGGCCGTCGCCGTCGAACTCGGCCGGTGGGCACGGCAGGCCGGTGTCCGGGTGCAGGATGGCCACGTCGCCGGTGGGGCGCCCGAGCGAGCCGGGCGGGGTGTCGTCGGTGCGGGCGAACCCGACGCCGCCCTCGGTGGAGCCGAACGCGTCGACGACCTTGCAGCCGAACCGTTCCCCGAACGCGGCCAGGTCGGCGCTCGCCCCTTCGTTGCCGTAGACGAGGCGAAGCGGGTTGTCCGCGTCGTCCGGCCGCGGCGGCGTAGCGACCACATAGGACAGTGGCTTGCCGACGTAGCTGGCGTAGGTCGCGCCGAACTTCCGGACGTCGGGCAGGAAGCCCGAGGCGGAGAACCGCCGGCGCAGCGCGATGCCCGCGCCGGCGGCGAGCCCGACGGCCCAGCCTGCCATGACGGCGTTGGAGTGGAACAGCGGCATGGTGACGTACACGGTGTCCGATGCGGACAGGCCGAAGCGGTCGGCGAGCATCGCGCCGGGGAAGGCGATCTTGCCGTGGGTGCAGCGCACGGCCTTCGGGTCGCCGCTGGTGCCGGAGGTGAAGATGAGCATCAGCAGGTCGTCGGCGGTGGCGGGGACGGGCTCGACCGGGTCGTTCGCCGGCGCCCACGATTCCAGGTCCCGCACGGCGGCGCCGCCGAGGTCGAGCCCGGCCAGCAGCGGCCGGTACTTCGGTTCGGCCAGCACGAACTGGCAGTCGGCGAGCCGGACGTCACGCGCGAGGGCGGCGCCGCGCCGGGTGGGGTTGAGGCCGACCAGGACCGCTCCGGCGAAGGCGCAGGCGCCGAGGAGGAAGGAGAAGGCGGGGACGTTGTCGGCGAGGACGCCGACGTGGGGTGGTTCGCCGGGGCGCAACGCTTCGCGGAGGCCGGCCGCCCAGCGCGTGGACGTCCGGACGTGCTCGGCCCATGACCACGTTTCGTCTTCGAACCGCAGGCCCGGCCGCTCGTCGCCGGCGCGGGCCAGCAGCAGCCCGGTCACCGTCGGAACGCTCATCCGCGCACCTCCACGCACCGGCGGCAAAAGTGGAACAGGTTCTACTTCTACCACGGGTGCCGGTCGCGGGTCCACCGCGCGGAACAGACGTGCTCCCGGCGGAGTTGTGGGTCACATGAGCCCTCTTGTGGACCGCACGATCACCGCCCTCCGTTCCGAGCACGACACGCTCGCCGCCCTCGTCCGGGGCCTCACCGACGACCAGCTGGGTGCGCCCAGCGGCGCCGCCGAATGGACCGTCGCCCAGGTGCTGTCCCACCTCGGCAGCGGGGCCGAGATCGGCCGCGCGCCGATCGCGCGGGCGCTCGGCGAAACCGTGGCCGCCGAAGACAACCCGACGATCTGGGCCCGCTGGGACGCCTCCGCGCCGCGCGCGCAGGCCGAGGGCTTCCTGGAGCACAACGCCCGCTGGCTCGAAACCGTCGAGGCCATCACGCCGGAGCAGCGGTCCTCGCTGACCGTCGACCTCGGCTTCCTGCCGGAGCCGGTCCCGCTGGTGACGGCGCTGGGCCTGCGGCTCAACGAGGTGGCCAACCACTCGTGGGACGTGCGCGCGGCGTTCGACGAGAGCGCCGGGGTGGCCGAGGATTCGGCCGCGGCGGTGGTCGACCTGCTGGCCGGACCGGCCGGGTTCATGCTGGGCTTCCTCGCGAAGCCGGCCGAGCTGGCGAACCCGGTCTCCGTGGCGCTGCCGGGCGCCGGCCTGGTGATCGACGACGCGGTCACGGTGGTGGACCACCTGGAGGCACCGTCCGCGACGTTCGCCGGGCCCGCGGAGGCGTTCGTCCGGCTGGTGAACGGCCGGCTGAAGGCGCCGTACGACAAGGGTGTCACCGTCGAAGGCGCGGTCACGCTGGACGAGCTGCGCCGGGTGTTCCCCGGCTTCTGAGTCACCGGTAGCTCTCGAGCAGGCCGGCCAGTTCGGCGGGGCGGCTGAGCGCGACGCAGTGCCCGGCGGTGAGTTCGTCCGGGACGACGCCGAGTCGCTCGGCCGCCAGCTTCCGGAGGAACTCCGGTGGGAAGCAGCGGTCCTCGCGGCCCAGCACGAACCGCGTCGGCACGTCCGGCCACGCGTCCAAGGGCCACGGCTGCTTCATCGCGGCGGGGGAGGGGTGGGCCCGTTCCCGGCTCATCGCCTCGTCCGCGAGGGCGCGCGGAACGTCGTGGTAGAAGCCGACGTACGGGTCGGTGTGGCCGGTGAGGCCGCCGTCGCGGGCCGACCGGGCGCGCACCGCTTCGCCGCAGCCGGTGTTCCGGCCCCAGTCGTCCGGGGACTCGCCGGGCGCCGGGATCATGGCCGCCACCAGGACCAGCCGGTCCGCCGCGAGCCGGTCGGCGACCAGGGGTGCGGTGAAGCCGCCGAAGGAGTGGCCGACCACGACCACGTCCGTCCGGTGGCCGGCGGCGGCGACCACCGCGTCGGCGTAGCCGGTGAGCGTGGCCGTGTCGTCGCCGGCGGGCAGGTCCGGGGCCACCACCTCGTGGCCGTGGGCCTCCAGCTCGGCGGCGACCCGGTGCCAGGACCAGCCGCCGTCGCCGGCGCCGTGGATCAGGACGTAGGTGCTCATGGGTGCTTCCTTTCGTCGGTGGGTCGGGGATTCCGGCGGCGCAGGGCGGGGCCGAGCGCCCGCCGGGCGGCGAACAGGGCGATCCCGCCGAGGGCGCACGTGACGCCGAGGACGGTCGCGCCGCCCAGTGCGAACAGCGCGGTCCCGGCGAGCGGGCCGAGGACCGCGCCGACGCTCCAGGTGGTCGAGGCCAGGCCCAGGTAGCCGCCGCGCAGCCCGGCCGGGGCGAGACCGGCGAACGTGTCGCCGAAGCGGACGGCGATCCCGATCTGGCCGAGCGTCCACACCAGGACCGAACCGGCGAAGGCGGTCGTGCCGTGGCTCACCGCACCCAGGGCGGCGCCGAGCCCGGCCAGGAGCATCGAGACGGCCGACACCGCGGTGCCGTTGCGGCCCGCGAGCAGCCGGACCGCCGGCGGCTGGAGGGCCACGACGGCGATCCCGTTGAGCGCCAGCACGCCGCCGTAGGCCGCGGGGCCGAGACCGCCGTCCGTCATCAGCAGCGGCAACGTCGTGAACGTCTGCAGGAACAGCGTGAAGTAGCCGACGTGCAGCGCGAGCATGGCCAGCATCAGCCGGTCGCGAAGCACGACGGGCAGCAGCGGCGGCCGTGTCCGCGCCGGTCCTGCCGGCCGGGTTTCCGGCACCAGGCGCCAGACGATCAGCGCCGCGGCCAGTTACGTCAGCGCGTTGATCCAGAACAGCAGCCCGTACCCGTGGCGGGCCAGGACCCCGGCCGTGACGGTGGCGACGGAGAAGCCGAGGTTGGCCGCCCAGTAGAGCGAGCCGAACGCGCGGATCCGTTGTGACGACGGCAGATCGGCCACCGCGGCCGACCCGGCCGGGCGGAACAGCTCCAGCGTCAGCCCGGCGCCGACGGCGGCCACCCAGATCGCGGGCAGCGACTCCGCCGAGCCGAGCGCGGTCAGCGCCGCGGCGGAGCCGGCGAACCCGGCCAGCATCGTGGTGCGCCGGCCGATCCGGTCGCCGAGCCAGCCGCCGAGCACCTGGGAGCCGATGTCGCCCAGGCCCACCGCGGCGACCACCGCGCCCGCCGTCGCGGGGGAGAGGTGCCGGGCCTGCGTCAGGTACAGCACCAGGAACGACCGCACGACACCGCCGGCGCGGCCGACGAAGTGCGTGGCCGCGAGGGACCAGACGAGCCGGGAGGCCGTGGTGACCGGAGCGGTGGTGGCTGTCATGGGAACGACGCTAAGGCGGCGAAAGCATCGCGAAAAGCGATGAATTCCGATCGAATCGATCGGCTGTGGCTATGTTAGGCGCTATGGCGGACTTCGAGCTGCGGCACCTGCGGACCATGGCCGCGATCGCCGAGGAAGGCACGTTCGGGCAGGCGGCGACGCGGCTCGGCTACACGCAGTCGTCGGTGAGCCAGCAGATCGCCGCGCTGGAGAAGGCTGTCGGCGGCCCGGTTTTCGACCGGCCCGGCGGGCCGCGGCCGGTCCGGATCACCCGGCTCGGCGAGGTCGTCCTGGCCCACGGCCGTGAGCTGCTGGCGAAGGCGGGCGCGCTCACCGACGCGGTCGACCGGTTCCGGGCCGGGCACGGCCGGATCGACATCGGCACCTTCCCGGGTGTGTCGAACGTGATCCTGCCGTCGGTCATCCGCCGGCTGCTGGACGAGCACCCCGGCTGCGACATCCGGCTGTCCGACGTGCCGCCGGACGAGCCGCGCCTCGGCGAGCTCGACCTGCTCTTCCACGACGGTCCGGTCGACGGCGACGTCGAGCGCGTCACCCTGTTCGAGGAGCCGTACCTGCTGGTGACGGGGGCCGGCGCGCTGCCGGACGGCCCGGTGCGGGTGAAGCGGCTCGACGGCGTGCCGATGGTGGCGTGGCCGCGCACCCACCACCAGCGGTGGCTGGAGCGCACGTTCGCCCGCGCCGGCGCGCAGCCGCGGTTCGTGTTCCGCACGCCGGGCCACGAAACGATCCTCTCGATGGTGCGGGCGGGCATCGGCTGGGCGGTGCTGCCGTGGCTGGCCCTGCACGGCCAGGACGCCTGGTCCGACGACCGGCTGGACATCCACCCGCTGACGCCGTCCCCGGCTCGCGAGCTGGCCCTGTACCGGCCGTCCGGGCGCACGGAATCCCCGCTGGCCGCGCGCGCCCGGGAGATCGCCGTCGAAGTCGCGGGCGAGCTCGGGCGGGTGTGACGTCTCAGGCGGTGCGGGCCATCGCCCCGGTGATCAGCAGCGCGAGGCCGTGCTCCAGGGCCGGCGCCAGGTCGAGGTGGAGCGCGGCCAGCGCCGGGTCCGCCTCGTAGGCCGCGAGGGCGCTGGGCGACGGGCGGCAGTGGGTCCACAGGCCGCCGACCAGGATCATGGCCAGCAAGCACACCGGCCCGGCCTCGCCGCCGACCTCGGGCACGGACCGGCGGAGCAGTTCGGCCATCGCGTCCAGCCCGCCGAGGGCGGATCGCTTGAACCGCACGACGACGTCGGTGGACACGTTGTGCTCCAGCACGCCGGCCTGCGCGCCGATGAGGTCGCACAGCACGGTGCGGCCGGCCAGCGAGTGCGCGATGACGGAGGCGAACGCCGTGGCCCGCTCCGGCGCCGGGAGCTCCGGGTCGACGCCCGCGGTCACTTCGCCCGCCACGTCGGCCAGCCAGTCGCGCAGCGCGCTGTCCAGTAGCTCGAGCAGCACGGCTTCGCGGGATTCGAAGTAGCGCAGGACGTTCGACTTGGCCAGGCCCACCCGGCGGCTGAGCTCGTTGAGGCTGACCTCGGCCACCGGCATCTCGCCGAGCATCTTCAGCGCCGTGTCGAGGATGGTGCGGCGCCGCTCCTCCCGCTGCTCGGCGCTGCGCGCCCGCTGGAACGTCATGAGACCAGCGTAACGCCCGTGCGGAGATATTGAAGACCGGCAGTCTCTTGACAATAGACCGACGGTTCCTTAGCGTCGGAAGCATAAGAGACCGACGGTCCGCAAGGACCGGGAACCCGGAGGACCACCATGAGCGACACCTGGACCGAACGCGACGTCCCGAGCCAGCGCGGCCGCGTGGCCGTGATCACCGGCGCCAACACCGGCCTCGGCTTCGACACCGCGAAGGTGCTGGCCGAGCGCGGCGCCACGGTGGTGCTCGCGGTCCGCGACGTGGCGAAGGGCAAGCAGGCGGCCGCCCGGCTGGGCGCGGACGCCGACGTCACCGTGCAGCAGCTGGACCTGGCCTCCCTGGAGTCGGTCCGGGCTGCGGCGGCCGACCTGCACGCGACGCTGCCGAAGATCGACCTGCTGATCAACAACGCGGGCGTGATGTACCCGCCCCGCCAGACCACCCGCGACGGCTTCGAGCTGCAGTTCGGCACGAACCACCTCGGGCACTTCGCGCTGACCGGCCTGCTGCTGGACCTGCTCCTGCCGGTCGAGGGGTCCCGGGTGGTGACGGTGGCCAGCATCGCCCACCGCATCCGCGCCGGGATCCGGTTCGACGACCTGCAGTGGGAGAAGTCCTACGACCGCGTCGCGGCGTACGGGCAGGCGAAGCTGGCGAACTTGATGTTCGCCTACGAGCTGCAACGCCGCCTGGCCCCGCACGGCACGACGGCGTCGATCGCGGCGCACCCGGGGGTGGCCCGGACGGAGCTGATGCGCAACTCACCGGCGGCGCTGCGGGCAGTGTTCCCGCTGGTGGCGCCGTTGTTCACACAGAGCTCGGAGCGTGGGGCGCTGCCGGTGCTGCGCGCGGCGACGGATCCGTCCGCGCTGGGAGGCCAGTACTACGGGCCGGCGGGACCGGGTGGTTACCGCGGGCGGCCGGAGGTGGTGTCCTCGAGCCCGCAGTCCTACGACGCGTCGATCCAGCGGCGGCTGTGGGCGGTGTCGGAGGAGCTCACCGCGGTGAAGTTCCCGATCGGCTGAGCCCGGCGCCGCGGCTCAAAGGCCGGTGGCCACCCGGACGAAGGCCGCGAGGGTCCGGGAGCGGCTGTGCGGCGGCCAGGCGACGACCGTCGTCACCGGGGGTGCGTCCACGACCGGCACGGTGGCCAGGCCCTCGATCCGGTGGGCGCCGCCGGAGGCGGGCATGACCACCGTTGTGCGGCCGAGGGCGATCAGCTGGAACAGCTGCGTCAGGTTGCGGACCTCGGCGCCGGGACCGTCGGGGTAGGCACCGCCGGGACCCGGCCAGCGGGCGAGCGGGAGGTCCGGCAGGGCCGTGACGTCGGCCAGCCGGACCTCGGCCCGGCGGGCCAGCGGGTGCCAGGCGGGCAGGACGGCGAACTGCCCCTCGGTGGCCAGCACCTCCGTGTCCAACCCGGTCACCGGGTCGAAGGGCCGGTGCAGCAGGGCGACGTCGGCCCGGCCGTCGAGCAGCGGCCGGTGCGGCTGGGATTCGCACAGCAGCAGCTCGACGTCGGCGGCGTCCGGCTCGGCGGCGTACCGGTCGAGCAGCTTCGGCAGCAGGTCGCCGGCGGCGCCGGCCTTGGCGGCCAGGACGAGCGTGGGCCGGCTCGTCGCGGCCAGCCGGGCGTGCCGTTCGGCAGCGGTCACCGCGGCGAGGATGGCGCGGCCTTCGGCCAGCAGCACGGCGCCGGCGTCGGTGAGCGAGACCCGGCGGCTGGTGCGTTCCAGCAGGGTGACGCCGAGTCGCCGTTCCAGCCGCGCGACGGCCCGCGACAGCGGCGGCTGCGCGATGCCGAGCCGCTCGGCGGCCCGCCCGAAGTGCAGCTCCTCGGCGACCGCGACGAAGTACCGCAGCTCCCGCGTCTCCACCCGGCCAGGGTAATCGATGTCGTCCGGGTATCGATACCGGACGCGGACGGTGTTGGTTCCCGGCGCCGCCCCGGCCACGATCGGCGACGTGAGCGAACAGACGATCGCACTGGTCACGGGTGCGAACAAGGGAATCGGGTACGAGATCGCGGCCGGCCTCGGCGCGCTGGGCTGGCGGGTGGGCATCGGCGCCCGCGACGAGCGGCGTCGCGAGGAGGCGGTGGCGAAGCTGGTCGCGGACGGCGCCGACGCGTTCGGCGTCCCCCTCGACGTGACGGACGACGCGAGTGCCGCGGCGGCGGCCGGGCTGCTCGCCGGAGGGCTCGACGTGCTGGTCAACAACGCGGGTGTCGCCGGGGCGTGGCCGGAGGAGCCGTCGACGGTGACGGCGGCGAGCCTGCGTGCGGTGGTGGAGACCAACGTGGTCGGGGTCGTCCGGGTCACGAACGCGCTGCTGCCGCTGCTGCGCCGCTCCGCGCGGCCGCGGATCGTGAACCTTTCGAGCCACGTGGGGTCGCTGACGCTGCAGACCACGCCGGGGGTGGACCTCGGCGGGGTGAGCGGGGCGTACGCGCCGTCGAAGACGTTCCTGAACGCGGTGACGGTCCAGTACGCCAAGGAGCTGAGCGGGACGGGGATCAAGGTCAACGGCGCGTGCCCGGGCTACGTGGCGACGGACCTCAACGGGTTCCGCGGCACGAGCACCCCGGCGGAGGGCGCGAGGATCGCGATCCGGCTGGCGACGCTTCCGGACGACGGGCCCAGCGGGGGACTGTTCGACGAGCACGGCGAAGTGCCGTGGTGACTCCGTCCACTGTGGACGCATCGGCGTCCGGCGCGAAGGCGTGGTTCGAGCCTTCGCGCCGTCCGGGCGCTTCAGGCGCCGGCCGCCGGGAGGAGGTGGTAGCCCGCGCGGTCCGGTCTGATGTGGGACCCTCCCGACTCCGGGTCCGGCAACCGGTGTCCCACCGCCGCGATCGCCGCCTCGTCCAGGTGGACACCCAGCCCGGGGCTCTCGCTCAGCAGGAACGCGCCGTCGCCGAGCTCGTGGTCCAGGAAGATCCCCACCGGGGGCGTGAGGTCCTGCAGCTCGGTCACCAGGTGGTTCGGCACCGCCGTCGCCGCGTGGACCAGGCCGACCGGGGTGGTGCCGATCGGGCTCACCGGCAGGTCGTGGGCGTGGGCGAGCACCGCGACCCGCAGGAAGTGGGTGATGCCCCAGCCCGCCGCCGTCTGGACGACGTCGACCGCGCCCGCCGCGATCAGCGGGCGGTGCTGCTCCAGCCCGGTCAGGTTCTCGCCGGTGGCGACCGAGGCGCGCACGCCCCGGCCGACGGCCGCGTGGCCGTCCACGTCCCAGCGCCGCACCGGCTCCTCGATCCAGGTCAGGTCGAGGGTCCGCTCGAGCTCGGCGACGTGCCGGACGGCCTGCTTGCGCGTCCAGTTCTCGTTGACGTCCAGCATCAGCCCCGGCCGGC
Source organism: Amycolatopsis sp. Hca4 (assembly GCF_013364075.1). Taxonomy (GTDB): domain Bacteria; phylum Actinomycetota; class Actinomycetes; order Mycobacteriales; family Pseudonocardiaceae; genus Amycolatopsis. Next base: position 9,567,994 of record NZ_CP054925.1, read on the forward strand.
CGCCGCCCGCCTCGGACAGGATGTCGTGGACCAGCGTCAGGCGGCGGCGGTCGCGGTCGATGTCCAGGCCGCCCTTGAGCTTCGCCGCGCGCAGCCCGTGCGCGGCGTACGTGCGGTACAGCTCGGCCAGCTCGTCGTCGTCCAGGGCGATGTCGAGCCCCGAGGCGTACGCGGGCACGCGGCGGTCCCGCCCGCCCAGCAGCCGCCAGAGCGGCTCGCCCGCCAGCTGCGCCTTGATGTCCCACAACGCCGTGTCGAACGCGCCGATCGTGCCGAACACCGCGCCGGCGTGCCCCGCCTTGAACGTCCGCCGCAGCATCCGGTCGTACAGCGCCGTCACGCCGCGCGGGTCCTCGCCCTCGATCGCGGCGAAGACGGTCTCCGCCTGCACGTGCGAACCGAGCCCGACCCCGGTGACGCCTTCGTCCGTCTCGACCACGACGAGCGGCATCCGGACGACGCCGCCGGCGTGGACGCCGTTGGCGTCGCCGACCGGGCGGCCCCAGTCCTGGACGGTCGTGAGGGCCCGGAAACCAGTGATGCGCATTTCATCCCTTCGTCGACCCGGCGGTGACCCCGTCGGCGATCTGGCGTTGCAGGAACAGGTAGACGAGCAGCACCGGCACCGCGGCGATCAGCACCCCGGCGGCGAAGGTGGGGATGTCCGCGGAATACTGCCCGCGCAGCGCCGTCACCCCGACCATCAGCGTCCGGTGCTCCGCGGACGGCATCAGCAGCAGCGAAATCAGGACGTCGTTCCAGCAGAACAGCGCGTTGAGCACCCCGACCGACAGCAGCGCCGGGGCACCCAGCGGCAGCATGATCCGCCAGTAGACACCGTAGACGGTCGAGCCGTCGATGCGGGCCGCGTCCACGATCTCCGGCGGCACGGCCGCGTAGAAGCTGGTCATCAGGAAGACCGTGAACGGCAGGAACTGGGCCACGTAGGCGAGCACCAGTCCCGGGTAGGTGTCGATCAGCCCGGAGCTCGCCATGATCCGCGCCAGCGGGACCATGATCACCTGGAACGGCACGAACAACGCCGCGAGGATGCCCAGGAAGACCGCCGACGACCCGCGGAAGCGCAGCCGGCCGAGCGCGAAGCCGGCCATCGACCCCAGCAGCAGCAGGACCGCGACCGAGCAGGCCACGACGACGACCGAGTTGAGGAAGTACCGGGACATCCCCACGCTCGTCCACGCCCGGGCGATGTTGTCCCAGCGCAGCGCGCCGGCCGGGGCGAACCGGTCGAGGGTGTACTCGCGGCGGTCCTTCATGGCGACATTGGCGGTGAACACCAGCGGGTAGATCGTGGCCAGTGCGAGCGCGGCCATCGGGACCGCGGCGAGCCACTTCGTCAGCCGGGAACCGGTCATCAGTCCTCCTTACCGGTGCGGCGCAGGACGGCGATCTGCGCGAGGCCGACCACGAGCATGATCAGGAACAGCACGGTGGACGCCGCGGAGGCGAGCGCGGGCTGGTTCAGCTGCCCCTGCTGGATCCAGACGTAGTACTCGGGCAGGTAGGTCGACCCCGCCGGGCCGCCGCTGGTCATCACGTACAGCAGCCCGAACATCGAGGTGAGCATCCCGATCATGGTGGTGACGAAGACGAACTGGATGGTGCGCGACAGGCCGGGGACGATCACGTGCCGCAGGGTCTGCAGCAGCGACGCACCGTCCACTTTGGCGGCGTCGAGCAGCGAGGAGTCCAAAGTGGAGAACCCGGCGAGGAAGACGACCAGCGCCATCCCGAACGTCGCCCAGACGTGCACCCCGACGACGGTGAAGATGGCCACGCCGGGGTTGCCCAGCCAGTCCACCGGGCCGAGGTCTGCCAGCCCCAGCAGCGCGTTGACCGGCCCGTCGAAGGCCAGCAGCAGGTTGAAGATCGTCCCGACGATCACCGGCGACAGCACGGCCGGGAAGAAGTAGACGCCGCGGTAGACCCGGTGGCCCGGCACCTTCAGGTGGATGAAGGTGGCGAGCAGGCCGGGGATCGCGACGGCGACCGGGAGCAGCAGCACGAGCAGCCCGACGTTGCGCAGCGCGGTGCGGAAGAGCGGATCGCCGAACAGCGCGACGTAGTTGTCGAAGCCGACGGCCGTGCCGTTGCGGTCGCCGTCCCCGGTGAAGGAGAAGTTGACGCCGAGCAGCAGCGGCCACAGCCGCAGCAGCAGGACGATCAGCACGGCCGGGGCGACCAGGACCAGCGGCGCCCAGCGCTCGAGCCGCGTCCCGCGGGGCGCGCGGCGGGCCGGCGCGGGCCGCCCGGCGGGCCGGGCCGGGGCCCGGTCCACCGGGGCGGGGGAGTACCCGGGCACGCTGGTCAGCCCTTGTCCGAGGCGGCCAGCTGCTGCAGCACCTCGTCGACGCCGATCGACCCGCTCAGCAGCTCCTGCGAGAGCCGTCCCATCAGGTCGAGCGTCTTCGAGGAGAGGGCGACGTGCAGGGCGGGCTTGCCGGTCTTGACCTCCGAAACGATCGTCGCCACGGCCGGGCCGGCCGCCGAGACGTCGATCGAGGTGTCCGCGGCGATCGCGCCGCTGTCGGCGTAGAAGGACTTCAGTGCGTCGGTCGAGCTGAGCGACCGGACCAGGTCGGCGGCCAGCTTCGGGTCCTTGGTGCTCTTCGCGACCGCGTACCCGATGCCGCCGTCGTAGGGCAGGCTCGGGGTGGCGGCCGGGTTGACCTGCGGCGCGGTCATCACGCCGACCTTGTCCGCGCCGAGGAACTCGGCGAAGTCCTTCCAGTGCCCGACGTCGGACATCAGGCCGATGACGTTGGCGGCCTTGCTCGACTGGAAGAGCGCGAACGCGTCGTTGAACATCGCGGTGGAGTTGGGGCCGTCGGTGTTCAGGCCCGAGTCGTTGGCCAGCTTCCACAGCTCGAAGACCCGCTTGACGTCCGGCGAGGTCCAGTTCCGCTTGCCGGCGATCCAGTCGGTGTACTCCTGGGGCGTCAGGCTCGCCGTGCCCATGGCCGACAGCCAGAACTGGATCCCGGCGCCTTCCTTGTTGCCGAGGGCGAGGCACTTCGCGCCGGTCTTGGCGGAGATGGTGCCGCAGTCGCGGACGAACTCCTCCCAGGTCCTGGGCGGGGCGGCGGGGTCCAGCCCGGCCTTCTCGTAGAGCCCCTTGTCGTAGTAGACGGGGTGGCCCTGCAGGGTGACCGGCTCGGCGTAGGTCTTCCCGTCCTTGCTGAAGGCGTCCCAGCCGCTCAGGCGCGAGCGGTCGTCGGCGACGTAGGGGTCCAGCGGCACCAGGTCGGCGACCCGGTCGCGGATCTGGCCGCCGCCGTTGAAGAGCATGACGTCCGGCCCCCGCTTGGCCTGGACCGCGGCGCCGAGCAGTGTGTAGTACTGGTCGTAGGGCTGGGCGACGAACTCGACGGTGACGCCGGGGTGCTGCTTGGCGAAGTCCGCCTTGGCCTTCGCGACGTAACTCGCCGCTTTCGCGTCGCCGGACTTCCAGTCCCAGACCACGAGCTTGCCGCTCGCGTCACCGGTGGGGGCGGCCGGGCCGGCGGCGCTGCCGCAGCCCGCGGTCAACGCCAACGCCACGGTCAGGGCGGCCGAGAACAGTGTGCGCTTCATCGCTGCTCACTTCTCCAGACGGTGGCCGGACGGGGAGTGGCCCGGCGCAGTGCGCAGAAAGGTAACTCGTATGACGTATGACGTCAACGTTCCCGCTGTGTAAACTCCAGCTGCGTTCGATGGAGGTCGGCGCACGTACGACCGGAGGAACGATGACGGCATCCGACGCGCAACCCGCTGTTCCCGACTGGGTCCGCCGCCCGGCGAACCTGGCCAGCGCGGTCACCGCCGAACTCGTGGGACGCGTGGTGCGCGGGGTGCACCCGCCGGGGACGTCGCTGCCCGCCGAACCGGTGCTGTGCGAGAGCTTTTCGGTGAGCCGGACGGTCGTCCGCGAAGCGGTGAAGCTGCTGCAGGCGAAGGGGCTGGTGCAGGTCCGGCAGGGCGCGGGCACGGTGGTGAACCCGGCGTCGATGTGGAACATGCTGGACGAGCTGGTGCTGGCCGCGGTGATCACCGAGGACGAGACCTCGGCCGTGTTGGACGACCTGGTGGTGACCCGCCGGCTGCTCGAAGCGGACATGGCCCAGGTCGCCGCCCGGACCGCCGGCCGCGACGTCGTCGACCGGCTGGGCGCGCTGGTGGACCTGATGGACGAGCTCGTCGACGACTCCGCCGCCTACCGCGAGCAGGACCTCGCCTTCCACGACACGATCATGCAGGTGTCGGGCAACCGCCTGGCCCGGGGCGTGGTGCGCGCGCTGGAGAGCCAGGTGGTCAACACGGCCCGGTACGTGGGCCCGAGCGAGCGAGCGCTGTGCGTGGAGTCGAACAAGGGGCACCGCCGCGTGTACGAACGCATCGCGGCCGGCGACGCGGACGGCGCCGGCAAGGCGATGTTCGACCACATCACCGAAGCATGGCTGGCCCGCCGCCCGGCCTCCGCCGGCGACGCCGGCCGTCTCGAGCGTTGACCGCAGGTTCGTTGCGAAGGAGTTCCATGGCCCAGCGTTACGGCATGCTGATCCGCTTGCGCCCGGAGAAGCGGGAGGAGTACCTGCGGCTGCACGCCGCGGTCTGGCCGTCGGTGGAGGAGATGCTGCGGAAGGCCAACATCCGCAACTTCAGCATCTTCCTGCACGACGATCTGCTGTTCGGGTACTACGAGTACGTCGGTGAGGACCACGAGGCGGACCAGGCGCGGATCGCGGCGGATCCGGAGACGCAGCGGTGGTGGACGTTCACGGATCCTTGTCAGGAGTCGCTTTCGGGCGGTGACGGTAGTTCGGGGTGGACGCCGATGGAGGAGGTCTGGCATCTCTCGCCGGAAGGGTCCTCTGTGGACGGTCGGACAGGCTGACGGCGGGTTGAATCCGGGCGGCGGGTGGCTGCCCGGATGCTGCGATCGGGGGTTCGCGCGGGCGGGGAGGCTGAGTGGCTCTCGATCGTTCGCGGCGGCTTCGCCGGTGTGGGCGAGTTCCGGGTGTGTGGATTGCGGTGGGCCCTGGGAGGCAGCGCAGGTGGGCGTTGGCCGACCCTCGTCGGCACCTCGCCGACCGAGTCCTCTGTGGACGGTCGGACAGGCTGACCCTCGATCGGCTCAGCGCAGCTCGTCGAGCAGCCTCCGCGCGGCCACCTTCGCGCCATCCGCCCGCATCCGCTCACCCAGCGCCTTCGCCCGCGCGCGGGTCTCCGGCGCCAACGCCACGTCGAAAGCCGCGGAAAGAGACTCAGGCGTCGGACCGTCGAGGGCGACACCGGTCCCGTGGGCCGCCACCTGGCCGGCCCAGTACGGGTTGTCCGCCAACCGGATCGGGACCACCACCTGCGGCACCCCCGCCCGCGCCGCCGTCTGGGTCGTGCCCGCGCCGCCGTGGTGGACCACCGCCGCCAGCTTTGCGAACAAGCTCTGGTGGTTGACGTCGCCGATCGCGAAACCGCCGTCCACCGCCAAGTCCGCCCAGCCCCGGGAAACGAGCACCCGGTACCCGCGGGCGCGGCACGCCTCCACCGCCCAGCGCGCGATGTCCGGCGCCGGGATGATGCTGCCGAAACCGACGTACACCGGCGGTGGCCCGGCCGCCAGGAACTCCGCCAGGTCCTCCGGCAGCGGCCGCTCGTCCGGCAGCGTCCACGCGCCGGTCCGGACGACCGGCAGACCCGGGGGCGGCGGGCCCAGCAGCGGGTCCGCCGCCAGCCACGGCCGGTCCGAACAGACGTGGCCGCGGACGTCGGCCACCGGGGACAGCCCGAGCGCGGCGCGGTGGGTGTTGAGGGGCTCGCGGAACTGCTCGTTCACCCGCTCGGCGTCGAGCGCCCACCGCGCCGCGTTGTCCGCGTCCGCCGGCTCCGGCCAGCCCGGCCGCGGGGGCGGTGGGTGGTGCGGCGACGGCAGGTTGACCGCCGCGTACGTCACGTAGACGTAGCGGATGCCCGCGGCCTCGGCCACCGACCGGGCGGCGACCTGCGCCAGGCCGGCCGCCACCAGCGCCGCGCACCCCGAGGCCGCCGCGGGGAGGACGTCGAACTGGGTTTCGAGCAGCTCGGTGCGGTAGCGGGTCAGTTCCGCCGGTGTCGGGGGCGCCGCCGCGCTCATCAGCGCCCGCACCGGCGGGCCGGCCGGCACCGGCTCGATCCCGAGCCCGGCCAGCCGGTCCGTGAACTCCTCGTCCGGCGGGGTGCACATGCGCACGGCCACCCCGAGGGCCCGCAGCTCGACGCCGAGCGCCACCAGCGGTTCGACGTCGCCGCGTGTCCCGTACGTCGACAGCAGCACCCGCGTCACCGCGGTGCTCCCGCGTAGAACCCGACCGGCATCGTGACGTCGGCGCCCGCCGCGCCGCACTCCAGCATCCACAGCGCCGCGGCCGGGCCCAGCTCGCGGCCCAGCGCCCCGAGCGCGGCCGGGTCCGGCGCCACCGCGCGGGCCTGGTCCACGCCGCGCTCGAACGCGGCCGGGTCCCAGCCGCCGGTGTCGCCGTCGCCGAGGGACCGCGCGCCGCCGGCCAGCGCCGCCACCGGCAGCCGGTCGGGCACGCCGAGCAGGCCGTGCGTGCGCTCGCCCAGCAGGACCCCCATCCAGTGCGAGCTTTCCGGCGTGGGCCGGGGACCGGTCCACCGGGGCCGCCCGTCCATGTCGGGGAGCTTCGCCGGCGCGCCGGACACCGCCCAGCGGCCCGCCCACTCGACGGCCAGCCCCGGTGCGCTGCGCGTCGCCGGGTTGTGAAACCGGGCCATGTCCCACCGGTTGCCGACCGCGACCGCGGCCAGGTCCCGGTGCGGCCAGACCCGCGCCTCCCACCAGAAGCCCCAGGGGAACGCGGCGGTGTGCCCCCACCACCAGTCCTCGCCCAGCTCCGGATCGGCCAGCTCCAGGGTCAGGCCGGAGAACGAGCGGACGCCGTGCGGGCTCGGGCGCTCGGCCCGCGGGGTCACCATCGCCGCCAGCGACTCCGGCCCGACCAGCCCGCGCTCCCCACGGGCGGTGCGCAGCAGGGACTGCAGCAGCCGCGCGAAGTCCGCCGCGCTGGTGTGCATCCCGACGCCCGGGTGCGCCGCGGTCCGCAGGGGCGGGCTCGGCACGCACCAGTCGCCGAAGGCGGCGTACCCGGTGGCACCGCCGGGAGTCCCCGTGCCGTCGTCGATGCTCGTGTCCGCCATCCCGGTCGCGGCGAACACGTCCCGGCGGACGCGGGCCGCGTACGGCTCGCCGGCCAGGTGCTCGACCACGCCGCCGAGCACCCCGACCCCGAAACTGGAGTACACATAGGACCCCGGAGCCGTCGCCAGCGGCCGCGCGCCGCCGTACTCGACGGCGCGGCCGGTCTCGTGCCGCCGCCGGACGTAGTCGAGGATCGGCTCGGCCGGCGCCGTCGGTGCGACCGCGGTGACGATGTCGCTGGAGTAGCCGGCCTGGTGGGCGGCCAGCATCGCGGTGGTGGCGGGCACCGCATCGGGGCCGCGCAGCCCCGCGGGCAGCACCTGGTCGGCGGGGGTGTCCAGCCCGGCCATCCCGGCCTCGACGAGCTGCAGGAACGCCAGGCCGGTGACGGGTTTGGTGAGCGAGCCCGCGGGCGCGACGGTCCGGGCGGTCATCGGCGTGCGCGCGGCCAGGTCCGCGTACCCGGTCGCGGCCGTGCGCAGCTCGTCGCTCGTCGCCACCGCGACGGCGACCCCGGGCGTGCCGGTGACCGCGGCCAGCCGGGGCAGCACGGCCTCCAGCGCCGCCATGACGTCGTCGAGCATGCTCATCCCTCGGTGGTGTTGTAGTTGACGATCCGCCGCACCATCAGCGCGCGGGCGCCGGCCAGCGGGCTGGCCGCGTCGCGGCGCGCCACGTCCGGCAGCCGGTGCGCCTGCGCCTCGGTGACCGCGACCATGCCCCAGAGCGCGTTGAAGCCCGCGGGGTCGGCCGGCTTCTCGGCGGCGGCCTCGACGGTCACGACGCCGTCCCCGCCGGTCACCGCCAGCGCGCCCATCTGCCGCAGCACACCGGGATCCCGCTCTTCGGCGGCCACCACGCTCCAGCCCGTCACGGCCGCCTCCCGCACCGCGGAGCACAAGCTGCCCACGCCGCTGACGACGATGTCGGGGAGCACGAGCGCCACCGGGCCGGACGTCAGCGGCAGGGCGCACCGGATCGCCCCGTCGAGCCCCGGCGCGGCCACGTCGTCCTGGTAGACGAAGACCAGCTGGAAGGTCCCGGCGTAGCGCGCCAGGTACTTCACGGTGTCCAGCTTGTGCGGGCCGATCACGACGACCACGCGCACGCCGAGCCCGCTCTTCACCAGCTCCACCACCGCTTCCAGGCTGCGGTCGAGCACGGTGACCCCGGGCGCCAGGCAGTGCAGCTCCTTCGCGTACGGCGCTCCGAACCGCGTCCCGAACCCGGCGCAGGGCAGGATCACCGAAACATCGGGGGCGTTCACCGCAGCCGCACCTCGAGCGCGACCCGGTGCCGGGCCCGTGGCAGCGGCACCCACGCCGCTTCGCCGAGCGGTTCCACCGCCGGGAAGCGCTCGAACAGGCTCCGCAGCGCGACTTCCGCCTCCAGCTTCGCCAGCGCGACGCCGAGGCAGAAGTGCGGTCCCCAGCCGAACCCGACGCTGCCCTCCCGGCCACCGTGTTCGGCCTGCCACCGCACGTCCGCGGTGTGCGGGTGGGCGAACTGCGCCGGGTCGCGGTTGGCCGCGCCGAGCACCGCCTGCACCGCGTCGCCCGCCTTGATCGGCACCCCGCCGACCTCCAGGTCGGTGGCCGCGTACCGCAACCGGGCCAGCTGGACCGGGCCGTCGGTGCGGACCAGCTCGCGCACCGCGGCCGGCCACAGCTCCGGCTCCGCCCGCAGCAGCTCCCGCTGGGCAGGGTCGCGCATCAGCGCGAACGCGGCGTTGGCCAGCATGTTCGCCATCGTCTCGTGCCCGGCGAGCACCAGGAACACCACGAGCGCCACCGCGTCGACGTCGGTCAGGTCGTCCTGGGCGACGACCTCGCTGAGCAGGTCCGCGCGCGGCTCGGCCCGGCGGCGGTCCACCAGCGCGTGGCAGTAGGCGAACATCTCGCCCAGCGTCGGGGTGATCCGCGCCGGGTCGCCGTCGACGAGCACCTTGCCCCAGCGCCACCAGTCCGCCCAGTCCGCTTCCGGCACGCCGACCAGCTCGCACACCACGGCCATGGCCAGCGGGTAGGCGTACTCGTCGAGCAGGTTCGCCGTCGCGCCCAGTCCGTCGAGCAGCTCGTCGACGATCTGCTGCACCCGCGGGCGCAGCGTGGCGACCCGGGCCGCGCCGAACGCGTGGCTGATGCTCCGGCGCAGCCGCGCGTGTTCGGCGCCGTCGAGGCTGAGCAGGCTCGCGCGCAGGTAGGGCAGGTGCTCCGGGGGTGTGCCCAGCGCGAGGAACGTCTCCTCCTGCGTCTGCGCGCCCTGGCCGGGCAGGCCGGTGGGGTCGTTGCGCACGGCCGGATCCGCCAGCACGGCGCGGACCTCGGCGCTGCCGGTGACCAGCCAGCCCTCCTGGCCGCCGGGCAGCCGGGCCCGGCAGACCGGTGCGGTGGCCAGGATGCGGTCGTAGCCGCGCATCGGATCGTCGAGGACGGCCGGATCGCGGACGTCCACCACGGGTTCGGACGACATGAGGCTCCTCGGGGAAGCGGGGTCAGCCCTTGAGCGGGCCGCCGTTGATGGCGACGCGGTGACCGAAGCGGGTGTGCGGGTAGTAGTCGTAGGTCGCGTGGTGCTGGACGCAGCGGTTGTCCCAGAACACCAGCGTGTTCGGCTCCCACCGGACGCGGCAGGCGAGCATCGGCCGGTTCGGCACGATCGAGAACAGCAGGTCCAGCACGGCCTGGCTCTCGTCGGCCGACAGCTGCGGGATGCGGGAGGTGTAGGCCGGGTTGACGTACAGCAGCGGCCGGTCGGTTTCCGGGTGCCGCACGACCACCGGGTGCTCGCTGACCGGCGGGACGTAGCCGTCCGGGATCTTGTGGCCGCGGAAGGCGTGCGCGCCGTCGTGGATCGCGGTCAGCCCGGTCAGGAACTCCTTCAGCTGCGGCGAAAGCATGTCGTAGGCCAGGTGCATGTTGGCGAAGAGCGTGTCGCCGCCGCTGCCCGGCTCGGGCATCTCGGTGATGTGCAGCATCGACCCGAGCGACGGCTCCTCGTCGGCGGTGCCGTCGGCGTGCCAGCCGTTGCCGAACACGGTGACCGCCTCGGGGGCGGTCGCGACCTCCAGGATGTAGGGGTTCCCGTGCTCGGGCGGCGGGTTCACCGGCCGCAGCTCGCCGAAGTGCGCGGCCAGGCGCTGGTGGTCGTCCGGCGTGATGTCCTGGTCGCGGAACACCAGCACGTGGTGGTCCAGGAACGCCGTCTTCAGCTCGGTGAGCTCGTCCTCGGTCAGGTCCCGGGTCAGGTCGAGGCCGGTGACCTCGGCGCCGAGCACCGGGGTCAGGCCGCGCACCGCCAGGGTCCGGTAGCTGCGCGCCGGCCGGGTGGTGATCCGCTTGACGGCGTCGAGTTCGTACTGCTCCATGGTTTCCTTCCCTCGTGGGGTCTCACGGTTCGATGGCCGCGGCCACCGCGGTGACGTGCGGGGCGCGCACGATGCCGTAGTGGGTGGCGGGCAGGGTGTGCCAGTGGCTCGGCTCGGGCAGCAGGTCGCGCCAGCCGTCGCGGCCGGCCACCGGCAGGCCGGGCTCGGCTTCGACGGCGAGCCAGACGTGGCTGGGTGTCGCGGCCAGGCGGGGCAGCGCGTGCCCGGCCATGCTGCGCAGGTTGGCCCGGCAGGCGCGGGCGAGCTTCTGCGCGTGCTCGCCCGCGGTGCCGCCGGAAGCACCCAGCTCACGCTCGAACACCGCTTCCAGCTGGGCGTCGCTGTAGTCCGCGGCACTCGCGCCGGGCGGCGGCGGGTCGATCAGGTGCACCGCGCGCACCGGCTGCCCGGCGCGTTCCGCTTCGGCGGCCATGCCGGCCACCACCCAGGCGCCGAACGACCACCCGGCCAGCTGCCAGGTGCGGCCGGGTCGTTTCGCCTGCAGCGCGGCGTGGTACCGGCGCGCTCGCTCCACAATGGACCAGCCGGGCGGTTCCGGCCGGCTCAACGCGGGGTCGGCGATCACGCAGACGCCGAGCCCGGGCGGCAGCGCCTCGACGAGCGGGCGGTACGCGTGGACGTCGCCGCCGACCGGGTGCACGAGGCAGACGGCGTCCTGCGTGATCCCTTCGCGCCAGACCTGCACCTCGACGTCGCCGGGGCCGGCGGCTTCGGCCAGCTTGGCCAGCAGCGCCGCCATCGTCACCTCGGGCCCGAGCCAGGCGAGGTCGAGGTCGACGCCGTAGAGCCGTTTCACCGACTCGACGACGTCCAGCAGGGTCAGGGAGTCGGCACCGAGGTCGTAGAGCGGCACGTCCGGGTCGAGCTCGGCGACCCCCAGCAGGGCGCGGACCTCCTCGGTCAGGTCCGCGCCGGCCGGTGCCACCGACGGCGGGGCTTCGCGTTCGTGGAACGTCCGGGCGGTTTCGAGGCCGGTCGTCGCGACCAGGAGCTGGGGGAGCCCGGTGCCCAGCGCGCGGGCGAACGTGCGCCTGCCTTCCTCGTCGCTGAGGCCGACGGCCAGGTGGGCCTGGTGCCGGGCGTCGGTCTCCAGCGCGGCGACGGCCATGCCGCTGTCGCGCCAGACGTCCCAGCCGAGGGAGAGCCGGGCGGTCGGGCCGTCGCGGTGGGCGAGCGCGTCGAGGAACCCGTTGGCGGCGGCGTAGTCCAGCTGGCCGGTCCCGCCGAACTGCGCCGACAGCGACGAGCAGTAGACGGCGAACGCGGGCCGGTCGCGTTCGATGAGCCGTTCCACCAGGAGGGCACCGGCGAGCTTGCCGTCCTGTGTGCCTTCGCCGCGGGTGGCGATCAGGCCGCCGCCGGTGGTCCCGGCCGCGTGGACGATCCCGGCCAGCGGCCCGGGGATGTCGTCGGCGGACGCCTTCGTGAGGTCGGCGGCGAGCAGGTCGACGCGGTCGGCCCACGGCTTGAGCGCCTCGGGCAGGTGCGGGTGGCGGGCCAGCAGGATGACCCGGCCGGTGGTGCGGGTGAGCAGTTCTTCGGCGACGGCGGTGCCGATGCCGCCGGTGCCGCCGAGGACGAGGTGGGTCCCGTCCGGCACCGGGAACTCGCCGGGGCGCACCGGCGCGGTGTCCCGCGCCCACCAGAACCCGGCGCGCAGGGCGACGCGGCCGGGCGGGGTCGGCCCGGTGAGCAGGTCGGCGAGCCGGTCGAGATCGGGGCCGTCGAGGTCGGCCCAGTGGCCGGGGACGCCGGACTCCTGCGGGCCGACGGCGGTGATCCCGGCGAGCAACCCGGCTTCGGGCCGGGTGACGGCGGTGTTCGCGGGCGCGGCACCGGCGGAGACCCACCACGTCCGGAGTGGCCGGTCGTGGGCGGCCCGCAGGAGCGCGGCCGGGGTGTCGAGGCACGCCCACCTCGCCCGGTCCAGTGCGGTTTCCCCGAGCGGCCCGGTGATGCCGAGCGGCAGCGTGTGGAGCCAGTCGATCCCGGTGCCCGGCAGCGCGTCCAGGATCCGGCGCAGGTGCGCGGTGTCGGCCGGGTCGGCGTCGAAGGTGTCGGGACCTCGCTGCGAGAAGCGGTCCGCCGCGTGGACGCGCACGACGCGGGCGTAGACGGCGTCGAGAGCGGGCGCGGTCAGCGGCCCTTCGCCGGAGATGACGAGGACCCGTTCGGTCGTGACGGCGGTGTTCGCCCGGCGGAGGCGCACCCAGGTGGGCTGGTGCAGCCACTCGGTTTCGGGCCGCCGGGTGACGGCGGCCTTCCGCGGGAAGTCGAAGTCGCGGGTGGCGAAGGCGGGCGGCGGGAAGTCCCACGGCGCGGGCCCGGCCGCCGTGCCCCAGTCCACGACCGCTCCGCGTACCCAGGCTTCGGCCGGGGCGGAAAGGGCGGCTTCGGACTCCTCGGCCGTCACCTCACGGGGTTCGGCGGTGCGGAGCCACTCGACCGCCGAGGCGGCGTCCTCGCAGGCCGCCGCGAGGCGCCAGCGGTCCGCCGGGCGACCCGACTGCAGGTGCCGGAGGACGTCCACATAGGACTCCGGGTGCGCCGCCAGGTACTCCGCCACCCGGGAGGCGTCCCGGCGAAGGGCCTCGGCGCTGCGGGCCGACAACACCAGGCACCGCACCGGATCCGGCCGGGACGGCGCGGCCGGGCGGGCCGCCTCCAGCACCACGTGCGCGTTCGTCCCGCCGATGCCGAAGCTGCTCACCCCGGCCACCCGCGGCCCGGCCGGCCAGGGCTCCGCGGCCGTCGGCACCCGGAACGGCCCCAGGTCCAGCGCCGGGTTGGGCGCGCGGAAGTCCGCCGTCGGCGGGAGGACGCCGTGGTACACCGCCAGGGTCGCCCGGATCAGCCCCACCACGCCGGCCGCCGCGCCGAGGTGGCCGACCTGGCTCTTCACCGACGACAACGCGCAGCCCGCCGAATCGGGCATCGCTTCGCGCAGGGCCGCCACCTCGATCGGGTCGCCGAGCCGGGTCCCTGTCCCGTGCGTCTCGACGTACCCGACATCGGCGCCCGAACGTCCGGCCCGCCGCAGCGCGGCCTGGACGGCCGCGCGCTGCCCGGCAGGCGACGGCGCGCTGTAGCCCTGCTTCACCGCACCGTCGTTGGTCAGTGCGGAGCCGGTGAGCACCGAATACACCGTGTCGCCGTCGCGGCGCGCTGCCGAAAGCGGCTTGAGCACCACCACGCCGACGCCGCTGCCGCCCACCGTGCCGTCGGCGTCGTCGCTGAACGGGCGGCAGTGCCCGTCCCGCGAAAAGATGTGCTGCGGCCGGTACCGGTACCCCTCGGCCAGGGTGACGTCGACGAGCACGCCGCCCGCTAGCATCACCTCCGCCTCGCCGCCGCGCAGCATCGCCGCGGCCTGGTGCACCGCGACCAGCGAGCTCGAGCACGCCGTCTGGGTCGTCAGCGCGGGCCCGGTCAGGTCGAGGTGGTAGGCCACCTTCGTGGCCAGGAAGTCCTTCTCGTGGTGCAGCGCCAGCTGGAAGTCGTCCGGCAGCGCCGCCGGATCGGCCTCGCGCAGCAGCTGCCGGAGGTAGGTGTCCTCGCCGCAGCCCGCGATCAGCCCGACGCCGTCCCCCGAGGTGAGCCCGGCGTGCGCCAGCGCCTCCACGCACGCCATCAGCAGCTGCCGCTGCTGCGGGTCCATCAGCGCCGCGTCCCGGGGGCTGATCCCGAAGTGCGCGGGGTCGAACGCCAGCGGATCGGCCAGCAGGCTGCGCGCGCCGACCAGGCCGTCGGCGGCCGGGAATTCCTCGATGCCCCGGCGGCCGGACACGGTCAGGTCCCAGAACGCCGCCAGGTCCCGCGCGCCGGGCAGCCGCACGGCCATGCCGACGACGGCCACCGGCTCGTCGGCCGCGGACCGGGCGGCCGCGGCGGCCGCGGCCGGGCCGCTCTCGAGGTGGCGCGTCAGGTCCCGGAGCGTGACGTGCTCGAAGAGGTCCGCGACGGTGAACCGGTACCCGGCCTCGGCGCAGCGCAGGTGGAACCGCATCAGCGACAGCGAGCCGGCCCCGGCGGCGAAGAACGTCTCGTCGGGACCGATCGCCAGGCCGGTCACCTCTTCGAACAAGGCCGCCAGCTCGCTCGACGGCCGGACCGCCGTCCGGCGCAGCTCCGTGCCCGGCGCCCGGGCCGCGGCGTCCCGGTCCAGCTTCCCGCTCGGTGTGCGCGGCAGCGTGTCGACCACGCGGAAGCGGTCGACCCGCGCGTGCGGCGGCAGCAACGGCACCAGGAAGCCGGCCAGCTCCGTGGCCGACGGCGTCCGGCGGCACTCCAGGAACGCGGTCAGCCTGCCGTCTTCGGCCGTGACGACCGCGTTGACCACGTCCGGGTGCCGCAGCAGCGCGGCCTCGACCTGGCCGAGTTCGAGGCGGTGCCCGCTGAGCTTGACCTGCCGGTCGGCCCGGCCGTCGAAGTGCAGCAGCCCGGCGCGGTCGAAGTGCGCGAGGTCGCCGCTGCGGTAGTGCAGCCCGGGCAGCTCGGCGAACTTCTCCGGAGCCGCTTCGCCCAGGTAGCACCGGTTCGCCGGCAGCCCGCCGATGAGCAGCTCGCCGACCTGTCCCGGCGGCAGGGCCGCGCCCGTGGCGTCGGCGACCCGCAGGACGGCGTTCGCCACCGGGCGGCCGATGGCGGGCCGGTCGGGCCAGGCCGCCGGATCGCCGTCGAGGGTCAGCGCGCTGACGACGTGGGTTTCGGTCGGGCCGTAGTGGTTGTGCAGGCGCGCACCCGGCAGCCCGGCGAACCACCGCCGGATCGCCGGGGTGCACACGAGCTGCTCGCCGGCGGTGACGACGTCCCGCAGCCGAGCCGGGTACCGGCCGAGCCGGACGCCGTGCTCGGCGAGCAGCTGCAGGGCCACGTAGGGCAGGAAGATCCGTTCGATCCCGGCGGTGTCGAGCTGGGTGAGCAGTGCCGGGACGTCGTGCCGCCACTCCGGGCGGATCAGGTGCAGCCGTCCGCCGCCGCAGAGCGTCGTGAAGATCTCCTGGAACGACACGTCGAACGACAGCATCGAGAACTGCTGGGTCGCCGCGGGCGGCAGGTCCTGCCACTGCAGGAGGTTGGCCAGCGTGCGGTCGGGGACGCGCACGCCCTTCGGCACGCCGGTCGAGCCCGAGGTGAACAGCGTGTAGAGCGGCCGTCCGGTGTGCCGGGCCGGGACGTCCGGCACCGGGCCGCCGGTGAGCGTCACGAACCGGCGCTCGACGTCGGTCTCGAACGCTTCGCCCGGCGCGAGCAGGACGCACCGCGGCCGGACGCGGTCGAGCATGGCGCGCAGCAGTTCGGGCGGGTACGCGGGATCCAGCGGCACGGCGGTGATGTTGAGCCGGGCCAGGGCGAGCAACGCGACGACGTGCTCGGCCGACGGCCGGAAGTACAGCGCGATGTCGGTGGCGTCGGCGGGCAGGGTGGCCGCGAGCCGGGCCGCATGCGCGTCCAGCTCGGCGTAGGTCAGCGTCGTGTCACCGGTCAACGCCGGCGCGCCGGGTGTGCGTGCGACCTGCCGCGCGAAGCCTTCGGCCACGGTTTCCCACGTCAGCCCGGCCTCGGCGCCGCGGCCGTGGTCGTGGCGGTCCGGGATCCGGGCGTCGCCGTGCAGGGCGCGGTCGAAGACCTCGCCGAGTGCGGTCGCCTCGGCTTCGGTGAAGTGGCCTTCGCCGTACTCCCACAGGCAGTCGAAGCCGTCGGGACGTTCGACCACCGACAGTGTGAGGGCGCACTTCGCCTCGGCCGCCTCGATCCACTGTGGACTGACCGAGCAGCCGGGCCGCCGCAGCGCGGCGAAGTCGGTGTTCTCCAGGACGAACAGGTAGTCGAAGGCCGCGTACGCCGGGTCGAGGTCGGCGAAGGCGACGTCCTGGTCGTCCAGGGCCGCTCCCGCCGCGGCGCCGAGCCGCCGGAGCTGGTCGCCGAGGTCCTCGTCCGGGTCCACCGCGACCGGCACCCGGACGGTGTTGGCGAACATCCCGACGCCGTCCTCGAACTCCCGCACCGGCCGGTTCGCCACCGGCGCGGCGATCCGGGGCCTGCGGTGCCCGGTGACCGCGTGGAGGCTCCAGGCGAACACGCCGAGCAGGAGCTGGAAGCGCGTCAGGCCCAGCTCGGCGGCCCACTCGTCGACGCGCTCGCGGTCGATGCGGGTCGTGTGCAGCCGCCCCTTCGGCGAGGCTTCGCCGAGGGACTCGGCGTCGTCGGCCCGCTCGGTCAGCTGGGCGCGGTAGCCGGGCGAGGCGAACCAGCGGGACTGCCACGCGGCGAAGTCGAACGGCGTGTGCGCCTCCGGCCGCGGGGGCGCGCCGGACAGTTCGCGGAAGAGGATGTTCAAGGACCAGCCGTCGACCGCGATGTGGTGCAGGCACAGGAGGAACGTCCCGTCGGGCCGCCAGGCCGCGCGCAGCACCCGGCCCGAAGCCAGGTCGAACGGCGCGGTGAAGAAATCTTCGCCGGGCTCGGTCCACGGGTCGTAGGGGGCCTTCGCGACCTGCCGCAGGCCGTCGGGGGTCGCCTCGAACGCCGTCCGCAGCGCCGGGTGCCGCTCCACCAGGGCCCGCACGTCCCGGCGCAGCGCGTCGACGTCGGGCGCGCCGGTGAGCCGGAACGCCAGCGGCACGTGGTAGGCCGTGGACGCCGGGTTCCGGTGCTGCAGCAGCCAAAGCCGTTGCTGCTCGCTGGTGGCCGGGGCCGCCGTCGCGCCCGACGGCGGGTCCACGTCCGGGTAGGCCGCCCGGCCCGCGGCCGCGACGGCGGCGGCGAGGTCGGCGAAGGTCCCGCGCTGCACGGCCGAAGGCGCGAGGTCCGCGCCCCAGCGTTCCCGGAGGGCGAACCGCAGCCGCAACGCTTTGAGCGAGTCGCCGCCGGAGCGCAGCCAGGTGTCACCCGGACGCAGATCGGGGACGTCGAGCGTTGCCGTGACGACGTCCAGGACTTCGCGCTCCCAAGGCGTCGCCTCGCCGCCGGTGTCCGGTCGCCACGGCGGGAAGCCGCCGCCCAGCAGCGCGGGTTCGTCGACCTTCCCGTTCGCGTTGCGCGGCAGCTCGCCGACGCGGAAGACGTGGTGCGGCCGCATGTAGGCGGGCACGGTCGCGGCCAGGTGCGCCTCGAACGCCTCGAAGGACAGGTCGCCGGCCACCACGAAGGCGAGCAGCTCGGCCGTGGCCGCGCGGCGCACGGCCACGTGGACCTGCCGGATCTCCGGGTGCGCCAGCAGCCGCTGCTCCAGCTCGCCCGGCTCGATCCGGAACCCGCGCACCTTGACCTGGCGGTCGGTGCGCCCGACGTAGGCGTACCGGCCGCCCGGCAGCACCCGGACCAGGTCGCCGGTGCGGTAGAACCGCGCGCGGCCCTCGTCCAGCCACGGCAGCCGGACGAACCGCTGCCCGGTCTCCGCGGGCAGGCCCCGGTAGCCGAGCGCGACACCCGCGCCGGAGAGGTACAGCTCGGCGACCTCGCCTTCGGTGGCGACGCGCTCGTCCGCCGTGACCGCCACGGCGCCGGTGCCCGGCAGCGGGCGGCCGATCGGCACGACGTCGCCGTCGAAGCCGCGCGGGATGGCGTAGCTGAGCGCGAAGGTCGTCGTCTCGGTCGGGCCGTAGCCGTTCTGCAGCCGCGTCGGGGAGTCCGGGTTGGCCCGGTACCAGCGGCGGATCAGCGGGGCGTTGAGCTGCTCGCCGCCGATGACGACCCGGCGCACGGTCGAGAAGCTGCCCGGCACGGTCTCGGCGACCGCGTTGAACAGCGTCGCGGTGACGAACATCGTGTCGATGCGCTCGGCCACCAGTGCGTCGGCGAACGCCTGCGGGTCGCGGACGGTTTCGTCGTCGAGGATCACGCACGCGCCGCCGGTCAGCAGCGGCACCCACACCTCGAAGCTGATCGCGTCGAAGGCGGGGTTGGCCAGGCAGGCGAACCGGGTGCCGATGTCGAGCCAGCCGGGTTCGGCCAGGCGCAGGATCCCGGCGTCGCGCACCTCGACGCCCTTCGGCCGTCCGGTGGTGCCGGAGGTGGAGAAGAGGAACGACGCCGGCGCGGGCTCCGCGGGCAGCCCGGCCTCGACCGGCGTCAAGCCGGGCAGCTCGTCCTCGATCACCGCGACCGCACCCGCGTCGGCGAGGATGACGTCCCGGCGCGCGGGCGGGCTCTGCCGGTCCAGCGGGACGACCTGGCCGCCGAGGCGCAGCACGCCCAGCATGACCTGGACCAGCTCCAGCGAGCGCGGCAGGCCGACGGCGACCGCGTCACCCGGGCGGACTCCCCGCCGGGACAACGCTTCCGCGACGGCGGCGGCACCGGCGTTCAGCTCGGCGTAGGTCAGCTGCCGGTGGCCGTCGGACACGGCGAGGGCGTCCGGGTGCCGCAGGGCCCGGTCGTGGACGCGGCGGGCGATCGAGGTCATCGGGCCACCAGTTCGGCGGTGACGATCTTGGCGACCAGCGGCAGCGCGTCGCTTTCCAGCATGTCCCAGTGCCCGCAGTCGGCAGGAACCACCTCGAACTCGCCGCGGGCGCGGCGGCGCCAGAACTCCACCGCGCCGGGTACCGGGTCCTCGCCGACGGCCTGGACGAACACCACCCGCGCCGCCGACTCGCCGGGGTCGTGCTCGCGCGCGGTCAGCCGGTTGTGGTTGTAGGTGCGGTGGTAGCGCTCGATCTGCGCGTCCTCGATGCCCGGGTACATCCCGTTGAACCGCACCAGCTTCTCCCGGAACTCGGCCGCCGGAACGGGTTCGATCGCGGCTTTCGCGGCCGGGTCGTCGGTCGCCGCGGTGTCGAGCAGGACCACGCTGACGTGCGGGTGGTGCCCGGCCAGCCGCCGTCCCATCTCGTAGGCCACCAGGCCGCCGTAGGAAAGTCCACAGAGGACCAGCGGTTCTCCGGGCCGCGGGTCGACCAGCCGCAGGTACTCCTCGGCCATCGCTTCGACGCTCGGCAGCGGCTCTTCGCCGGGGTCGAGGCCGGGGGACTGGATGCCGAGCACCCCGGCCTCCGCCGGGAGCAGGGCGCTGAGCGGCAGGTAGCAGAACGCCGTGCCGCCCGCCGGGTGCACGCAGACGACGCGGCCCGCGCCGTCGCCGCGGCGGAACTCGATCAGGCTGCCGCCGCCCGCCGGGCGGTCCGCGCGCACCAGCGCGGCCTGCGCCTCGATGGTCGGGTGCAGGATGACGTCCCGGATCGGCAGCTCGCGGCCGAACTCCGCGCCGATCGCGTGGGCCAGCTTGATCGCCGAGATCGACGTGCCGCCGACGGCGAAGAAGTCGTCCGAGACCCCGATCGACGGGTGCAGCAGCAGGTCACGCCAGATCGTCAGCAGCGCCAGCTCGACGTGGTCGCGCGGCGCGGCGGTGTTGACCGCGGTGGGGGCGCTGGTGCGGGCGTGTGCCAGGACGGCGTCGCGGTCGAGCTTGCCGCTGCGGCTCAGCGGCAGCCGGTCGAACTCGGCGAACACCGACGGGATCATGTAGTCCGGCAGCCGGCCGGCCAGTGCGGCCCGCCATTCGTGCGGCGTCCGGCTTCCGCCCGCGATCCCGGCGACGAGCCGCGGCTCGCCTTCGCGGTCCACCAGCACGGCGGCCTCGCGGACACCGGGCACGGCCAGCAGCGCGGCCGTCACCTCGCCCGGCTCGATGCGGAAGCCGCGCAGCTTGATCTGGTCGTCGCGGCGGCCCGCGTACTCGGCTTCGCCGCTGGGCAGCCACCGCGCCAGGTCCCCGGTCCGGTACATGCGCTCGCCGGGCGCGAACGGGTCGGCGACGAACCGTTCGGCGGTGAGGTCCGGCCGGTGCAGGTACCCGCGGGCCAGGCAGTCGCCGGCCAGGAAGACCTCGCCGGCCACCCCCGGCGGCACCGGGCGCAGCCGCTCGTCGAGCAGGTAGAGCCGCGAGCCGGGCAGCGGCCGCCCGATCGGCGCCGGCCGGTCCACGGGTTCGGGGTCGAAGTGCGTGGTGGCGTAGAGGGTGGCTTCGGTCGGCCCGTAGCCGAAGCAGATCCGCAGCCCGGGCAGCGCGGCGGCGAACCGGGCGAGGGCGGCGCCGGTCAGGGGTTCGACACCGGTCAGCAGCTGCCGGAGTGCCAGCCCGTGGACGCGGGCGGGGTCTTCGTCGACCCACCGGACGTAGGCGGGTGGCAGGAACGCCTGCACCACTTGGTGTTCTCTCAGCCACGCCATCAGCGCGGCCGGATCGGGCCGGATGTCCTCGGGGACGACGTGCAGCACGGCCCCGGTGGTCAGGGGGAGGAGGAGTTCGTGCACCGAGGCGTCGAAACCGATGCTGGACCAGGCCGACGTCGCTTCACCCGGGGTGGCGCCGAAGCGGTCGAGCCACTGGTCGAAGAGGGCGAGGACGCTGTGGTGGGTGACGGCGACGCCCTTGGGGCGGCCGGTCGAGCCCGAGGTGTGGATGACGTAGGCCGTGTCGGCGGGCCCCGTGGTGACCGGTAGCCGGGTCTCGTCGCCTTCGGCTTCGAGCGCGGCGGTGTTTCCGCTCTCCCCGAGGACCAGGACCGGGCGCGCGTCCTCGACCATCGCCGCCCGCCGGGCGGCCGGCTGGGCGGGGTCCAGCGGCAGGTAGGCGGCCCCGGTCTTCAGCACGGCCAGCACGGCGGTCACCAGCTCCGCCGACCGTCCACTGAGGACACCGACGACCCGGCCGCGCCCGGCCCGCGCGCCCGGAGGGCGTTGGCCAGCTTCGTGCTGCGCCGGTCCAGCTCGCGGTAACTGCGGGTCTCCCCGTCGCAGACGAGCGCGGGGGCGTCCGGAGTGGCGTCGGCGACGGCGGTGAACCGCTCGACGAGCCCGCCGGGCCGCCGTCGCGGCTCGGGACCGGTGCTCCAGGAGGAGAGGATTTCGCGGCGTTCGGCGTCGTCGAGCAGCTCGTAGCTCGCGACGTCGGCCCCCGGCCGGGCGGCGAGCTGCTCCAGCAGCCGCACGAGGTAGCGCGCGTACCGTTCGGCGGTGGCGTGGTCGAACAGGGCGACGGCGTAGTCGAGGTGCCCGAGGACGTCGCCGTCCTCGTCGGCGAGGCCGAGCGCGAGGTCGAACTTCGCCGGGGCGTGCTCGACGTCGAGGGGAGCGACGGCCACACCGGGCAGGTCGAGCAGGTCGTGCTGGGTCGGCACCCAGGCGAACATGGTCTGGAACAGCGGGGTGTGCGCCGGGCTGCGCGGCGGGTTCACCAGCTCGACGACCCGTTCGAACGGCAGCTCGGCGTGCTCGATGGCACCCCGCAGCGCGGCGCGGACTTCGGTGAGCAGGACGTTCCCGGTCCGCGCCCCGGAGAGGTCGGCCCGCACGGCCAGGGTGTTGACGAAGAACCCGAGCGTGCCGGGGTGCTCGCCCTCGGCGCCCCGGTTGGCGGTGGGCACGCCGACAACGATGTCAGTTTGCGCGGAAAGCCGGTTCAGGAGAATGAACCAGCAGGTCAGAATGGTGGAGTAGAGCGTGACCCGGTGCTCGCGCGCCACCGCCTTCAGCCGCCCGGTGAGCTCCGGCCCGAGAGCGACGGGCACCCGCGCCCCGCGGAAGTCCTGCCGGGCCGGCCGCGGCCGGTCGGCGGGGATGTCGAGAACGGGCGGCACCCCGTCGAGCTGCGCGCGCCAGTAGGTTTCGTGCCGTTCCGGGCCGTCGCCGGCCAGCCAGGCCTGCTGGGCGCGGGCGTGGTCCCGGTAGGGCCGGGCGGGCGGCAGGCCGGGCTCGGTGCCGGCGAGCTGGGCGGCGTAGAGGACACCGAGTTCCCGCAGCAGCAGCGTCCGCGACCACCCGTCGAAGACGACGTGGTGGACGGTGATCAGCAGGACGTACCGGTCATCCGAAAACCGTCGGTCCTCGCCGGTAACGTGGAGACCGGGGGGCAGAGGCCCGCCATCGGCCCCGACCAGCAGCCGCGCCCGCGCCAGCGGCGCCCGCGTCAGGTCGAAGGCTGCCGAAGCCTCGGCCCGCCGCAGCTCGGCCGCCTCGTCGGGCCGCCCGGTCACGTCGGTGACCACGCACGGAAACCCGTGCCCGGCGGGTTCGACCACCTGCACGGGTCGGCCGTCCTCGACCACGATCCGGGTCCGCAGGGCTTCATGCCGGTCGGCGAGCGCGTCGAAGGCCCGCTGCAGCGCCTCGCGGTCCAGCGGTCCCCGCAGGGTGAAGGCCATGGTCTCGTTGTAGGCCGGGCCGGCCCCGTCCAGCTGGGAGACGGTCCAAAGGCGCTGTTGACCGGACGACAGCGGGGCGGACACACGCATCGAGGACGGCCTTTCCAGGCGGGGCGGGCGCACCGGTACTGCTTTGTGCCGTCGCAGCCGAGTCGGGGAAACGCTCTCTGTCTGTCGCGCCAGTTAACACCACACCATCGGGTGATGACGAGAGCTGACAAAAGTTTGCCCGGAAGTCCCTTCGCCGGTCCGCTCCGGGGCAACAAGGCCGACTCGCCGCAGTCGGACGTCCAACGCTGGTTACTGACCGGTCGGTAAGTTAGGGTCGACGCATGCTGCCGCCGTGAGGCGTCGCCGCCGCCTCGTGCCGGCGAGCTTGGGTGCCGGACCCTGCCGCAAACTGTCCGGTTCGGACGTCCAGTATCGATCGAGTGGACGAAGTGGGCGGAAATCGCGTGAATCTGTTTCAGGTGGATTGTTCGCTCGAAAGGATGAATTTCAGGCTGAGCGGTTGACTTCATTCAACACGCTTCTCGGGCCTGTTCGTCCAGGTTATCGCCACTTTGGTTTCCTTTGGACCGGTACGTTCTGGTCCTGGTGAAATATTCATTCATTGACGATTTCTGGACAGTTCTCGCCGATTACTCGGTGACGTGTAACGACTCCAGGGTGGCCTTCGATCATCCGGTGAACATCGACAGCAGACGGTGCGTCACCCGAGATGCAACCCCGATCCGATCGCGGAGTGCTTTGTGATTATCAGCCACGGTGCCTGGCCGGGGTCGCGTGGAATCAATGCGGCTTTCTTCCTGCTGGGAGCGCTTTTGGTGGCGGTTTTCGGTGCGGTCGGACCGGCGAGCGCCGATTCCGCACGTCCGGTCCCCGTCGGGTCGCCAGTGCGCCAGCAGGAGCCGTTGCCGCAGGTGCAGCCGGCGCGATTGGTCATCCTCGTCGACGAATCGGGCAGTATCAGCCCGGATGACCTCGATCGGGAGCGGGAAGCCGCGGCCATGATCGGCCTCGGTGAGTTCGCGCCGGGGTCGTCGGTGTCGGTCGTCGGTTTCGGCAGCGACAACACCGGCAGTCAGTTGCCGGTGGACGCGGTGTGCGAAGCGGTGACGGTGAAAACGGCGCAGGATCAGCAGAGCCTGGCTGATTGCGTGGCGAAGCTGCGGAAGCGGAACAAGGCCGACGGCGACGGTACCGATCATTATGCGGCCATGCAGCAGGCCATGACTTATCTGTCGGACGGGCCGCCCGGCTCGGCGGTCAGCCCGAAGATGGTGTTCATGCTGACCGATGGCAATCTCGATGTTTCGGCCAGTCCGCGTTATGGTCGGGACAACGTCGGGGACCAGCGGAATCAAGCTGCGTTGCGAGGCCTCGACGGCACCCTCGCGACCGCGACGAAGGTCGGCGTCCAGGTGTGGCCACTGGGGTTCGGAAATGTCAACAAGGCTCAGCTCGACCGATTCGCCGCCGGTGGATTCCAGGGCACCTGCAGCCCGTCGGTGCCTCGACCGGCCGCGGCGGTGGCAGCCGATTCGCGAGCGGTCGCGGATTTCCTGCTCAAGGCGTTCGGCAGCGCCCGCTGCGCCGGCAGCAGTGACATCCAGCGGATCCGGCTCGGCGCGGGTGACCGGCAGTCGGTCACGGTCAGCGTCCCGGAGATCGCGACCGACGGCTCGATCGTCGTCGTCAAGCAGGACGCGAAGGTCACGGTGTCGGTATTCGACCCATCTGGGCGCGAAGTACCGAAATCCGGTCGGCTGGGCGATTCGGTGTTCCAGGACAGCGGGGCCAACGGCCCGGTCGAGTCGTTGCGCATCACGAACCCGGACCCCGGCAACTGGACGGTCAAACTGACGTCGTTGCCCGGCTCGCCGGACGTCGAGGTGAGCGCGGTCGTCATCTGGCAGGGCGCCATCCGTGCGTCGCTGACGGTGGATCCCCCGGCGCCCCGGCGCGGGCAGCCGGTGCGTGTCCTGCTGACGTTGCAGACCCGCAACCGCCCGATCCGGGACCCGGTGCAGCTCGCCGGCCTGGTCTTTGCCGTGCGGATGACCAGTGGCACCGCCGAACTGCCGGTCCGAGTGGCGGACGCCGGGACAGAAGGGGATGACCATTCCGGAGACGGGATCTACACAGGTTCGGTCGTCATCCCCGACTCCGACGCCAAGTCGGTCACGTTCACCGGCACGGTGGAGGGCGTCGGGGTGAGCGGGGACACGAGGACTGTCACCGCCCAGGTCTCCCAAGGCCGTCCTCGCCTGACCGGGCAGATCGCGTTCGACGCGGCTCCCGCGTTGGTGCCACCGGGCGGTTCGGTGGCCGGCCTGGTGACGGTCACCAGCGTGCTCCCCGCCCGGGCAAAGGTGCAGCTGCAGATCACCGAACTGGCACCGGGCACCAGGGCCAGCGTTCCCGCGGACCGGACCGTGTTCGAGGTACCGGCCACCGGCCGGGTCGACCTCCCCTTCACCGTGACATTCGCGAAGGACACCGCTTCCGGGACGAACAGGGTCGTCGTGAGTGTCGTCGACACTGCCGATCCGGCGAGCGTCCTCACGAGCTACCCGCTCACGGTGGACGTCGGGTACCCCCCGGAACCGCCGCCGTGGCCCCTGTACCTGGGGACAGGGGGTGCGGTCGTGGTGGTGGCCGCGGTTCTGCTCTGGTTGCGCGCGCGCAAGCGGCGTCGCGAAGTGCGGGGGCTCGCTGTCTTCCTGTTCGTGCGCGGTCGGCAGGTGAGTGACATCGCGGCCCCGGAGAGCGGGGCCATCCGGTTCCGGTTCGTCGTTCACAGCGACGAAGGGATGTCGCCCCAGCTGGCGCATCCGGTGGCTGACGAACCGGCCTACCGGCTGGTCCGCGACGGTGGGCAGTTCCGGCTGTCCACGCCGTTCGGGGAGCAGTTCCTGATCCACGACGGCGAGCGCTGCCCTGCGGGCGAGGGACTCGAGCTGGAGATCCGCGACGAACGCCGCCGCCAGTCCGAACCCGCCGACGGCCTGGGGACCGAGCAGCCCGCCGAGACCGTCTCGCGCTCCACCGACTTGCTCTGAGCAGCGCCCCAGAAAGGACCACCCCTGATGCAGATCTACCAGCCGATGATGTTCGTCGGCCTCGGCGGCACGGGCTGCCGGGTCGGGGCGGAGCTCGAGCGGCGGCTGCGCGAGGAGCTCTGCGGGCCGGACGGCACGGCGTTGCAGGAGATCATGCAGGGTAAGAACTTCCTGCCCTACCAGCTGCCTTCGTGCCTGCAGTTCGTCTACGCGGACTTGAGCGAAGACGAATTCGGCACGCTCGAACGCCGGGTCGTGCCCGATCCGGAGCACCTCGCCGCGGCGGAACGGACGATGCACCTGGTCCGGGACCTGATCCCGGAGCACGACACCTACCCCGAAGTGGCGAGGAGCCTCCGGGTGTCCGCCCGGTCCTACATTTCCGGCTGGCTTCCGGAAACGGCGGGCGAACCGCGGATCGGGCCGCTGTCGCGGGGAGCGGGCCAGCTGCCCACCATCGGCCGGGCTGCGCTGTTCGAAACCTTCCGGGCGGGACTCTCGCCCGCGCAGGCGCCGCTGAACCGGGCGATCGGCAACATCAACAACTCCCTGGGGGAGTTGTCCGTCCTCGGTGGCGGCACGCGGGGCATGTCGTGCGACGTCTTCGTGGCGTTTTCGGTCGCCGGCGGAACGGGCAGCGGCCTGTTCTACGACTACCTGCACCTCATCGGCGACGCCTTCGCGCGCAACGCCTATCGGGCTCGCATTTACCCCTTGGTGCTGATGCCGTCGGCTTTCGAGGAAGGCCTCGGTGGCGGAAGGGCTGCCAGGCTCAACGCGGGACGCTCGCTCCTCGACCTGTTCCGGCTCATCGACGACCAGAACGCCCAGCAAGCCGGCACCCAGCTCGACCACGCCGGCGTCAACGGCACGCTGTCGGTCCGGTACCCGGGGCACACCGAAATGCGGCTGCGGGCATCGACCGTGCAGACCGCGTTCCTGTTCAGCATGGGCGCCGGGGTCCGGCGGGACGACCTGCACCGGTCGGTCGTGTCGCTGATCCTCTCCCTGGTCGGAACCGACTTGGGCGGCGACGCGGATCTGGGGCGGTACGGCGGGCGCGGTGACTACCTGTCGTTCGCCGACAGCTTCATCAACAGCGCGGTCGAGCGGGAAGCGCCGGCGTCGACCGGGATCGGGAACCGCGGCGTGTCGACCAGTTCGGTCGCATCCATGACCATTCCCACCGATGACATCGCCGACATCATCGGCTCGCGCATCGTTGCGGCGGCAGTCACGGACCTCGCGGTTCCACTGCCCGGCCAGGCCGACCAGAATTCTGCGCTGGTCGAGCGTTTTTTCACGGAGTCCAATCTGGACGCACTGCGTCTGCGCGCCGCGTTGCCGATCAAAGAGCCGGCCGCGGTCAGCGGCGCGGACAACATCCAGAACGCGCTCGCGACCAGGGCCCGGACAATGGAGTCCGCGCTGCGTTCACTGGACCAGCAGCTCGCGGGCCTCGTGCCCGAACTGGTGCAGAACTTCGACCCGCAGCGCGCCATCCGAGCCTTGCTGGAAGAGGTGGACGCCTTCCAGCTGAGCCGGGTGATCCTCGGCGACGGTTCGGGTGACAGCTTCGGCGGTGTCGGCTTCGCGAAGCTGGCCGGACTGCGGCGGGCGGAACCACCGGCGCCGGCCGGGATTTCGCTCAACCCGCCGATCCCGGTGGGCATCACCAAGAAGATCCTGCGGCAGGTGAAGTGGGCCGATCCGGCCGTCCGGGCGTCGCTGGCCCGCCAGGACGAGTGGTACGCGTGGCGTGCCAAGCGAGCCTGGAACGCCGCGTGGAACGAGCAGGCGCCGCGGTGGGACGGCAAGGTGCAGAACCTCATCCGCGACGTGAACGCGCTGGTCATGGCATTTCGCGGGCACGCCGAAGCGGACTCGCGGCGGTTCCACGCCCGAGCGAAGGAGCTGTACCAACAGCGGGTCGGTGTCACTTACTTGCTGCCTCGGCAAGGCGAGCTGGACACCTTCTACCAGGCCGTACTACGGCGGTTCGTCGAATACCACACGGCCAGTGGGCGGCTGAGGCCGACGGCGACCGCCGGTGACCTGCTGAACGAAATCCTCGGGGAACAGGGCTGGCGGCAGGCGTGGGAGATCATGGTCGCCGGCCGCGACCCGGCGGCGGCGGTCTCCTTCGTCCGCGATCGCGTGAAGCAAGCGGTCAAACGGCTTTTCGACCACCGTGACGGCGCACATCGGCCCTTGCTGCCCGCGCTGCAGGATCTCCTCGCCGCTGCGGCGGGCCGGACGGGGACTGCGGTCGCCGAAGATGACCTCCTGCAGTTCCGCGAGAAGCTGGCCGGCTTGGTGCCCGGCGGGTTCGCACCGGGCGGGACCGGGCGGCTGCGCATCCTGTTCTCCTATCCCGCCGCGGCCAAGGACTCGGAACTGGAGAAGTACCTGCGGCAGGCCGTCGCCCTGCCCCGCTCGCCCGACACCGTCGTGGAGTTCCGCCCGATCGCCGCCGAGACCATCGCCGTGGTCCTGTTCCGGACATCGATGGGGCTGACCGAGGTGCCCGAAGTCCGTCAAGTTCTCAAGCACTGGTCCGACGCACTCGAGAAGCAACAGCAGCAGGACTTCCTGCAATGGCGTCAGCGGCTCGGGTACGACTTCGGTCACCTCGCGACCACGCCCGAGCACCGTGAGCGCATCCTGCACCACCTCCTGTGCGCGATCTGGAACGGGCAGGTCGGCGCCGGACCCGACGAAGACGAGGAGAACCCCGCCACGATCACCGTGGGCGTGGGCTCCGCCGAGATCAGCATGCGCCTCGAACTGCGCGAGTTCGCCGGGCTGTCCAGCTGGGGCAGTGTCCTGCGATCGTACGAGGAGTGGGTGCTCGCCGACGACGAGCAGATCCGGCGTGACCTGTGCGAGCAGCTCATCTCCGCCGTCCCGGAAGGCGTTGACCGCGCACCGCGCCGGCCCGCGCCGCTGTTCGAACGGCTGGTGAAACTGCCGGCCGGCCAGATCGCGGAGATCGACGCGCGGCTCGCCGACCGCGGTGGTTCGAGCGGACGTTCCCGGCTGACCGCGTTGCGCGAGTTCTGGGCCGAGACGTTCCCGAACGCGCTCGAGCTGTCCTTCCGCGGTGTGGGCAATCCGATCCAAGACAACCTCGCGGACCTGCACCGGTGGGTCCGCGACGAGCAGCGCGGGGACTTCAACCGATGACACGAACCTCGGTCCAATTGCTGGACGTCCGGGGCGGCGGGATGGATCGCGCCATCCTCGACAATGCCCGAACCGCCCCCGAACTGTTTTTGCGCTACCTGCTCGTGGTTGCCTCCGTCAGCGAACTGGCGGAGCTGGACGGCGCCTTCGAGGAGATCGCCAAGCTGCCCCAGCTCCCCAAGATCGTGCTGATCGCGACGGGGTCGCTGGTCACGGACGACAACGGCCGGTCGATCTTCGTGCAGCCGCCGGCACTGCGGCAGGTCGGCGTCACGCTGTGGGTGGGTGACGAGGTGGGGGTGTGGTGGCCGGTCGTGGGTGAGCGGGGACCGGAGCGGGCGGAGTCCCGGCTCGACGACCTGATCACCGCGCTGCTGGAAGAGAAAGTCTTCGAGCAGGTGCACAAACTGGTGCTCGAGATCCCCTACCACACGGTGAGCCCTGCCATCGACGTCGAGTACGCCACCGTGGCCCACGCTGCTCTGGTGACGGCGCGCGAAGCTGCCTTGCGGGATTTCGCCACGTCGGAGGGTGACCTCGGCGTCGTCCGCGAAAGCACCCTGTCCTCCACCGTCGAGCAGGTTCTTCGAAGCCGCCAGCCCGCCGCGGTGGAGGGGCTCCGGCCGGGCTCGGAGATCGAGGCCGTCCGGCAGGCCTCGGAATCCGCGTTGCGACGGGCAGCCGAGGCCGTGGCGGAGCTGGCCCGGCCGGGCGCACTCGTGCGCCCGTCGCCGGATCCGCGGCCCCGGCTGCAGGCGGCGGGGAAGGCGCTGGACGAGTACCAGCGGCTCGCCCGGGCGATCGCGGCCAAGATCGCCGGTACGGTCGAAGGCGGAGCGTCCCAGCGTGAGCTGATCGAGCTGGGGCTGCCGGCCCCTGCGGCGCCGCGCGGGCGGGAACTCGGGAGCGAACTGAAGAAAGCCGTCGAGACCGAACTTTCCGGTGGCGTTCCCTTGCCCGCGATCTCGGCTCAGGCCAAGGACCAGAGCAAGCGCCTGACCAGGGCGGACGAGCACTGGGTCGAGCGCGGTCCCGGGACCGCCGCCCGCGCCGCCGCCCGGCTCCAGCGATTCCCCTCGTTCGCCGTCCTGCCGTGGCCGTTGGCTGCGGTCCTGCCGGCGGTGATCCTGACCAGCCTGATCGCGGGCATGCTCGGCTCGGCCGGGGTGGTCGTGGGCCCGGTCGTGCTGGCGGAATGGGCCTGGTTGCTCCGGCGGTTGCTGTCCGGACGCCCTGGTCCCGTGCCCAAGGCGACGCGCACGCTGCTGGTGCTGATCTCCTTGAGCTTCGTGAGTGCCGGAACCGGGCGCAAGCTGCGCTTCTTCCTCCCCCCGGAGCTGACCGGGCTCCCAGGCAGCTCTCTCGCCGGGGCCGGACTGATCGTGCTGGTCTTCGCGGTGGCCGTCTTCGCTTGGCGGACGGCGGTCACCGGGTGGCTCCGGCAGCTGCCGTTGTCCGAAGCCCAGTCCGCTCACCGGGCGCTCACCCGCGAGATGGGCACGCTGATCAACGACCGGTGGCTCCCGGTCGCGGAGTCGACCCGCCTTGCCGGTTCCCTCTACGTCATCGCGGAAGCGCTCGACGCGACCGCGTTGGCTTTCACAGCAGTCGCCGACCGCCTCGCCACGGAGACCAGACCGCCCGGTCCCACCCCGCCGGACACCCTCGCCCAAGTGCTGCGGCAGGACCTGGGGCGCATCGCCACCGAGGCGCTAGAACCGGTGTTCGCCGCGCTGGAAGCCGGGGCGATGCCCGTCGGGACGGCCGCAGGCGAAGCGGTGAAGGACCGATACGCCCAGTACACCGATCATCTCCGGCGTAACGGGATCGTCATCGCCCCGCCGGACTGGCCCGCGGACGAGCACCGGCAGGAACTGGCCGGCCTGCTGTGGACGCGGTCGCCGAGCATCTTCGGGGTGGGGCGGCGGAGTCCGCTGTGGCAGCTGTGCGGGCACGCCGATGTGCGGCTGCTGCGGTTCGACGAGCACGTGCGCATCGTCCAGTTCGCGCCGTACGACCACCCCGAGACCGCGGCGAACGGGGAATTCGAGCTGATCCGCCACGGCGGGACCATCGCCGGGGTGCTCCGCCTGGTGCCGCTGTCGGCCAAGTACGTCAGCCGGGAGGAAGTGTGACCTCGGAGGAGATGGACGTCGAGCTGAGCGGGCTGAACCAGCTGGGCGACCCCGGGAAGTGGGTGCTCCACCCGGTGATGGCCATCGAGAACGACGGGTCGTTGCTGCGCGCCGACATCGTCGACGTGACCGGTCTCGGGTTGCTGCTGCGCAAGCGGCTGCCCCGGCCCGACCAGATCCGCGGCGAAGAACACCCGATGCTCGCCGAACGTCAGCTGGACAACGAGATCCGCGCTCTCGTCAGGTTGTGGGGCCGGTACTCGCCCTACCCGCCGGAGCTCCCGGAACTGGTCGGCTACAACTTCGACGCACCGGAACCGTTCGTCCTGATGCGAAGCGTCGTGCCCGCGAGCGACGACAACGGAGCCGACCCTGGCCGGCACGCTCTCGCCCCCGGTGCGCGGATGGATTACCGCAAGCGCCTGTTCCGGGCCCTCGCTGCACTCCACGAGGTGGACCTGGTGCACGGGGCGGTCCGGCCGGGCTCCGTTCGTGGGCGGGTCGGCTCCTTCCAGCTGAGCGGCTTCGAGCATTCCGCCGGCCGGGGCGAACTGCCGCGTTCGCGGCCGGTTCTCGTGTCCGACCGTAGCGCGCCGGTCGGACCGGCCGATCCCGCGGACGACGTCCAAGCCGCCTGGATCGCCTATTTCGAGCTGGTCGAGGGGCGGCCACCGACCGCCGCCGAAGTGGATGCGCTGCCGCCGCTCGATCTCCGCCTCGCGCCCGAACTGCACGGGCTTCCCGTGGCGGGCAGTGGGAAGCGGCCGTCGGCGCGAGAGATCGTCGAAGCCATGGGCGCCGAGCCGCCGAACCCGATCGACATCGAGCGTGCGCTGGTCCGGGGACGCGAGGCGTTCGACCGGCTCCGCCTGCCACCGTCACCGCTGCCGGCTCCGGTGGCGGCCTCACCGCCACCGCCACCGCCACCGCCACCGGAACCGGTGGCGGTGAGGAATCTGGCGCCCTACATCGCTGGTGCCTTCGTAGCGGCGTCGATCGCCGCGCTGCTGATCTGGATGATGGTGGTGAACGCATGAGCGAGCCGCAGGGGCCCCGGACACCCGAACCGCTCGTGCCGCGTCTGCCGCCTTCGCCGATGGTTCTCTGCCCGATCTGCGTGGACCGGATCGTTTGGCCCGAACAGCTCTTCCGCTCGGTGGTGAAGGAACAGAAGGTGGTCTGGGAAGCGGTGGAATTGTCCCGCCACACCAACCCGGCCAAGTACGAGTACTACCGGGCGCGGTCCTACGTCCGCTGCCCCAATCCGTCACAGGACGGAACGCCGACGCACTACCTGCCGGCCATGCACAAGGATTACGGCGCACCGGTGGTCATCGGCGTGGTCGGACGCGCCGGGTCGGGCAAGACCCACCTGCTGATCACCATGCTCTCGGAAATGCTCCGTGGCGGGCTCCACCAGCACGGCCTGACCTTCGAGGTGGCCGACCGGAACCAGCACGACGAGTCGGTGCAGGCGATCCAGCAGTTGCGCGAGGGCAAGGTGCTCGCCTCGACCATCGAGGACCGGCACGTCTTCACCAGCTACCTGCTGGTTCACAAGAAAGGGGCCGCGCCGAGGCCGCTCATCTTCTTCGACGTGGCGGGCGAGGACTTCGTCGAGCAGGGGTTCGTCAGCGAACGCCGCGCGCAGTTCATCGTCGGTGCGGACGCACTGCTGTTCGTCGACGACCCGGCGCGGGGCCTGCCCCAGTGGCGGCCGGGAACGAAGCCGCCGGGCGGGCCCGAAAAGTCACAGCTCGCCAACCGCGCCTTCGACGGTGCGATCGCCCGCTTGCGGGCGAAAGGCCGCAATGCCGAGCTGGCCGCCGCGATCGCACTGACGAAGGCGGACGAATTGCGTTATGAATACCCCGTCGACCACTGGCTTCGTCGAGAGGACGTCGCGGCGCCCCTGGATCCGGAGGTCTTCCGGCAGGAGAGCCGCGACGTGTACGCCACGCTGGTGCGCTACGACGCGACGTCGCTCCTGCAGGTGGTGGAGCAGTTCGACCGCCGGACGCTGCACTTCGTTTCCGCGACCGGGGGCGCGGCCACGGCGAAGTCCTATCCCCGGGGAATCCGCCCCTCCCGGGTTCTCCAGCCCGTCTTGGCCCTGCTGGCGATGACCGGCGTCGTCGACGGCCCCGAGGCGCACGAGGTGGGCCGGTGAGCGACGACGAATCCGCGCAGGCTGTGCACCACGTGCTGATCCAGGAGGATCACGGTGTCGGGATGGCCGTCGTCAACAGTTCGAAGGCCCGGTACCTGGACGGCTGGCTGCGCGAACGCCTCGCGCCGTACCACCGGCTGACCGACGACTACGGTGCCCCGCCACGAGAGGCGTTCACCTTCGCCCACCTCGCGGACGGCGACGGGCAGGCCGCCGTACTCCGCCGGGTGGCCGACGACGCGGGTGCGGGCCGGAACTTCTGCCACGCGGTCGTCGGCCCGATCGACGTCCTGACCCCGATCGCCGTCACGCTGACCGCCTGGCCCGGTTGGCGTGATCCGGCCGAAGCGGCCGAGCCGGCCGACGCCGAGGACGAAGCGGACTTCGCCGACGAGGTCCTCGCCCACCGCGCGGATCTGTTGGAACGGTTTAAGTACGTACCCGCGGATCCGGTGCGGAATCTGCTCGCCCTGGTGTTCCACGACCCCGACGGGAGGTTCGGGCTGACGGGCATCGAGCCTGCTCTGGTGCCGGCTACGCTCTTCGCCGTCCAGGAAATCTGCCGGATCGTCGGCCGCACCGAGCCGTGGACCTTCACGACCTTCGCCGGCGGCACCGCGCCCGGGTCGCTGCCCCGGTTCGCGTTCATGGGAGAGCTCCCCACCAGCATGCCGCCCGAAGCGGGTGACCGCCGGTACACCGATCTGGCCAGAACGGTGCCCGGGGTCACCGACGACGATCTGCGCGTCGCGGACTGGATGTACGGCCGTTTCTGCGACATCTGGTCGAAGAGGGGCGAGGTCCGCAACCGCGACTGGGCGGCGTGGGGCGTGGAATTCGGCAAACACGCGGGCTCGGCCGAAAGCTTCGCGGAGCGGCTGCGCCGGTATGCCGAGCGCCGAGGCATCGGGCGTACCTGGTTCGAACCGCCGCACGCGGTCGCCGAGCAGAAGAACGGTGATCAGGTGCCGTGGCCCCAGGAGGCGGATGAGACAGCGGCGGGCGAACTGCCCCCGGTGGTAGCCGAGACCCCGCTACCGGAGCCGGAGTTCCAGCCCGCTGAACAGACCCCGGTCTCCGCGTGGCAACCGGCCGCGGCACCGGCTTTCAGCGCAGGGAGCGAGCCCATGCCGGAGAACGCCACGAGTTCCGTCGAGATGCCGGCCGCGACGTCTTGGTCGGCGGCGACCCCTGCCGATCCGCTGTGGTGGCGCATCGCCCAGGCCGGCAGTCTGGCCGAGCTCGATCCGATTTTGTCGGAGAAGCCGATCCCGGTCCTGTCGGCCAGCGACCGGATGATGCTCTGGGATCAGTGGCGGAAGGGCAAGCTCGCCGATCTGCTCCGCAAAGAGCGACACGGCCGCCAGATCGACTATCTGAAGGGAGTTGCCACCCTTTTGCTCGGCGAGCCGGGCGACCGTGGGATGCAGGATCAAGTGGAGCGTGAGCTGCGCAAGTGGTCCCGCCGCCACTACGGGAACGACTCCCGGGAGGTCTGGAACGCTCGACGGGTCCGGGACGTGCGGACCCGGACACTGCTCGGCAGGGTCCGAGCCGACCTGGAGAATGTGCCGGCGATCGTGTGGGCGCTCAAGGGCGTGCTCGTGCTGCTGATCCTCCTCACCGGAATGATCCTGCTGCTCGGATGGGGTGGGCTGATCCGATGACGGCCCCCTCGGTTGAAAAGCCCGGAAACGATGCACGTGGACGACTGCTCGATGAGAAGTGGAAAGTCTTCGTCAGTTACAGCGCCGGAGGCGAGGCTGCTGAGGTCGTGGCGAAGATCCTGGACAGACTCGCCGACGGTCTGGGTCCCGGTTACGACGTATTCGTCGACCGGTCACTCCGGCTCGCGGGCAAGTGGAGCCGTGAGCTCGACGACGAGCTGCGACGGGCGCACTACGGGATCGTGCTGCTGAGCGAAGCGGCAGCACGTTCGGACTGGGTGCTCCGGGAGTCCGACCGGATGCACTTTCGGCAGATACCGATATTCGTCCTCCTGATCGGAATCACCAGGGAGCAAATCAAGAAGAGGCGCGGCCTCGCCAAGTTCAAGTTCCTACTGGAGTACCAGAATTCCGAGATAAATGATCAGTGAAGAAATGGATCGGGCGGTGGACGATGCGCTCGGCAAGGTCCGGGAACACCTGGCATCGGTGCACACGGAGAAGCCCGGCGAGCTCGGGATGCTCCGCCGACTCGCAGAACTGTTCGGGTTGACCGACGAACAAGCGGATTCGCTCGCGAACACGTTCTTCGACGAGCTCATGACCGTGCCGCGAGGTCGCTTCGGCGCTCCGGTCCTGCTGGCGAAGTGCGTGATCGACGCACGGCTGCAGGAGTGCGTTTCGGAGCTCATGGGCAAGCTCACCGTGTCGCGTAGCCGACACGATCAGATCACCAGCCTCATCGCGCCGAGCTGGTTGACGGTCGACGAGGCGAAGGTCGTCGAGTGCGAGCCCGCCCGGGTTCCGGTGATAAAGAACATCGAGTACGGCTTCGAGCGTTGCGAAGTTGCCCGGCACCAGGTCCGCCGGGCCTACTACAGCGACGAGACCCGTTATCACCTGACCGAATTCGTCCCGCTTTCCCAGGGCGAACCGATTGACTTCGAGGTCGAACGGTTCTTTGCCGCGCGTGACAAGACTGCGCCCGGGTGTCGGCACGCTCGCGGTAGGGACTGCACCTTCCAGCGGCCACAGTTCGTCGCGGTGATCGTCCGGAGCGTCAACGGAGCC
Organism: Amycolatopsis sp. Hca4; assembly: GCF_013364075.1. GTDB lineage: Bacteria > Actinomycetota > Actinomycetes > Mycobacteriales > Pseudonocardiaceae > Amycolatopsis. The sequence goes on from NZ_CP054925.1 coordinate 9,604,020, forward strand.
CTGGAAACGGTTGAGGCCGTTCAAGCCTACTGCGCGAAGGTGCGCGTGATCCTGGTCATCGAGCACGAAGAATCACCGGAATCGCAGCCGTCGGAGGAATACCTCAAGGAACGGCTGGGGCCTCGGTTCCTGGCGGCTACGCCGCAGGATGAGGCATGTCAGAGACAAGCGGAAGTCACCTTGACGATGATCGAGGCGGACCGGGACAAGAAATGGGGAAGGCGATGACCGAGGGCCCACTGGAGAGAGCGGGCCGGCACTATCGGCCGTCCGAAGAGCTCCTGCTGGCGGTCAAGATCGCGCGCGCGGCCGAGCGGCCACTGCTGCTCTACGGCGAGCCGGGTTCCGGCAAGTCGAGCCTGGCCCGCTACATCGCCGCGACCGGGAGGTGCCGCTACTACGAGCTCGTGACGACGGCGCGCACTCAGGCAGCTGACCTCTTGTGGTCGTTCGACAGCGTCCGCAGGCTCGGCGACGCCCAGCACGAGGGAGTCGGCAAGAACTCGGACTACGTGGTCCCGGGTATGCTCTGGTGGGCGTTCGACCGGGATTCGGCCGGGAAGCTGAGCGCGCAGGAACCGTTCTCGGAGTGGAACTCCGGCGTCCCCGATGCACCTGCTGTGCTGCTCATCGACGAGATCGACAAAGCCGACCCGGACATGCCCAACGGCTTGCTCACCCCGTTGGCGGACCGGCGCTTCACCGTGCCGGACATCGACGGCGGCCACAAGGTCCAGGAGCGTGCCCGGAAACCGGAGGCGCGGTGTCTGGTCGTCGTCACCTCCAACCGGGAACGGGACCTGCCGCCGGCGTTCGAACGCCGATGCGTGGTGCTCCGCCTGCCCGGGCACACCGACGAGGAGCTGCGGGATATCGTCAAACGGCACTTCGGCACCACGGCCCCGCCGCCGGACCTGATCGAGGACCTGCTCCGGCGACTGCGGAGCGCGATCGAGATCGCCGGGCAGAAGAGCAGGCGGGCGCCGAGCACCGCGGAGTTCCTTGACGCCGTCCGGGCCTGTGTCCAGTCCGGGGACGTGGCCCTGAACCGCAACCTGCTGGCCAAGATGATCTTCAACAAGGACCCGGAAGAGCCGGACCGCACGGCGGTGGGCCGGTGACGACCGAGCGTGGGGCGGTCTGGGCCGGGGATTACCTCCGGGCCATGCACGCACTCGGTCCGGAGGGTGTCGATCCGGCGGTGGTGTCGAAGTTGCTCGGGTTCGTGGAGGACGAGGCGGAAACGCAGGATCTGCGGCTCGCGGCTCCGGTGGTACCGGTGGCCCGGGCCGACGAAGAGCCGCCGCCCGGTGACTCCTCGAGCGAGGAGGTGACGGACGGACTCCCTTCGCCAGCCTCATCGGGCGAAGCGTCCCGGCCGGCCCTGGAGCCCGGTACGGCCGAACGGCCGGTCCAGCTCGACTGGGCCTATGAGTACGCCCAGCCCGGCGTGGAGCCGCCGTGGAAGGATGCCGCACTGCTGGACACCGGCAGCCCGGCACTGCGCCCGGCGCCGGTGCACGAGCCGTTGTTCGCCCGCCGGGTCGAACGGGGGATCCTGCAGACCGCACTGAGCCGGCCGGAACGAGCGGGCGAGGTCGACATGCCGGCTCTGGTGGACATAGTGAGCGCCGGCCGGCCCGTGCAGGTCCTGCCGCGGCTGCCGGTGCCGACCCTCCGCTTCGGCGTGCGGATCCTCGTGGACGAGGGATGGCAGATGGCACCGTTCCGGCGTGACCGGGCCGCACTGGTGGCTTCCGTGCGGGCGCTCACCGGCCGGTCGGCCACGACAGTCCGGTACTTCGCCGGGACTCCGGAACCCACCGCCGCCGACCGTTGCCCCCCGGGGTCGCGGATTCTCGTGGTCTCGTGCTTCGACATCCTTGCGTTCGCCGAATGCGACCGCTCGGTGTGGCAGGACCTGGTGAGCCGGTGGCGCGAGCGGGACCTGACGGCCGTCGCCCTGGTGCCTTTCCCGGCCGCCCGGATCCCGGGGTGGCTCAGCCGGCTAGTCCCGGTCGTCGTGTGGGACCGGACGACCACTGCGTCCACGGTGCGGGCGGCCCTCGCCGCGGAGCGCCGATGAGGAAGACAGCGGAACGACTCGAGCGCCTGCTGTCCGAGCGGCAGCTGCCGGGGGACGTGGCGCTGGCGGTGGCACTGAGCGTGGTGACACGGATCGAGCCGGAACTGGTCCGTGCCGTGCGGCTGCACGTGCTGCCGCGGCTGGACGCCGGGGCGGAAGCCGACTTCTGGTTCAGCGAGTGGGTCGGCCGTCGTCAGCCGGATCTGGTGATGCTGGACGAAGGACTGCTGCCGAGATTGCGTGATCGGCTGATCGAAGACTGGCGCGCGGCGCCACCGGACGCGCCTTTGCGGCGGCTGCGCGAGATCGTCGTCGCGCGGCATCCCTCGCTGCCGCCGGTATTCCGCGTGGAAGAGGATGCCACCTGGGAGGCACTTCTGGGCGACCTCGCCAAGGCGGCGCAGTTGCTCTACCGGCCGCTGGCGTCGATGGACGCGGGGAACGACCGCTTGGCTGATTGGGTCGTGGAAGCACGACGGAGGCTTCCGGAAAACCTGCTGTGCACGGACGAATCCTGGCACCTGACCTTGGCGGCGAAGGCGATCCGCCGGCGTGAGGCCATTGACGAGCCCGATGGGATCGACCTCGCGGCGACCGGCCGGGTCGAGAAGGTGCTCGGGCCGGTCGCTTCGCGCTTCCCGGAACGCAAGATCGGCGTTCGCTGGGACGGTGACGAGCTCGTCCTCGGCGAGGCGCCCGCCGAGGCCGGGCTGCGGATCAAGGTGCGGGGTGTTTCACCGTTGCTGCTGCGCGTCACCACGAACGACGGGCAGGACCGCTGGTACGACGTGGGTGGCGGCAAACGGGTCCGGCCGCGGCGCGGCACCGTGGTGCGGGTCATGACCGCCGAGGGCACGTGTTTCCTCGTGCCACAGGAGAAGGCCCGCACGGTCGGAGCCGCGAAGATCCTCACCCTCGTCCCCGTCGCCGAGCGGCAGGCCGAGTGCTGGTTGCAGCAGGTCACCTACGACGGTCGCCGGGCGACGGCTTCCCGGCAGCCGGCCGTGATGCTGGCCGAGGCGTTGCGGGCGGTGACGTCGTACCCCGAGATCGTCTCGGCGGTGACGCGGCGGCTCGATGCCGGCCCGGCCGCCGTCCTTCTCCTGGCCGGTGCGGACGAGGTGACGCGCGTCCAGCTCGCCGACGATTTCGCCGAGACGTGCGAGCGCGACGGGTGGACCGTCCTGCGCGCCCGGCAGGACCCGGGCACCGCGCTGACCCTCGGGACGAGGTGCCCGGCCGGACCGGACGCGGTGCGCTCGTCGTCGTCGACCGGGCGGAGTACTGGCACCCGCACCACCTGGCCCTGCTCGTGGTCAGCCTCCGGAACTCCGGGTTCCCGAAACTCCGCGTCCTGCTGCTCGCTCGCCGGGAAGACACTTGGTGGCGGGAATGCCGCGCCCAGTGGAGGCAGGAGGACATCCACGCGGATCGCTATGTAGTCCCGCCGGAGATCATCACGGCCTTACCGCCGGCCGAGGCACTGAGCCGTTGCCTCGAAGCGGTGCAGCCCGAGGGAACGGCCGCACCCCGGGTACCGCCGGGAATCGAGCGACTGGCTGCCGAGGAGATCCCGGCGGTCGCGGTGGCACTCGCCCTGGAACCGGCGCGGAGGACGCTGCCCGAACCGGACGAAGCGATGGTCACGCTGCTCGACCGGGAAGCGGAGTACCGCGCGGGCGCCGGCCGGGACACCGTGCTGTCCCGGCTCTGTCTCCTAACCGCGCTGATCGGTCCCTGCAAACACGAAGCAGCCCAGTCGTTCGCCCTCGACCAAGGACTCATCGGCACCCGCGCCGACTGGGTCGATCTTTCGGAGCGGTACCTCGGCTGCTATCCGAGCGAGCCCGGCTTCCTGTCCCGGCCGGGCCCCGAGCCGCTGGCCGATGCTCAGGTGCTGCACACCTTGACCAGCGGCCGGAGGACCGTCGGCGGGGTGGACGCGGAGTGGGCCCGCCGCCTGGTCCGGAGCTTCGGCGAAGTCGGCGATCGGGCGGACGAGCCGCGTGAGCAAGCCCTGACCAACGGGCTCCTCGTGCTCGCGCGGCTCGCCCAGGCGTCGTTCGGCTTCTACCGGGAATGCCTGCATCCGTTGCTCGCCGAGGAACCCGGTTTTGCCTGTCGGCACGGTGGGCCCGGACTCGCCGCGGTGGTCGAATTGGCCGAGACCGGGCGGGTTCGCCGGGACCTGCTTGAACGCATCCGGCAGGCTCTGCCGCCCGATTCGACCCGGGACGTCAGTCTCGATCAATCGGTGTACCGGCTGGAGCAGCTGCTCGAGCGGGACGTGGCTGTGCCGCCGGGGCCGGAACGCCGGCTGCGGCTCGGCGCGGCCGCCTACCGGGCCGGTTACCTGAGCGCGGCCGCTGAGGCGGTGTTGCAGGCCGTGACCGAGTTCCGGACGCTGCACGCCGCCGATCCGGCGCAGCACGTCGCCGGGTTCTGCCGTGCACTGATCACCGCGAGTCGGATCCAGGGGGAGCGAGGTGCGGCGCGGCAGGCGCTCGAGCTGGCCGAGGAGGCCGAGCGGTGGTCGTCCCGGGTTCGCGAGGTCGGCGTGAACCAGGGCGCCGCACTGGCCAACCTGGCCGCGCGGAAGCTGGCCGAGACAGGCGTGCGCGGTGGCCCGGCCCCGGGGACGGCACGCAAAGCCGTCGACTACCTCAGGATGCTCGTGAGCGGCGATCTGTCTTATCGTGCCGATCTCGCCGCAGCGCTGACTATCCTGAGCGATGTGCTAGGCAAGTCCGGGGCGCCGGAGGAGGCGCTGGGTGTGGCCGAAGAAGCGGTCGGTCTATGCGATGACCTGGGCACCGCCAATCCGTGGGCCTACCGGCACCTGCTGGCCACGGCCCGGAAATGCCGTTCGGCCCGCTTCGCGGACATGGCCGACTTCGACCGAGCGCTGGTGGACGCGCAAGGCGCGGTGGAGCTGTTCGACCAGGTGGCCCAGGCATCACCGAGCCGGTTCCGGCCGGCACTCGCCGAAGCAAGGCTGTGGCACGCCGAACTGCTCAAGGCCAGCGGCGCGCCGGAAGCGGACTGCATGACCGCGGCCGAGGCGGCGGTCGCGGTGTTCCGGACGTTGACCGAAGGCACGGCCGACGCGACCGACCAGCAACGGGAACGGGCACGGGTACTCGGTGTGACCTGGTGAGCGGGTCGCCGTCGAACTCGGACCGTCCGGCGGCGATCAGGCGGTCGGCGTGAACCGCACCGGCAGCGCCGCCAGGCCGCGGAACAGCGGCGACGGCCGCCAGGCCAGTTCCTCCGCCGGCACCGACAGCGACACGTCCGGCAGCCGGTCCAGCAGGACCTCGATCGCCGCCTCGGCGATCACCTTCGCGATCTCCTGGGCCGCGTACGGGCAGCGGTGTTCCCCGTGGCTGAACGACAGGTACGCCTGGTTGCCCGTCGATGCCTGGGGGACCGGGCGGACCAGCGGGTCCTGGTTGGCCGCCGCCAGGCCCAGGATCAGCAGGTCGCCCTTGCGGATCCGGCTGCCGCCGAGCTGGAGGTCGTGGGCGGCGAACCGGCCCGGGAAGTTCTGCGTCGGCGTGTCCTCCCACAGCACCTCGTTCAGCGCCTGGCCGACGCTGCGGCGGCCGCCCGACAGGGTCATCGCGAACCGGTCGTCGGTGAGCATCAGGCGCAGGGTGTTGCCGATCCAGTAGGCCGTCGGGAGCTGGCCCGCGTTCATCAGGTGGAGCAGGTCCTCGGTGATCTCCTCGTCCGCGAGCCCGGCCGGGTGCGCCAGCAGGCGTGAGGTGACGTCCGGCCCGGGGTCGCGCCGGCGGGCAGCGACCAGGTTCCCCACCTTGTCGCGGACCCGCCCGTACGCCTCGTTCGCGCCCTCGCCCGCCGCGTGCGTCTGGTAGACGTCGTGGACCAAGTCCGCGGTCTCAGCCTCCGGCACGCCGATCATCCGGGTGACCACCGGCAGCGGAACGCCGTCGGCGTACTGGGTGATCAGGTCGGCCTCGCCGCTGCCGGCGAAGGCGTCGATGAGCCGGTCGGCCACCTGCTGGGCCCGCGCGCCCAGGTCGAACTGGTCGACCGCGCCCAGTGCCTCGTCGAGGGCCTCGGACCGCCGCCGGTGCTCGGCCCCCTCGGCGAACATCATCGTCGGCTGGTGGGCGAGCAGCGGCAGCAGCGGCCAGTCGGGCGGGACGCGGTCCCAGGCGTTCCAGCGCCGCGAATCCCGGCCGAAGGTCTCCGGGTTGGTCACGACGTACTGCAGCTCGCGGTAGCCGATGACCAGCCACGCCGGCACGTCCCCGTCGAGCAGGACCGGGGCCACCGGCCCGTGCGAGCGCCGCATCTCCGCGTAGAGCTCCGCGGAGCTCTGCTGGAACCCCGGCCCGGACAACGGGATCGCGACGGCGGGCTGAGAGGTGGTCATGACGTGGTCTCCCGGGCGGCGGACAGGGCGAAGAGGTGGTGGACGAGGGAGAGCAGCACGGTCTTGCTGGAATCGCGCCGCCGGGCGTCGCAGTCGATCAGCGGCACGTCGGCGGACAGGTCGAGCGCCTTGCGGATCCGGTCCAGGCTGTGCTCGGGCTCGCCGAAGTTGTTGCGGGCGACCACGAACGGCGTCCCGTGGTGCTCGAGGCGGTCGATGGAGTACCAGGAGTCGGCCAGCCGGCGGGTGTCCACCAGCACGACGGCGCCCAGCGTCCCGGCGAACAGGCGGTCCCAGAGGAACCAGAACCGCTCCTGGCCCGGCGCGCCGAACAGGTACAGCACCATCTGCTCGTTCAGGCTGATCCGCCCGAAGTCGAACGCGACCGTGGTGGTCGTCTTGCCCGGCGAGGCGCCCTCGTCGATGCCGACGCCCACCTGCGTCATGGTTTCCTCGGTGCTCAGCGGCCGGATTTCGCTGACCGAGCGGACCATGGTCGTCTTGCCCACCCCGAACCCGCCGACGATCACGATCTTCAGGCCCTCGCGGGCGGTGCTCGGCAGCGGGGTGCGGACGTCCTGGTCAGAGCTTCTGCAGTCCAACGAGTACCTGCTTCAGGGTTTCGAGATCGGGCAGATCGGTGTCGGCGGGCGCCGACGACGGGTGGCGGGCGGTGACCCGGCCGGTGTCGAGCAGGTCGCACAGCAGGATCTTCACGACGCTCACCGGAAGACCCAGCTCCGACGCGACCTCCACCATCGCCGTCGGGTGGCGGCACAGCCGCAGGATCCGGACGTGCTCGGACTGCATGCCCGGCACCGGATCGCTTTCGCTGACGATCAGCGTCACCAGGTCCAGCGCCTTCTCGTCGGCGCGGCTGCGCCCGCCGGTGACGGTGTACAACCGGTCCGGGTCCTCCCGGTGCAGGTTCTCCCGGACCATGTCACCCGGCCGCGGTGGGCTGCGGGCGCGGCGGCGCGGTCAGGTACGCGCCGAGCTGCTCGACGAGCTCGTTCATGTTGTGGCCGATCAGGCCCACGTCCGCGTCGTCGACGGCGATCACCGCGAGGTGGGCGCCTTCGCCGGCTTCCACGATGAACAGCACCCCGCCGTGGAACTCCGTCATGGACTGGCGCACCCCGCCGGTGCCGTCGCCGAACTCGATGGACGTGCCGTACGCCAGGCTCTGGATCCCCGAGGCGATGGCGGCCAGCTGGTCGGCCTGGTCGATCGTCAGCCCGCGGGTGTGGCAGAGCTTGAGGCCGTCCTTGGACAGCACGAGGGCGTGCCGGGTGCCCGGCGTCCGGCCCACCAGGTTCTCCAGCAGCCAGTCGAGATCGTGGTCCGTGGTGTTCATCGGCTGTCCTCCGAGGGAGCAGAAGGGCGGGTTCCCCGGCCGGCCGCGTGGAACGCGCTGAACCGCGCACCGGCGTCGGCCCGCGCCGGCGCGGGGTTCGCCGGTGGCGGCGCCTTCCGGGGCGCGGCCGCCAGCGTCTGGCCGCGACGGCGCTGCGGCAGCCCGTCCTCCACTGTGGACACCGGGGCGGCGGGCGCCGGTGCGGGGGCCGGGGGTGCGGCGGCTCCGGCCGGGCTCGGCGTGACCGGCGGCGCGGCCGGTTCGGGCTGGGTGATCAGCTGCCGGGGGATCATGACCACCACGCCGGTGCCGCCCCGCGCGGACGGCCGGAAGTGCACGGTCAGGCCGTGCTTGCGCGCGAGGCACCCCACCACCGCCAGGCCCAGCCGGGTCCCGGACAGCGTGGTCAGGTCCAGCGGCTCGGCCGAAACCGCCCGCACGGCCCGCTCCAGCGCCGCGGGGCCCATGACGAGGCCGCTGTCCTCGATCGTCACCACGACCCCGGCGTGCACCTCTTCGACGTACACGTGCACGTCCTCCGAGGGCGGGGAGAAGCTGGTGGCGTTGTCCATCAGTTCGGCCAGCGCGTGCATGACCCCTTCGGCGGCGTAGCCCGCCACCGCGGCGGTGCTCGTCGAATGCGTCCGCACCCGCTGGTAGGCGCTGATCCGCCCCATCGCGCCGCGCAGGATGCTCTCCATCACGATCGGCTTGGTCCAGCGACGGCCGGAGCGCGCGCCGGTCAGGACCGCGATGCTGTCCGCCAGCCGGCCCGCCTGCGCGGTGCTGTGGTCGAGTTCGAGCAGGTCGCCGAGGACGTTCTCGTCGTACTTGCCTTCCATCTCGCGCAGGTCGGCCAGCATGCTGGTGGCCAGCGCCTGGACGCGGCCGGCGGCGTTGGCGCAGGCGGCCATCGTGGCCGTGCGCATCCGTTCGCCGCGCGCGATCTCCTGCGCCGTGGTCTCCAGCAGCCGCCGCGCGGGACCGCCTGCCGGATCCGGCACCTCGGTGAGCGCGGTGTCCGCCGACGCCCCGTCGCGCACCCGCCGGACCACGGCCGGCAGCGTTTCGTCGGCCAGCCGCACGATTTCCGCGTCCAGCGCGGCGATCCGGTCCCGGTGGTGGCGCGCCGCGAGCGCGCAGTACGCCGCGAGCGTGACCGCCGCGCACACCACGACCGCCGCCACCCCGCCGTACCAGGCCGTGAACACCCGGTCCGCTCGGGACGCGCCGGCCGTCGTCCACCACCACACCCCGCCGGTGACGACGGCGGCGGCCGCGAGAACGGACAGGGCCCGGCCCACCGGTGGGCGCTCCGCCTGCGGGTGGACGGGTGAATGCACTGACATCGATCGGGTCCTCGGGGCGGTGGGAGACGGGATGGGGGCAGCCAGGACTGAGCGGACACGGACGGGAGCGCGGAAGTTCGCACGGGTGCACGGAAAGAGGCGGCGCGTCGGGCGTCGCCGTGGCGACGACGACCCTAGCGCCGATCTTTCCCGTTCGTAAGAGTCAATCTTCGTCGGCACATCTTCGCCGCCCGGCGCGGTTTCCGGTCAATTCCCCACAGTTCCGCCGGGGTTATCGAAAAATGTCGAAGAATCGGCCGTTTGCCACACTGTGGCGACGCCTTTGCGAACCGGTTCGACGGCCGTCGTCGCGGCCGTGTAAGTTTCAGATAATGCTGTCATGCAACGACTTACCAGGTAGATTCCGGCCGTGTCGGTGCTATCGTGACGACCCGATGAGGCGAACCGATTCGACGCCGAGGGACGCCTCCCGCTCCCCACCCGAGAGGACACCGATGTCCAGCTCGCCGCACCAGGTCCGGAACCGGCCGTTCGCTCTGCTCGCCGTCCTGCTCGCCGTTCTGGCCGGCGTTCTGGTGCCCGCGCACCGGGCGAACGCGGCGGCGAACACGTTCACCCTCGGCGCCACGCGGACCGACACCGCGGGCCGTCCGCTGCAGCTGCACGGCCTCGGCATCGTCCAGGTGGGCGCCACCTACTACGGCTTCGGCGAGGACAAAACCGGCCAGACCACCGCGAACACCGCGTTCCAGGACATCCCCTGCTACACCTCGACCGACCTGGCGAACTGGACCCACCAGGGCATCGCCCTGGCGAAGCAGGGGAGTGGCGACCTCGGCCCCAACCGCATCGTCGAACGGCCCAAGGTCCTCTACAACGCCACCACCCGGACGTACGTGATGTACCTGCACATCGACAACACCGGCTACTCCGACCAGCGGGTCGGGGTGGCGACCAGCGCGACGCCGTGCGGCCCGTACAGCTACCGGGGGAGTTTCCAGCCGCTGGGCAACCAGAGCCGTGACATCGGGCTGTTCCAGGACACCGACGGGACCGCCTACCTGCTCAGCGAAAACGCCGGCCGGAGCCTGCGCATCTACCGGCTGTCCGCCGACTACACGTCGGTGGCGAGCGCGGTGGCGACGCTGCCGAACTACGAGTCCCCGGCCGTGGTCAAGGTCGGCGCGACGTACTACCTGCTGGCGTCCCACCTGACCGGCTGGGCCACCAACGACAACGTGTACGCGACCGCGACGTCGCTCGCCGGCCCCTGGTCGCCGTTCCGGAACTTCGCGGCGCCGGGCACCAACACCTACAACAGCCAGACCGCGAACATCATCACCGTCCGGGGCGCTTCGGCGACCACCTACGTCTACGCCGGCGATCGCTGGACGGGCAACGCCATGGGTACCTCGCCGCTGATCTGGCTGCCGCTGACCATCCGCGGCACGACGGTCAACCTCGGCCAGTACCCGAGCTGGAACCTCGACGCCGACGCGGGGACGTGGTCGGCGAACTCGGGGCTGCCGAGCGAAACCACGCACGTGCTGAAGAACTCCGGGAGTTCCCAGGTGCTCGACGCGTCCGGCGCCTCCACCGCGGCGGGCGGCAAGGTCATCCAGTGGCCCGCGCACGGCGGGGCCAACCAGCAGTGGCGCCTGACGAGGCAGGCCGACAACGTCTTCACGGTGGTCAACGTCAACAGCGGCCTGTGCCTCGACGTGCCGGACGGGTCCGCCGCGAGCGGGGTCCAGCTGCAGCAGTGGACCTGCACCGGCGGGGCCGGTCAGCAGTGGGCGGCGGACCTGGTGGGCAGCCTCACCGGCAACCAGTACGTGCTGGTGAACGTCACCAGCGGTCTCACCGTCGGGGTGTCCGGATCGGCGAACGGGGCGCCGGTGGTGCAGGCAGGCGGAACCGGTGCGGCGAACCAGGTGTGGGCGATCTCCTGAGGTGCCCCGGTGACTGATTGTTCACGCTCACATCACCGGCTGCACCGTTGTTGACCCGCGGTGGCGCGCTGTCTACTGTGGACCACTCGTCGAGGGTCCGGGAGGTGCGGTGCGCGCACGCGCGGTGGTCGTGCCGGTCCTGGCGCTGGTCGCGGTCGTGGCGGCCGTCGTCGTCGTGGTCGCGACCCGCGGTGACGGCACGCCCCCGGCCGAGGCGGCGGCCAGGGCGGAGGCCGCTCCCGCGATCGGGACGTCCGTGACCACCCCGCCGCCGGTGCGCACGCCGTCGCCCACACCTTCGCCTTCGCCGACTACTGCTGCGTCCTCCCGTGCCGCGCCCCCGGCGGCCGCGCCGCTCGCCGGCCGGATCAAGCCGGGCGTTGCCCATTCCGGCGTGGCCACCTTCTACGACTCCGACGGCAGTGGCGCGTGCGGGTACGACGCGAGCCCGGATCCGTTGACCGCGGCGATGAACGAGGCCGACTTCGAGGGCTCGCAGGCGTGCGGCGCCTACGTCCAGGTCCAGGCAGCCGGCGGTGCGAGCGTGACGGTGCGGATCACCAACCTGTGCCCGGCGCCGTGCCGGGTGGGGCAGCTGGATCTGGACCCCCGGGCGTTCGACCGGCTCGGGGCGCGCGACCGGGGCGAAATCCCGGTCACCTGGAAGCTGGTGAGCCCGCCGTCGGTGCCGCCGATGGCACTGCGCCACAAGGACGGCTCATCGCAGTACTGGTGCGGGATCCAGGTGATCGGCCACCGCAACCCGGTGGCCCGCTTGGAGGTCCGCGCGGGCGGCAGCTGGAAACGGTTGCCGCGCACGGACTACAACTACTTCCTGTCGGAAAACGGTGCCGGGTGCGGCGAAGCCGTCGCGATCACCGACGTCTACGGCGAACGCCTGGTCGTCGACCCGCTGCCGGTCGAGCCGGGTGTCAGGCAGCCGGTGCCGGTGCAGTTCGCCCGGCACTGATCACTCGTCCTCCTCGCCGATCGCCGAGAGGAAGGCCGCGAGGTCGTCGGTGAACCGCAGCAGCAGGTCGTAGAACGTCCGGCGGTCCGACGGCGACCAGCCGCCCAGCGCGTCCCCGAACCAGCCGAGCAGGGTGGTGACGTACCGGTCGGCGATCTCGGTGCCGTCGGGGGTCAGCGCGACCAGCCGGGCGCGCCGGTCGTCGGGATCGGGGAGGCCGGACACGAGCCGCCGCCGTTCGAGCACGTGCAGGTGGCGCGTGACGTGCGGGCCCGCGACCTGCATCCGGTCCGCGATCTCCCCGACGCGCATCGGCTTGCCGGTCATGTGCAGCGACAGGATGATCGACAGCCCGGGCCGGTCGAGGTCGGCTCCGATCCGCTTCATCGCCCGCTCGACGAGGCCGCTGCGGTTCATCAGGGTGCCCAGCTGCAGGAGCCGCGGCAGCACGGCACGCAGGTCGGTCCCGTCGGCGGCGTCTGTGTCGCCCATCACACCTCTTAGATAGCTAACTTAGGTATATAGTTGGCCCGGTCGGGGGTTGGCCGAGCGCATTGTCGCACCTGGCAATCGGATACCTAACTTAGCTATAGGAGTCGTCATGAAGCGAGTCTTGATTTCCGGCGCCAGCATCGCCGGGCCGGCGTTGGCGTTCTGGCTGCGGCGGGCCGGGTTCGCGGTCACCCTCGTCGAGAAGGCACCCGCGCTCCGGGTCGGCGGCTACCCCATCGACATCCGCGGCACCGCACTGACCGCCGTCGAGCGGATGGGGATCCTGCCTGCCCTGCAGGACCTGCACATCTCGACGCGGCGGCTGACGTTCCTCGACGGCGACGGCGGCGAAATCGTGGCACTGGCCCCGGAAGCGGTCGTCGGCGGCATCGGCGGCGAAGACCTCGAGATCCGCCGCGGCGACCTGATCCGGACGCTGTACGACCTGGTCCGCGACGACGTCGAGGTCCGGTTCGACGACACGGTGGAAACCCTCACCGATGCCGCCGAAGGGGTCGACGTCACCTTCCGCAGCGGCCACCGGGACCGCTACGACCTGGTGATCGGCGCCGACGGCCTGCACTCCCGGACCCGCGAACTCGTCTTCGGTGAGGAGGCACCGTTCCACCACTACCTCGGTTACTGCTTCGCGGGGTTCACCATGCCCAACGACTTCGGGCTGTACCGCGAGGGGGTCTCGTGGAGCAAGCCGGGCAAGGGGGCGGCGCTGTATGCGGTTCTCGACAGCGAAAAGGTCCACGGCTTCCTGGTGTCCGCCCGGCCGGAGCCGCCGTTCGAGGCGTTCCGCAACCCGGAAGCCCAGCGCGAGTTGATCGCCCGCACCTTCGAAGGCGACGGCTGGGAAATCCCGCGCCTGGTCGCGGCGATGCGCGCGGCCGACGACCTGTTCTTCGACGTGATCAGCCAGATCCGCATGCCGTCCTGGTCATCCGGCCGGGTGGCGCTCATCGGCGACGCGGCGCACGCGCCATCGTTCCTGACCGGCCAGGGCACGAGCCTGGCGCTGGTGGGTGCGTACGTGCTCGGCCACGCACTGGCCACGAACCCGGACCACACGGCGGCTTTCGCGGCTTACGAGGAAAGGTTCCGCGGGTTCGCCGAGGCCAACCAGGCGCTGGTGACCGAGGGGCAGGCCACGCTGTTCCCGACGACCGCCGAAGCGCTCGAGCAACGCAACGCGGCACTGCGGCAGTTCACCGAAGTCCCGCGCGAGCCGAAGCCGGAGCACTCGGCGCTCGTCCTGCCGGAGTTCCCGGTCGCAGTGCGCTGATCGGGAACTCCGGCAGGGGCCGGGTCAGGCCGGGATGAGCAGGATCGGGTAAGTCCGCGGGACCACGCACAACGCGGTCGTGGCGAACATCGCGAGCGAGCTGCCGATGCACCTCTCCGCCGGAATGCTTTCCGTCTGGGCCGAGGCGGTGGCCGCCGTGCCGAGCAGGACTCCGGTCGTCATTGCCAGCGCACCGAGCGCGGCCGTGATCCGTCGCATGGTGATCCTCCTGTCGTGGAGCCGGTTTCCGATGGCCGGAGGCTGCCCCGGATTCGGGGCGGCCGAACGGTCCGGCGGCCGATCGCACCGGTCCGGGTGTCACCCACACCGGACCCCGACGCCCGCGGCCGGGTGGCCGGACGGCCCGGAAAGCACCAGTACGCTGAGGCGAATGAGCACGGTATCCACCCCGGAGCAGTCGATGGTCGAAACCCGGCACCAGACCCGGTTGCTGACCCTGCTCCGGGACGACGGCCCGATGTCGCGGGTCGAGCTGGGGGAGCGGCTGGAGCTGCCGCGCGCCCGGGTGGGCGCCGAGGTGGCCCGGCTCGCCGAGGTCGGGCTCGTCGAGGCCGCGGGGCCGTCGGCCAGCCGGGGCGGACGGCGGTCGACCCTGGTCCGGCTCGCCGGGGAACTGCGGGTGCTCGCGGTGGACGTCGGCGCGACCTCGGTCGGCGTCGCGGTCACCGACGCGTCCTGCGAAGTGCTGGCCCACGCGGTCGAAGACTGCGACGTCCGGCAGGGGCCGCACCCGGTGCTGCGGCGGGTCGCCGAGCTTGCGGCGAAGGTCCGGGAAGAGGCACCCGGCCGGCTCATCGCCGCCGGCATCGGGCTGCCCGGGCCGGTCAGCTTCGCCGAAGGGATGGCGGTCGCGCCGCCGATCATGCCCGGCTGGGACCGGTTCAACGTGCGCGACCACCTCGGCGGGCTGTGGGGCTGCCCGGTCGCGGTGGACAACGACGTCAACGCGATGGCCCTCGGCGAGCGGCACGCCGGGGTCGCGCGCTCGACCGACGACCTGATGTTCGTCAAGATCGGCACCGGGATCGGCTGCGGGATCGTGCTCGGCGGCAAGGTCTACCGCGGGGTCGCCGGCACGGCGGGCGACATCGGGCACATCCGGCTCGACGACTTCGGCCCGACCTGCGCGTGCGGCGAGGTCGGCTGCCTGGAGGCCTACTTCGGCGGGGCCGCGCTGGCCCGCGACGGGCTGGCGCTGGCCCGCAGCGGACGCTCGGCGTTCCTGGCCGAGGCGGCCGCCGAACGCGGCGCGGTCACCGCCCGTGACGTCGGCCGGGCCGCCGCGGCGGGCGACTCCGGTGCGGTCAACCTCATCCGCGACGGCGGACGGCGGCTCGGCCAGGTCATCGCCTCGCTGGTCTGCTTCATCAACCCGGGCATGGTGGTGATCGGCGGCGGGGTGGCCCAGCTCGGGCACCAGCTGCTGGCCGAGGTGCGCAGCGCGGTGTACCGGCGCTCGCTGCCGCTGGCCACCGGGAACCTCCCGATCGTGCTGTCCGAGCTGGGCGAGACGGCGGGTGTCATCGGGGCCGCGTGGTCGGCCACGGACCGGGCCTTCACGCTCAGCAGCTGAGCCCTTCGCTGACAGAGCGTTGCTGAACGCGTCCACTGTGTAACGTCAAAACTAGACAGACTTTCGTACGTTGAGAGCGAAAGTCTGTCTAGTTTCGCACGTCTATCCGGGTGAAAACCCGACTAAACACCCCGACATCACCTTGACGAGTGATGCCAGTCACCCTACTTTCGCTGCCTGAGCGACAAAGTGCGTTCAGTAGCCAGCGCAAGATGGGGGCACCGTGGCCGTCACCGGAACGAGGCGCGCCGACTCGGCGAGCCCGCGTACGGCGAACCTGGCCGCGGTCCTGCGGGCGCTGCGCACCGGCCCGCTCTCGCGCACGCAGCTGGCCGCCCGCTGCGGGCTCGCCAGGTCCGCGGTGCCCGGCCTGCTCGCCGAGCTCACCGGGCGCGGCCTGGTCCGCCCCGCCGGTGTCCGGCCGGGCAACGGGCGGCCGAGCCGGCTGGTCGAGCTGCACGGCGAAGACGCCTACGCGCTCGGTCTGAGCGTCGAAGCCGACCGGCTGTCGGCGCTGGTCACCGATCTGTCGGGCCGGGTGCTGGACGAGGCCACCGAGGCCGTCGACGTCGCCGCGCTCGGGCTGCAGACAGGCATGGACGGGCTCGCCGAGCTGGCCGGGGCCGTCCTGCCCGGGCCACCGGTCGGGATCGCGGTCTCGGTACCCGGCCTGGTCGATTCGGCCGCCGCGGTGCTGCGGTTCGCGCCCGCGCTGCGCTGGCGGGACGCGGAGATCGCCGGGCTGCTGGCGGCCCGGCTGGACGTCCCGGCCGCCGCCATCGCCGTGGACAACGACGCCAACCTCGGCGCACTCGCCGAAGCGATCGCCGGCACCGGCGACGACCTGTTCTACCTGGGTGGCGGAACGGCCGTCGGCGGCGGGCTCGTCTCCGGCGGCACGATCCTGCGGGGCGCGCGCGGCTTCGCGGGCGAGGTCGGGCACATCGCCGTCGACCCCTCCGGTGGCCGGTGTCCCTGCGGCCGGACGGGCTGCCTGGAGACCAAGGCGAACCTGGCCGCGCTGCTGCGCGCGGCCGCGGCGCCGGGCGACCCCCTGCACGATCCCGCTCCCGGCGTCGAAGGCCGCGTCGCCCGGCTCACCGACCGCATCAGGCTGGGCGACCAGCGCGCGGCCACCGCGGTGCACGAACTCGGCGTCGCGCTCGGCATCGCCTTGTCCACTGTGGTCGACGTGCTCGACCCGGACGTCGTCGTGCTCGGGGGCTACTTCGCGGCACTGGGGGAGTGGCTGGTCGAACCGGTCCGCGTCGAACTCGCCGCCCGGCCGCTGGGCCAGGCGCGGGTGGTGGCGTCCGGGCTCGGCCTGCGGGCGCCGCTGCGCGGGGCCGCGCACCTGGCCGCCGAGCGGCTGTTCGCGAACCCGACGCTCGCCGAGGAGGTCATGGTATGAGCCTGCTTTCCGTGCGCGGGATCGTGAAGACGTTCCCGGGCGTCCGCGCCCTCGACGGCGTCGACCTCGACGTCGAGCCCGGCGAGGTGCACTGCCTGCTCGGCCAGAACGGCGCCGGGAAGTCGACGCTGATCAAGGTCCTCTCCGGCGCGCACCAGCCCGACACCGGAGAGATCACCTGGCAGGGCGAACCGGTGACGCTCGGTTCGCCGGTCGACGCCCTGCGCCTCGGCATCGCCACCATGTACCAGGAACTCGACCTCGTCCCCGGGCTTTCGTTGGCGGACAACATCTTCCTCGGCCACGAACGCGCCCGCTTCGGCTTCACGCGGATCTCCCAGGCCCGCGCCGAAGCCGCCCGCCTGATGGCCCGGCTCGGCCACCCGGACATCCGGCCGTCGACCGAGGTCGGCAAGCTGTCGGCCGCCGGGCAGCAGCTGGTCTCGATGGCCCGCGCCCTGGCCCACGACGCCCGGCTGCTCGTGATGGACGAGCCCACCGCCGCGCTGGCCGGCGAGGAGGTCGACAACCTCTTCCGGATCGTCGGGGAGCTGACCGCCGACGGCGTCGCGGTCGTCTACATCTCCCACCGCCTGGAGGAACTGCGCCGGATCGGGCACCGCGTGACCGTGCTCAAGGACGGCCGGACCGTCGGCACCGGCCTCGACGCCCGCACCACGCCGACCGCCGACCTGGTCGCGCTGATGGCCGGCCGCAAGGTGGAGACGGTCTTCGGCCCGCGCCACGACGGCCACGCCAGGCCGGAGACCGCGCTCGCCGTCGAAAACCTCACCCGCCACGGCGAGTTCGAGGACGTCAGCTTCACCGTCCACGCCGGGGAGGTCGTCGGCGTCGCCGGCCTGGTCGGCTCGGGCCGCAGCGAGCTGCTGGAGACGATCTTCGGCGCGCGCAAGCCCGACCGGGGAACCATTGCCGTCCAGGACAAACCGCTCGGCCCCGGCGTCCAGGCCGCCGTGAAGGCAGGCATAGGCCTCGCTCCGGAAGAACGCAAGAGCCAGGGCCTGCTGCTGGACCTGCCCGTGGTGCACAACGTGACGCTGGCCAGCCTCGGCCGCTACGCGAAGCTCGGCTTCACCGAACGCGCCAAGGAACTGGACGACGCCGGCGCGAGCCTGCGCCGCCTCGACCTGCGGCCCGCCGACCCCCGGCGGATCGTCCGCACGCTGTCCGGCGGCAACCAGCAGAAGGCCGTGCTCGCGCGGTGGCTGGTCCGCGGGTGCCGGGTGCTGCTGCTCGACGAGCCGACGCGCGGCGTCGACGTCGGGGCCCGCGCCGAGCTGTACCGGCTGATCGACGAGCTGGCCGCGACCGGCGTGGCGATCGTGCTGGTGTCCAGCGAAATCCCCGAGGTGCTCGGGCTGTCCGACCGGGTGCTGGTGCTGCGCGAGGGCCGTGTCCTCGCCGACCGGCGCTCGGCCGGGCTGACCGAGGCCGAGGTGCTCGACGTGATTCTCGAGGGGAGCGCGGCATGACCGAAACCCAGGCACCGCCCCAGGAAGCGCTGCCCGCCGAACGGAAGCGGTTCGCCTTCTCCGCCGACCCGCGGCTGCTCGGCCTGGCCGGGGTGCTCGTCGTCCTCTGCCTGGTCGGCCAGCTCACCCGGCCCGAGCTGTTCTTCACCGAAAGCAACATCTCGACGATCCTGCGGCTGGCCGCGGCGATCGGCGTGGTGAGCGTCGGGATGACGTTCGTGATCATCAGCGGCGGCATCGACCTGTCCGTCGGCTCGATGGTCGGCCTGGCCGGCGTCTGGCTCACGACGCTGGCGACCCAGTCGTACGGCCCGTGGGTGATGGTCCTCTGTGGACTCGCGGTCGGTCTCGGCTGCGGCCTGGTCAACGGCGTGCTCGTCGCCTACGGCAAGGTCGTGCCGTTCATCGCCACGCTGGCGATGTACGTCTCGGCACGCGGGCTCGCCGAGCGGATCAGCGGCCGGCGCACCCAGGTCGTCGCCGACCAGGACTTCCTCGCCTTCTTCCGGGGGAGCTTCCTCGGCGTCCCCACGCTGATCTGGCTGTTCGCGCTGGTCTTCGCGGTCGGCTGGGTCCTGCTCAACCGCACCACGTTCGGCCGGCGGACGTACGCGGTCGGCGGCAACGCCGAGGCGTCACGGCTGGCCGGCATCAACGTCAAGCGCCACCTCGCGCTCGTCTACGGCGTGGCCGGGCTGTGCTGCGGGATCGCCGCGCTGATGGTCGTCGCGCGGACGACCGCGGGCGCGTCGACCAACGGCATGTTCTACGAACTCGACGCGATCGCGGCGGTGGTCATCGGCGGCACGCTGCTGACCGGTGGCCGCGGCTCGCTCATCGGCACGCTCGTCGGTGTGCTGATCTTCACGGTGCTGTCGAACATCTTCACGCTGAACAACCTGGACACCGACATCCAGAACATCGCCAAGGGCGTGATCATCGTCCTCGCCGTGCTCCTGCAGTTCCGCGCCCGCAAGTCCAAGACCTAGTCACCCAGGAGGCCGTCATGCCCGAACAACCCTTCCTCGGCCGCCGGGGATTCCTGCTGGGCGGGGCCGCGGTCGGCGCCGGTGCGCTGCTGGCCGGCTGCACGTCGAACACGCCCGCGAACTCGGAGTCGAACGCACCGGTCGCCAACGCGGGCAACAACGCCCAGCCGGGCAAGCCGATCACCATCGGCTTCTCCGCCCCGGCCGCCGACCACGGCTGGATCGCCGCGATCACCAAGAACGCCAAGGCCCAGGCGCAGAAGTTCAGCGAAGTGAAGTTCAACGCCACCGAGGGCACCAACGACGTCAACCAGCAGATCTCCCAGGTGGAGACGCTGATCAACGCCAAGGTCGACGTCCTGGTGATCCTGCCCTTCGACGGCAAGGCGCTGACCGCGGTCGGCCAGCAGGCGATGGACGCCGGCATCCCGGTGATCAACCTCGACCGCGTCTTCGACACGCCGCTGGCGTACAGAACGTGGATCGGCGGCGACAACTACCGGATGGGCGTCAACGCGGGCAACTACATCGCCGCGGAGCTCAAGAAGAAGAACGTCGCCAACCCGGTCATCGGCGAGGTCGCCGGCATCGACTCGCTGCCGCTGACCCAGGAACGCAGCAAGGGCTTCAAGGACGCGCTGGGGCGCGCCGGGTTCAAGGTGGGCCCGCGGGTGTCGGCGCAGTTCACGTCGGAGTCGGGCGAGCAGCAGACCGCGAACCTGCTGCAGGGCGCGCCCAAGCTGGACGCGCTGTGGAACCACGACGACGACCAGGGCATCGGCGTCAACGCGGCGATCGACACCGCGGGCCGCAAGGAGTTCATCATGGTCGGCGGCGCCGGCTCGAAGAACATGATGAACCTGATCAAAGCCGACTCCTCGCCGATCAAGGCGACCGTGCTCTACAGCCCGTCGATGGCCTCGACGGCGGTCGCGCTCGCGCGGCTGCTCGGCCAGGGCAAGGGGATCGGCGACCTGGCCGAGCACGACATCCCGGCCGAGATCACCACCTACTCGGCGGTCGTGACCAAGGAGAACGTCGACCAGTACCTCGACGTCGGCTTCGACTCCTGACCGGACTTTCCGCCAGAACGCAAGGAGGGGCATGAGCCGGGAAACCATCGGGATCGGCATGGTCGGGCACGCGTTCATGGGTGCGGTGCATTCGCACGCCTGGCGCAGCGTCCACCGGTTCTTCGACCCGCCGCTGGTGCCGCGGCTCGCCGTGCTCGGCGGCCGGGACGAAGCCAGAACCCGGGACGCCGCCGCCAAGTTCGGCTGGGAGGACGTCGAGACCGACTGGCGGAAGCTCGTCGCCCGGGACGACGTCGGCCTGGTCGACGTCTGCACCCCGGGCGACAGCCACGCCGAGATCGCGATCGCCGCGCTGGAGGCCGGGAAGCACGTGCTGTGCGAGAAGCCACTGGCGAACTCGGTCGCCGAGGCCGAGGCGATGGCCGAGGCGGCGCGGCGGGCCCGTGACCGCGGGGTGCGGGCCATGGTCGCCTTCAACTACCGCCGGGTGCCCGCGCTCGCCCACGCCAGGAACCTGGTGGCGAGCGGGGCACTCGGCGAGATCCGGCACGTGCGGTCGGTGTACCTGCAGGACTGGCTGTCCGATCCGCAGGCGCCGATGACCTGGCGGCTCCGGCGCGAAAGTGCCGGCTCGGGCGCGCTCGGCGACCTCGGGGCGCACATCGTCGACGCCGCCCAGTTCGTCACCGGCGAGGTGATCACCGGCGTCTCGGCGCTGACGAACACGTTCGTGAAGCAGCGGCCGTCCGAGACCGGCGGCACGGACGACGTCACGGTCGACGACACGGCGTTGTTCCTGGCGCGGCTGTCCGGGGGCGCGGTGGCGACCTTCGAAGCGACCCGGTTCGCCCTGGGCCGCAAGAACGCCATGCGACTGGAGATCAACGGGTCGAAGGCGAGCCTGGCCTTCGACTTCGAGTCCATGAACGAGCTCCAGTGGTACGAGGGCAGCGGCACCGAGGCCGGTTTCCGCCGCATCCTCGTCACCGAGCCGCAGCACCCGTACGTCGGCGCGTGGTGGCCGCCGGGGCACCTGCTCGGCTACGAGCACACGTTCACCCACGAGGTCGCCGACCTCCTGGACGCCATCGGCGCGGGTACCGACCCCGCACCGAGCTTCGACGACGGCCTGCGCGTCCAGCGGGTGCTGGACGCCGTCGAGAAGAGCGCGGCCGCGGAAGCGAACTGGACACCGGTGGAGGAGAAATGAGCCGTCCCGTCACGTTGTTCACCGGCCAGTGGGCCGACCTGCCGTTCACCGAGGTCTGCAAGCTCGCCTCGGACTGGGGTTACGACGGGCTGGAGATCGCCTGCTCGGGCGACCACTTCGAGGTCGACCGCGCACTGTCCGAAGAGGACTACGTGCCCGGGCGGCTGCGGCTGCTCGCCGAGCACGGCCTCAAGGTGTGGGCGATCTCGAACCACCTCGTCGGGCAGGCCGTCTGCGACGACCCGATCGACCACCGGCACCAGGCCATCCTGCCCTCCCGCATCTGGGGCGACGGCGACGCCGAGGGCGTCCGGCAGCGGGCGGCGGCCGAGATGGCCGACACCGCGCGGGCCGCGGCGAAACTCGGCGTGGACACCGTCATCGGCTTCACCGGGTCGAAGACCTGGAAGTACGTGGCGATGTTCCCGCCGGTCTCGCGCGCTGACATCGATGACGGCTACGCGGACTTCGCCCGCCGCTGGCACCCGATCCTGGACGTCTTCGACGAGGTCGGCGTCCGGTTCGCGCACGAGGTCCACCCGTCGGAGATCGCCTACGACTACTGGACGACCCAGCGCGCCCTGGAGGCCGTCGACCACCGGCCGGCGTTCGGGCTGAACTGGGACCCGTCCCACTTCGTCTGGCAGGACCTCGACCCGGTCGGGTTCATCCTCGACTTCGCCGACCGGATCTACCACGTCGACTGCAAGGACACCCGCAAGCGCATCGACGGCCGCAACGGACGGCTCGGCTCGCACCTGGCCTGGGCGGACCCGCGCCGCGGCTGGGACTTCGTGTCCGTCGGCCACGGCGACGTCCCGTGGGAGGACTGCTTCCGGGCGCTGAACTCGATCGGCTACGCCGGCCCGATCTCGGTGGAGTGGGAAGACGCCGGGATGGACCGGCTCCGGGGCGCGGCGGAGGCGGTGAAGTACGTCCGCGAGCACCTGTTCGACAAGCCGTCGGCGGCATTCGACGCGGCTTTCAGCAACCAGAAATGAGGGAGTTCCATGTGCGGTGACCGGCCAGATCACTACTCCCGACGATCATTCCTGAACGTGGCGACAGCGGCTCTCACGGTGGGCGCGGCGACAATCGCGTTGCCCGGCATCGCGGACGCCTCCCCGGCTCGCCGCCGCGTGCCGCTCGACAAGATCAGCATCCAGCTCTACTCCCTGCGTTCGCTGCTCCAGAACGACCCCGAAGGCACGCTGTCCGCGCTGGCCGACATCGGCTACCGCAAGGTCGAGCTGGCTGGCACGTACGGCCGCAGCGCCGCCGAGTTCCGCGCCATCCTCGACCGCAACCACATCGAGGCCTCCTCGTCACACGTCGGTATCGACGGCGACCTGAACCAGGCGATCGCCGACGCGAAGGTCCTCGGCAACCGCTCCGTCGTGGTGCCCTACGCGAACTTCGGCACGATCGCCGAGTGGGAGGCCTTCGCGGGCCGCATGAACACCGCCGCGGTCGCCTTCAAGAAGGCCGGGCTGAAGCTCGGCTACCACAACCACGACCACGAGTTCGCCCCGATCGGCGAGGTGGTCCCGTACGACGTGCTCACCGCGAAGACGGACAAGCGGCTCGTGCACCTGGAGATCGACCTGTTCTGGGCGGTCAACGGCGGCGCGGACCCGGTCGAGCTGTTCCGCCGCAACCACCCGCGCGTGACGCAGTACCACGTCAAGGACCGGACGGTGGACGGGCAGATGGTCGACCCCGGCGCGGGGGTCATCGACTTCCCGCGCATCTTCGCCGCGTCCTGCCACACCATCGGCGAGTACATCGTCGAGCACGACCAGCCCGCCGACCCGCTGCACACCGCGAAGGTCGGCTTCGAATACCTCCGCACCGTCCGGTTCTGAGAGCCCCGGGGGACTCGACATGCGAGTATCACGTCGGTCGATGCTGGCCGGAACCGCCGCGGGCGTGCTCGCGCCCGCCGTCGGGGCGGCCGATGCGGCCTTCGCCGCGGGCCTGACCCGCCAGCTCACCATCTACGCCGAAGCCCTGCCCGGTGGCCTCTACGGCTACGGCCTCGAACCCGGCAAGGCCACCATCCCGGGGCCGCTGCTGGAGATCTACGAGGGCGACACCCTCGAGATCGAACTGGTCAACCGGACCGACAAGCGGCTCTCCATCCACCCGCACGGCGTCACCTACGACACCGCGTCGGACGGCGCCCCGCTCAACGCGTCCTTCAACAACCCGGGCGAAACGCGCACCTACACCTGGCGCACGCGGGCCCGGTACGACGCGGGCGGCGGCTTCTGGATGCCGGGCAGCGCCGGCTACTGGCACTACCACGACCACGCGATGGGCACCGACCACGGCACCGCCGGCCTCGCGCGCGGGCTCTACGGCGGGCTGATCGTGCGCAAGCGCGGTGACCTGCTGCCGAGCAGGCAGTACACCGTCGTGTTCAACGAGATGATGATCAACCACGCGATGGCGCCGGACACGCCGATCTTCGAGGCCCGCCTCGGCGAGCGCGTCGAGTGGGTCTGCATCGGGTACGGCAGCCTGCCGCACACGTTCCACCTGCACGGGCACCGCTGGGCGGATACCCGCACCGGCATGCTCGGCAGCGCCGCTGACAACGTTGCCATCGTGGACAACAAGAACCTCGACCCCGGCAGTTCGTTCGGGTTCCAGGTGCTGGCCGGCGAAGGCGCCGGGCCCGGGGCGTGGATGTACCACTGCCACGTCCAGACCCACTCCGACGGCGGCATGGTGGGTCTCTTCCTGGTCCGCAACCCCGACGGCAGCCTGCCCGAGGGCGCGCAGGACGCGATCGACCGGTTCAAGGAGCACGGCCACACCGGGCACGACATGAACCCCGATTCCCGTACGCACGCAGGAGGGGCGCTATGAAAAGACGTTGGTTCGGCAGGCGCGGCGCGGTCGTGCTCGCCCTCGGCTCGGTCCTGGCGGCCGGCGCGCCGCTGCTGGCCATGCCGGTGGCCCAGGCCGCGCCCGCGGCGAACGTCCCGGTGAACGTCCTGCTCTTCCACGGCGCACCGGGCGGCCAGCAGGACCCGGTCGTCCGCGCCTCGGACGCGATCGCCCGGCTGGGCGCGGACAACGGCATCACGGTGACGGCGTCGTCGGATCCCGCCGTGTTCAGCGCCGCCAACCTGGCCCGCTACCGCGGAATCGTGTTCCTGTCCGCGCAGGGCGTGACGCTCAGCCGGGACCAGGAAGGCGCGCTGCAGGCCTACATGAAGGCCGGCGGCGGGTTCCTCGGCATCTCCGACGCCGCCCGCGCGCAGGACTCCTCGACCTGGTTCACCGGGCTGATCGGCGCCCGCCCGGTCGGCGCCCGGCCCACCCCCGAAGCCGTGGCCGCGGTGACCGCGAGCGGGGAGAACCCGCCCAACGAAACCAAGGAGAAACTGGCCGACAACAACGAAAACACCAAGTGGCTGACGTTCGCCACCACCGGCTGGGCCGCCTACAAGATGGCCACGCCGGTCGCCGTCAGCAGCTACTCGCTGACCTCGGCGAACGACTACCCGGGCCGGAACCCGAAGAACTGGACCCTGCAGGGCTCCGCGGACGGCAGCACCTGGACCGACCTGGACACGCGGGCGAACGAGACGTTCACCGACCCGTTCCAGACCCGGACGTTCACCTTCACCAACACCACGGTGTACCCGAACTACCGGCTGAACATCACCGCGAACGCCGGTGAGCCGATCATCCAGCTCGCCGACCTCAAGCTGTTCAAGGACACCTCGACCACCCCGCCGCCGCCGGAATCCCCGCCGCAGCAGGCCGTCGTCGACGTCCTCGACGCCCGGCACCCGGCCACCAAGGGGCTGCCGCAGAACTGGACGCGCACCGACCGCTGGCTCAACTGGGAGACCAACCCGGTCGGCACCGTCCACACCGTCGCGCAGGTCGAGGAGAAGGGCTACACGCCGGGGGTCGGGGCGAACGGGCCGTTCCACCCGATCTCGTGGTGCCGTGACTACGACGGCGGCCGGTCCTTCTACACGGGCATGGGCCGCACCGAGGCGTCCTACGGCGAAGACCGGTTCCGCGACCACCTGCTCGGCGCGCTGCGCTGGACCACCGGGATGGTGCGGGGCGACTGCCGGGCCGGGATCGCCGCGAACTACAAGATCGAGCGCCTCACCGGGAAGAACGCGGCCGGGCAGCTCGACCAGATCGGCGAGCCGCACGGGCTGACCATCGCCCCGGACGGCAAGGTGTTCTACATCGGCAAGGCCGCCTGCCCGACCGGGCCGGTCGTGAGCTGGGACGACCCGAACGTCGGCCTCGGCTGCGGCACCATCCACCAGTGGGACCCGGCCACCAGGAAGGTCAAGCTGCTCACCACCCTGCGGGTGATGGGCAACCGCGGCAGCGGCGACGAGCTGGTCAAGAACGAAGAAGGCCTGCTCGGGATGGTGCTGGACCCGAAGTTCACCGAGAACGGCTGGTTCTACGCCTACTGGATGCCGCACGAGTCGATCGACCGCGACAAGCGGACCGGCAAGCGCACGATCTCGCGGTTCACCTACAACGCGGCCACGCAGACGATCGACCAGGCCACCCGCAAGGACCTGCTGTCCTGGGACGTGCAGATCCACAGCTGCTGCCACGCCGGCGGCGGGATGGCGTTCGACAAGGACGGCAACCTCTACGTCGGGTCCGGGGACAACAACTCCTCGGGCGGCTCGAACGGCTACTCCGGCAACAACTGGACGCTCGAGTACAAGGGCCTGTCGTTCCAGGACGCGCGCCGCACGGCGGGCAACACGAACGACTACGGCGGCAAGATCCTGCGCATCCACCCGGAGGCCGACGGGACGTACACCATCCCGGCGGGCAACCTCTTCCCGAACGGGCCGTCGGACAAGACCCGCCCGGAGATCTACGTGATGGGCGTGCGCAACATCTCGCGGCTGCAGGTCGACCCGGTGCACAACTGGCTGACCGCGGGCTGGGTCGGCCCGGACGCGCCGTCGCCGAGCCCCGAGCTCGGGCCGGCGAAGTACGAGACGGCCACGATCATCACCGAGGCGGGCAACCACGGCTGGCCGTACTGCATGGGCAACCGGCAGCCCTACCGCGACCGCAGCAGCACCAACGCGGCCGAGCTGACCGGCTGGTACGACTGCGACAACCCGGTCAACACCTCGCCGCGCAACACCGGCCTGGTGAACCTGCCGCCGATCAAGGACAACATGATCTGGTACTCGCCGGACGGCGGCGGGCCGGTCTTCCCGAAGCGGCCGGGCTCGGCCATCCCGACGTACAACGCGGCGGACGCCACCTACACCCAGCCGTACCTGCGGGGCGGCGGCCAGGCGATCATGTCCGGGCCGACCTACCACCGCTCGCTGGTCAACACGAACAGCGGCGTCGCGTGGCCGGAGTACTGGGACAACAAGTGGTTCATCGGCGACGAGGCCAACGCGCAGAACCGGGTCGCGGTGACCGTCGACCCGGCCGGGGTGCCCACGCACCAGCCGCCGGTGTTCGCCGAGACGTTCCGGCAGATCATCCCCGGCGGGTCCGGCGACACCCGGGTGCAGAGCTGGATGGACGCCAAGTTCGGGCCGGACGGCGCGCTGTACGTCCTGGACTACGGCAACGGCTTCTTCTCGCTGGACGCCAACCAGAAGCTGCTGAAGATCAGCTACACCGGCGGCGCGCCGACGCCCGCTCCGGCGGCGTCGTCGACGATGGTGCAGAACAAGGCGCTGACCGCGGCGTTCACCGGGTCGAAGTCCGGCGGCGTGTCCTACCGGTGGGAGTTCGGCGACGGCTCGGTGTCCACCCAGGCCGACCCGCGGCACACCTACCCGCGCACCGGGCTCTACACCGCCAAGCTGACCGTGACCTACGCGGACGGTGAAGCGGTGACGACCCGGACGTCGGTGAACGTCGGCTGCGCGGTGGCCGATCCGAGTCCGGTGGTGACCTTGGGCGACAGCATCACGAAGGTGGTCAACCGCAACGCCGGCGGCGGCTGCACGGTCGACGACTTCATCGACGACGAAGGCGTGTGGACCACGCACGCGGCGTTCGTCAACCACGTCGAGCAGGCCACCGAGACGCTGTCGGACCTCGGGGTGCTGAGCGACGCCGAGGTCGCCGAGCTGACCGCGGCGGCCGACGCGTCGCCGATCGGGAAGCCGGGCACGACCGGGTACGAGGCGCTGTTCGACGGCACGGCCGCGTCGCTGCGGGCGTGGGAGCAGGCACCATCGGGTCAGTTCACGCTGCAACCCGACGGGTCGATCCGCTCGGCGGGCGGGCTGGGCATGCTCTGGTACAGCCAGCGGCAGTTCGGCAACTTCTCGGTGAAGGTGCAGTTCCGGGACATCGCCCCGGACGGGTTCCGGGCCAACAGCGGCGTGTTCGTCCGGTTCCCGGACCCGCGCACCCCGACGGCCCAGCGGCCGCCGGGCAGCTGCGGCACGGTCGGCTCGGCGGCGACGTCGCAGGCCTGGGTGGCCATCTACTGCGGCCACGAAATCCAGATCTACGACGGCGACACCGGTGAGCCGCAGAAGACCGGGTCGGTCTACAACTTCGACCCGCGCCCGCTCGACCAGGCGGGGGCGCGGCCGAAGGGGACGTGGAACGAGTACGAGATCAAGGTCGTCGGACAGCACTACACGATGATCCGCAACGGCGTGGTGATCAACGAGTTCGACAACACGCCCGGGCAGCAGTCGTCGCGCGCGGGTGACCCGCCGACCGACCTGCGGCAGTTCGTCAGCGGGTTCATCGGGCTGCAGAACCACAGCGACAACGACCTGATCGAGTTCCGCAACATCCGGGTGCGGCAGCTGTAGCGCGATGGGGGCCGGGTTCCCGCCCGGCCCCCATCCTTCCCAGGAAGGGTTCTCCCGCGATGTCCCCACGACTGATCGCCCTGCTGCTGACGGCTTTCCTCGCGGTGCTGGTGCCGGCCACGCCCGCGGCGGCGGCGCCGGTCCAGACGCTGACCTGGACCGGGAACAACAGCACCACCGAGTACGCGTCCGCGCCCACCGGCGCTCGGCCCGGCGAGACCACCATCGTCTTCGAGAACAGCGAAGCCACCGGCAACACCACCGGGATGTCGCACACCCTGACGTTCGACACGACGACGCCGGGCTACAACCACGACGTGTCGCTGAACATCCTGGCCAACCCGTTCGACGCGCAGGACGGCCGCCACGAGGCCGTCGTGACGCTGACACCCGGCAAGTACCGGTACTACTGCACCATTCCCGGGCACACGGCGATGGTGGGGGAGTTCGTCGTCTCCGACGGCACCGGGGACACCACTCCGCCGGTCGTGACCGCTTCGGTGACGGGAGAGCGTGACTCGTCCGGGAACTACGTCGGGTCCGCCACGGTGTCCCTTTCGGCGACCGACGCGGGTTCCGGCGTGGCTTCGGTGGAGTACCAGCTCGACGGCGGCAGCTGGACGGCCTACCCGGCGCCGGTGGTGGTTTCCGCCGCGGGGACGCACATGCTCCACTACCGCGCCCGTGACGTCGCCGGGAACCAGTCGGAGGAGGGGATGGCACACTTCACGGTCGTCGCCCGGCCGGGTGACACGACCGCGCCGTCGGTGAGCGCCGCGATCACCGGCACCCAGGACACGGCGGGCAACTACCTCGACGTCGCGACGGCCCGGATCACGGCCACGGACGCGGGTTCCGGCGTGGCTTCGGTGGAGTACCAGCTGGACGGCGGCGCCTGGACGGCCTACACGGCTCCGGTCGCGGTGACCGCGGCGGGCGCGCACATGCTGCACTACCGGGCCACGGACGTCGCGGGCAATGTGTCGCCGGAGGGCATGGCCCACTTCACCGTGGTCCGGAGCGACACGACGGCACCCGTGGTGTCGGCTTCGGTGGCCGGCACGCAGGACGGCGACGGCAACTACGTCGGCAAGGCGACGGTCACGGTGACGGCGTCGGACGCGGGTTCCGGGGTGGCCCTGGTGCAGTACAAAGTGGACGGTGGTACGTGGACCGCCTACGCGGCGCCGGTTCCGGTGTCGTCCGCCGGGCCGCACACGGTGGGCTACCGCGCCCGTGACGTCGCCGGCAACGCCTCGGCGGAGGGATCCGTGGCGTTCACCGTGGTCGCCGGCGGGGACACCACGGCGCCGTCGGTGGCGCTCCAGGTCACCGGGAAGCAGGACGGCGGCTGGAACTACGTGGGCTCGGCGACCGTGACGGTGACCGCCGCGGACGCGGAGTCCGGAGTGGGTTTCGTCGAGTACAAAGTGGATGGTGCGGCGTGGACCCGTTACGCGGCCCCGGTGGTGGTGACGGCGCTGGGTGCGCACACGGTGCGGGCCAGGGCCACCGATGTCGCCGGGAACGTCTCGGCGGAACTGCCGGGGTCGTTCACGGTGGTCGCGGCCCCGCCGCCGCCGGACGCCTGCCCGGTCTCGGACACCCGGGAGACGGTGGTGATCGGCGGGATCGACAGCCAGGTGGCGAACGTCGACACCGGCAACGGCTGCACGATCAACGACGTCATCGACGAGACCGCGGAGTACGCGTCGCACGACCGGTTCGTGAAGCACGTGAAGGCGGTGACGCAGGAGCTGGTGGCCAACGGGGTGTTGTCCACGGGCGACCGCAACCGCATCGTGACGGCGGCCATCGAGTCGGGCGTCGGCGGTGGCGGTTTGGCGACGGCGGACGGGGGTAAGCGGAAGGCTTCAGCTCGCGCCTAGGGAAAAGAGTGACGGATGCCCGCGTTGACCCGCGTTCTCGGAGCGGTGACCGCCGCGTACAGCGCCACGATCATCGCCGCGCCGCGCGTGCTGGCGAAACCGTGCGGCCTGACGACCCCGGCCGGCGGCGTCACCGCGGGCGTCCGCACCCTGATCGCGGGCATCGGCGCCCGCGACGCGGCGATCGGGCTGGCGATGCTGTTCGCCCCGGAGGGCAGGCCGCTCAAGGTGGCACTGGCCGCCCGGGTCGCCTCCGACGCGGCGGACGCGGTGGTGTTCGGGACAGGCCTGCCGGACCGTTCGGCGCGGACGAAGGTGGCGGCGTTCGCGGTCGGGTGGGCGGCGCTGTGCGCGGCGTCGGGGCTGGTGCGGTGACACGAGCGCGAACGGCCCGGCCGGGATTCCCCGGCCGGGCCGTCCGACACCGGAACCTAGTGATCGTTGAGGTAGTAGTGCTGGCTCAAGTGCTGGAAGTTCGTACCCAGGTAGACGCTGACGCTGATGTTCACGTGTTCCGGGAGGTCGTGCTTGCCGCCATCGGACGCCCTGGCCGTGGCGCAGGATCCCAGTCCACCGGAGGCGACGAGCAGGTAGCGTTCGGGGTAGGCGCCCGTACTGTCCTGGACGGCGATACTGGCCCGGGCAGCGAGTCCGTCGGCCGCCGAGTCGCAGACGGACACGACGTCGCCGTTCTCTTCGACGTAGACAGTGCCGCCCTTGTCGGCGTCCGTGGTGTACCACGTGTGGTCCCAGCTGCCGCCGGGCGGGTCCACGGTCGCCGACGCCGACGTGGCGCTCAGGAGTGTCCCGCCGGCGACGAAAGCAGTCGTCGCGGCCAAGGCCGCGATCTTGTTGCGCATTGTATGACTCCGTTCTGACCCCAGTTGCCGAGAGCGCCGAAATCGTCACCGCGGTCATTCCGGCCGGTGAGGCACTCTCGCCAGGCCGACGGTTCCAGCCGCGCCTGGACGGCGTCAATCGGCCCCGAAACCTTTTACCTCCACCCGAAGGGTCTCCGGGAACGGGAACCTTCGCGCACTATGCCGCCACCTGCGAAATCAGCATTCACAGGGTGGACATCGGCTTCGAAAGGGGCAGCATTCGGTCAGGTGTGCCGGCGAACTCGTGGGTGCCGGGCGGGACCGTCTCCTGCCGCCCGCTCGGCAGCAAGGCCGTCGCGCTGGGGTGACACCACCTCGCCGTCGGCCGGGACGCCGTTCCAGGCCTCCCACACCTTCGTCGCGCCGCGGTCGACCATGCCGCTCGTCAGCCGGAGTCCGACTGGCCGTTGTCAGTGCCCGCGGCCGCTCAGACTTCCGAAGCCGACGAATGCTCGGCCGCGAAGCGGGCCAGCTCCGCGCGGTCGCGGACCGAGGTCTTCATCAGCAACGCCGCCACGTGCTTCTCCACCGTGCGCGGGGAAATGTGCAGCCTCGCCGCCAGTGCCTTGTTGCTCAACCGGAACGCCAGCAGCTCGAACACCTCGTACTCGCGCAGCGTGACGCCGATCGCGCGCAGGCTCTCCGGCACCCGCTCGGTGCCCGTGCGGCGCTGCTGGACCGATGCCCCCGCGCGGCGCAGCAGGGCGCGGCACGCGCTGGCCACCGGGATCACGTCCGCGCCGTGGAAGTGGCTTTCGGCTTCGCGCAGCCATTCCGCCGGCTCGCCCCAGCCGTCGTCGACCGCCGGCTCCGCCGTCAGGCGCAGGCCGAGCGGGCGGGCGACGCCGAACGGAGCCGCCGCCTGTGCCGCGCGGCGCATGGCCGTCGCCGCGGCTTCGTGCGACTGGTCGCGGCCGTGCAGCACCGCCTCGGCCTGGAGGACGAACTGGCGGTTCCAGCGCATCCCGCCGGTCGCCCCGGCCGCGATCCGCCGGTGGTCCTCCCAGGTCGCGTCGCCGGCGATCACGTCGAGCAGCAGCTTCAGGCCGTGGGTACCCGCCAGGTGGAACGTGCTCTGCTGCCGCGCCTGGTCGGCCGCGAGGGTCTCCAGCTCCGCGCGCGCGGTCTCGCGGTCCTCCTCCAGCAGCGAGCAGAACACCTGGGCCAGGCCGCGCGCGAGCGGGGCCTCCGGACCGGCGTCCCCGCCGCCGCGGCGGAAGTCGCCCAGTGCGGTCTCCATCGTGCGGCGGTCGCCCCGGTGCCCGGCCAGCACCGCCTGCGCCATCTGCACGTACCGGCTGACCGCGTACAGCTTGATCCGCGACGCCTCCGCGTAGCACGCGTCGAGCCGCTGCCCGGCCTCGGTGAACCGGCCGCACAGCACCGCGTGCAGGCCCAGCACGGCGTCCGCGTTGTAGGCCAGGCTGATCCCGCCGGTGCGCAGCGCCTCGGCGCGCGCGGTCTCCAGCCCGGACGGGTCGGCCTCGGCCAGCCAGGCGTTGCCGCCCAGGCCGACCAGCGCGTAGTTGCGCCAGTTCGTCAGCCGGTGCTCGGCGGCGCTGTCGAGCATCCGGCGGAAGCACTCGTCGGACTCGGCCATGTCCCGCTCGCGCACCACGAACCCGACCGCGTAGAGCGCCTGGCACGCCGTCGACGGCGAGCCGATCCGCTCGGCCCCGGCGACCGCCCGGCGGCCCAGCTGTTCGCTGCGGCGCACCCGGTCCGGGGCCGGGCCGGACATCGACAGGTACGCGTCCACCGCGTCGACCGCGACGGCTTCCTCGTCCAGTCCGTCCTCCGGCAGCAGCGCACGGGCCGCGGCGACCTGCTCGAAGCCCTCCGCCCAGCGGCCGGCGACCTGGGCCGCCCACGCCAGCCGGACGTGCACCCGGATCTGGCGCGCGGGATCGCGGCCGTCGGCGGGCCGCAGCGAGCGCGCCACGTTCACCGCCCGGTCGAACTGCCCGGCCTCCGCCAGCGCGAACAGCAGCAGCTCCAGCAGGTCGCGGTAGCGGCCGGACCGGTCGTCGCCGGCGTCGTCGCCGAGCAGGTTCACGGCGTGCTCGAGCACGGCGATCGCCGACCCCGGCGCGCCTTCGCCCAGCGCGCGCTGCGCGGCCTCGCGGTACAGGTCGGCGGCGGCCCAGCGGTCGCCGGCGCCCAGCCGCAGCGACGCGGCCAGGCTGCACAGCTCGCCCGGCAGGTCGGGGTGCAGCTCGACCACGGCGTCGGCCGCCTTGGCCGACAGCGCCACCCGCTCGGCCGGGTTGAGCAGGGTCAGCAGCGCCTCGGCGGTGAGCGGGTGCCGGAAGGCGTACCAGTCCTCGCCGCGTTCGTCCGCGGTGAGCAGCTGGGCGGCCACGGCGGACTGCAGGTGGCCGAACAGGCTGTGGTCGTCGAGCTCGCTCACCCGCTGCACCACCGAAAGCGGGAACCGGCGGCCGAGCACGGCGGCGATGGCGAGCAGCTGCTTGCCGCGTTCGCCGAGGCGGTCGGCGCGGCGGGTGATGATCGTGACCAGCGTCGAGGGCACGGCGCTGCGGCCGTGGCCGGTGAACCGCCAGCCCGCCGCGCCGTTCACCAGCTCGCCCGCGGCCACCATGCTGTGCAGCAGTTCCTCGACCACGAGGGGATTGCCGGCGCTGTCGGCGAACAGGCGCTCGGCGACGTCGGCGGACACCTGGTCCGGCTCGGCGCCGAGCGAGGACGCGACGACGTCCCGCACCTGCTCCGGGCCGAGGCTGTCCAGCGGCATCAGGAACCCCTCGCCGCGCCGGGCGGCGGCGTGGGCCGCCTCCAGCGCGGGCGAGGGCTCGGCGCGCAGGGTGGCCAGCACGACCACCGGCTGCGTGCGGACGTTGGCGGCCAGGTACTCCACCACGGCGAGGGTTTCCACGTCGGCGTCCTGCAGGTCGTCGACGACGAACAGGCAGCCGCGGCCCGCGCCGGCCAGGCCGGTGAGCCGCAGCGTGGCCTCGGCCAGCACCACCAGCGACGTCTCGCCCGCGGTGTCGGCGCCGGTGGCCCAGTCCGGGATCAGCCTGCCCAGCACCGACCGGTACGGCCCGAGCTGTTCGACCAGCTCGCGGCCGCCGGTGCGGGCCAGTGACAGGAGTGCTTCGGTGAGAGCGCGGAACGGCACGGCGGGGCCGGTGGTGCTGCCGCGGCCCCGCAGCACCACCAGACCCTCGTCCAGGGCGTGGCCGACCGCTTCGGCGGCGAGCCGGGTCTTGCCGATGCCGGGTTCCCCCGTGACGAACACGGCCGAGCCCGAAGAGCGGCGAGCGTCGTGCAACACCCGCCCGATCTCTTCGATCTCCGTTCCTCGGCCGACGAGAGCGGGGGCACGGGTGCGCATGCGCCAACCTTAGAGACCGGAGTCACGAATTCGGTGGTTTTCCGGTGGAGATTCCACTGTTCGGACGGCAAGATTGGCGTTGTTGTCACGCTTTGTGCCTTGATGAGCACGTCACGCGTGCGTGTGGTTGCTCACGACGGTGCTGATGTCCATCGTGACGACCGCGACGCTGGCCACGCCGAGGGTCAGTCCGGCGAGAATCCCCGCCCGCACACCGATCTTCGTTCTGGCGGCCGGGGTGGCTTCGCCCAGCGGGCTGTCGGTCTCCGCGCCGGCGGTGGTCGGGTCGAATTCGGCGGCGTTGGTGTCGTTGCGCATCTGCACTCCCGTGATGTGGTGTGTTTCGCGGTTATTTCCCAGCAGGGCCCGACGGTTCCAGCAGGAGAACCGAAGGAACCCGTTCGGCAAAACCGACCCGCAACAACCCGAAACCGATACCCCCGGTTCCGGTCAGCAGACCGGGACTTGCTACTCCGTGCGGAGTACCGCACTGGAGGCCGTGCCCTTCCACCGCGCCGACGAGGCGCGAAGTCGCCCTCCGCAAGGCGGAGACCGACGGTTCGTGGCCCTGCCCGGCGAGCACCACCAGCGCTTCGAGAGCGCCGAGCTCGCCGTGGCAGAGGGATTGGTCGGCCGACGGCGGCCGGGCGGCCACCGCGGCCGCGAAGGCGTCCGCCGCCGGCGCCGGGCTGCCGGACCGCGACCCGGCGAGGATCCGGCCGGCCAGGCCCGAGCACCAGCCCAGGTCGCCGTCCGCCGGTTCCGCCGGGAGCCCGCCGTCGCGGCCGAGGGCCCACTCGACGCCCGCCGCGCCCCACAGGAAGCCCGGGGCGGTGGGACGTGGCGTACCGGCGAGGCGCCGGGAGAGCGTGGCGGCCAGCGCGGCCGCTTCGGGCAGCCCGGTTTCCGCGTGCACGGCGTGCATCGCCGCGAGGGCGCCCGCGGTGCCTTCGCCGACGCCCGCCGGCGCGGCCGTGTCGGCGGCGGCGGTCGCGGCGATCGCGGCGGGCAGGCAGGCGGCGAGCGCGCGGTCGCCGAGGAGCGAAGCCAGCCGGGCGAGGGCGTAGCAGATCCCGCCGAGACCGAAGAACCCGCCGGACCCGACTTCGCGGGCCAGCTCGGGGTGTTCGGCGAGGACCTCGACCAGCACCGGCAGCGTGCGCACGGCCTTGGCGGCCAGCTCCGAGTACCGGGACGTGCCGGTCAGGTCGCCGAGCTGGGCGAGGAACAGCGCGGTGCCGCAGTAGCCCTCGGCGAGCCCGGCGCCCATCGGCAGCACCAGCCAGTGGCGGCCGTCGAGGAGCTCGAGGCCGACCCAGTTGGCCCGCACGTCGTCGTGGGCGGCGCGGGCGACGAGGTCGTCGCCGATGGCGGAGGCCAGCGCGAGCAGGTGCTGGCTGTCGGGCACGACGGCGGCGACCGCGCCGGGCAGCGGCGCGCCGGCGCCGTGGCGGACCTCCGGGCGGCGGGTGGCCAGCGTGGCCTCCACGAACCACTCCTGCTCGCGCAGGTCTTCGGCGCACAGCTGGGCGATCTTCGCGCGGGCCTGGTCGAGGCCGCTGGCGGCCAGCAGGCCGGGCAGCAGCGCGCCGGTGCCGGTGGTGACGTCGACCGACCCCGCGGCGGCGGTGAACACCGGCACGTCGCCGTCGCACAGCTCGGTGACCTCGTGCGGCACGAGGGCGGGCAGGTGGGCCTTGCCGTGGTCGTCGCCGAGCGAGGCGAACGCCGCCTGCCGGTCGGCGCCCGCGGCCAGGTGCGCCGGGTGCGTCGAGCCGGTCAGCAGCGTGACGTAGACCTGCGTCGGCCGCATGACCAGCCGGATCTCCTCCCCGGCGAACGCGTCCAGGACGCCACCGAGCAGCTCGGCGCGGCGGTCGACGAGTGACTCGTAGGCGGCGCGGAAGCCGCTCAGCAGGCTCTGCCGGTACATCCCGGCGTCGACCTCGGCCCCGGCGAGCACCGGGCGGTTCGCGCCGCCGGCGTAGGGGAGCGGCCCGCGGGCCAGACGCATGTCGTCGGTCCCGGCGCCGGTCCAGTGCGGCACCTCGCCGGGGGTCTGCTCGCCGTTGCCGCCGCCGAAGGCCGACACGTCGAGCGCGCCGTGCTCGCCGAGCATCAGCGTGGGCAGCAGAGCGGTGCGCGCCACCGAGCGGTGCAGCGCGGCGGCGGCCGGGTCGGGCCCGTTGCGGGTCAGCGCGGTGAACGCGGGGTGGAACAGCGTCTCGACGTCCACCAGCATCGGCTGGTCGCCGCAGGCGATGAGGTTCTCGCAGTGCATGTCGGTGGCGTCGAGCGCGTAGAGCAGGGCGAGCAGCGCGCCCTGACGGCGGTAGAACAGCTCGACGCCGGCGTGGTCGGCGCACGGCCGCGCGGGCACGTACTCGGCCCAGCCGTAGCCGTCGCGGGCCAGCACGCCCACCGGGCGCGGCGCGAGGCCGGGCCGTTCCTCGGCGAACCACCGCAGCAGCTCGCCCCACCGGACGAGCAGCCCGAGCGGCCGCGGCTTGTAGACGAGCCGTCGCCCGTCGGCGAAGCCGAGCACGGCCACCGCGCGGCCGCCGGAGTGCACGTCACCGGCGCCGAGGGTGAGCTCGGTCAGCTCGGCGGCGCTGCCCGCGAGCAGCCCTTCGCGCAGGACGTCCCGGTCGGCGGCGAACCGGGTGAGCAGTTCGGCGACGGCGTCGGCGGTGCGCAGGCAGGTCTGGGCGAGCAGCCGGGCCAGCACGGGGTGGCGGCCGAGCACCTCGGTGAGGTACCCGCGGCCGCCGAGCAGGCGCAGGAAGTCGACGAAGCGGTCGCGCCCGGTGGTGCCGCGCAGCAGGCCTGCCTTCTTCGCGGCGTGCAGTTCGAGCACGAAGGTGCGGGCGGCGAGGGCGGTCAGCTGCCCGCAGAGCCAGTTCCCGACCCCGGTCCAGACGGCCTCCGCGGCGGGCACCCGCCGGACCAGCAGCTCCCGGGTGGCGACGGCGAAGGGCAGGACGGCGTGCCGGAAGACGTCGTCGCCCTCGGCGTCGACCGGAGCGGGCCAGTCGCCTTCGGCGGGCAGGGCAGCCAGCACGTCGTCGGCGAGCAGCGCCCAGGCGGGCCGGTCGCCGCCGGTCTCGCCGGGGAGGCGAGCGGCGGTCCACCAGGCCGGTGCCTCGTGGGGGGCCTGCTCGGGGCGCTCTACTGTCTGGCTCACGCCGAGAACATTCGCACTCCGGGAGATGCGGGTACATGGGTACTCGCTACCCAGATTGGCGGCCCCCATCCCGTGCCCCGCCCGGCCACGGCGGCCCGGCGGGTGGCGGCGCGCCGAGTCCGGCCAGGTCACGCCGGTGAAAGCCGCTGATCGGCACGGTCGTGGCGACGGCCGCGAGGTGGTCGCCGGGGAGGGGGAGAGGCCGCAAGTGCACCGGCTCGCGCGGCCAGCCGGGCGCGTCCGAACGGGCGAGCGGCCCGCGGACATCCACCCGCGCGGGGGGTGCGGCGAGCCCCAGCCCGGCCAGCTTCATCGCGGCTTCCTTGCGGGTCCACGCGGTCAGGAGCCGGGCCGGGTGTTCCGCCGGGGGCGCGGCGACGAACGCCCGGTGTTCGGCCGGTGACAGGACCACGCCCGCGAGGCCGGCCGGATCGGCCGCCGCGCCGGGCTCTTCGAGGTCGACGCCGATCCGGCCGCCCCCCGCGACGGCGAGCAGCAGGAAGCGGGCGGTGTGGGAGACGGAGAAGGCCGGAGCGCCGGCCAGCCGGGGCCGGCCGTGAGCGGGATCGCCGCAGTGCTCGCAGGAGCGGTCGATCACCACCTCCGCGGGCGGGACGCCGAGCACGGCGGCGGCCCAAAGCCGTTGCAACGCACGCGAAGCGGTGAAGACGTCCCCCGCGGGGGTGGCGGCCAACCGGTCGGCACGGGCGAGTTCGGTGTCGTCGAGCAGCCGCCGCCACGCGGGGCGGGGGTGGATCGGCAGCAGCCAGAAGTCGACCTCGCCGGGGCGCGGGCGGGCGATCGTGCGGACCGGCCGCGGCCGGGTGCCGGTACCGATAGCGGCCGTGCGCGAGCCGGACGCGGTGATCGCGGCACCGGCGGGAACCGTGCGCGGCCGGGGCTTGGTGGTCGTGGGGCCGGTGCCGGTGCGGCTCGCCTGCGGCTCGCGTTCGGTGCCGGCGCGGTCCACTCGCGGCTCCCGCCCGGCAGTCGTGGTGCCGGTGCCGGCGTGGCTCGCCTGCGGCTCGCGTTCGGTGCCGGCGCGGTCCACTCGCGGCTCCCACGCGGCAGTCGTGGTGCCGGTGCCGGTGCGGCTCGCCCGCGGCCCGCGTTCGGTGGTGGGGTCGGCACCGGCGCGGACCACCCGCCCGCTTCCCCCGGTCACGGCGCCTGCGGCAGCAGCAGCGCCGCCCGGGGAACCGGGAGCTCGTCCGACGGTGACCCCAGCTCCGCCAGCAGGTGCGCGACCGCCGCCGCGAGCTGGTCGTCCTCGCCCGGCAGCAGCCGGTCCGGGGCCGGGACCACCGCCAGGTCCGGCTCCACGCCGTGGTTCTCCAAAGAACCGCCCGCGTCGCCGAAGCGGTAGCGGAACTCCGGCTGCGTCGTGACCGTGCCGTCCACCAGCCGGTGGCGCGGCCAGGTCGCGATCACCCCGCCCCAGCTGCGCCTGCCGATCAGCGGGCCCAGCCCGAGCGCGCGGAACACGTGCGCGAAGATCTCGCCGTCGGAACCGGTGTGCTCGTTGAGCAGCGTCGCCATCGGGCCGCGCGGGGACTCCGTCGGGTACGGTGCCATCCCGCTCCAGCGCCCGTGCTCGGTGCCGGTGCGGCGGCGGGCCAGCCGGTCGAGCAGCAGCGGTGACACGTGCCCGCCCGTGTTGAACCGGACGTCCACGATCAGGCCGTCGCGGTCGAGCTCGGTCAGGAACCCGCGGACGAAGTCGGCGTACCCGCTGCGCGTCATGTCGGGCACGTGCAGGTAGCCCAGCCGCCCGCCGGACACCGTGCGCACGTACGCGCGGTTGCCCTCGGTCCAGTCCAGGTACCGCGCCCGCGCCTCGCTCGCGCACGCCCGCACGACCACGCGGTGCTCGGCGCCGCCCCGCCGCACGGTCAGCTCGACCTCGCGGTCGGCCTGCCCGACCAGCAGCTCGCCGGGACCCGGCGGGCCGACCCGGCGGCCGTTGACCGCGACCACGGCGTCGCCCGCGCGGATGTCCGCGCCGAGCCGGGCGCACGGCGAACCGGCCTTCGGGTTCCACGGGTCGCCGCGCAGGATCCGGGCGATCCGCCAGGTCGAGCCGTCGGGCGGGGTGTCCCAGTCGACGCCGAGGAAGCCCTGGGCCTCGTCCGGTCCGGCGCGGTACTCGCCGCCGCGCTCGAAGGCGTGCGACGTGCCGAGCTCGCCGTGCAGCTCCCAGATCAGGTCCGACAGCTCGGCGCGGCACGACACCAGTTCCGCGAGCGGCGCGTACCGGTCGTACACCGCGTCCCAGTCGAGGCCGGACATCCGCGCGTCCCAATAACCCTCGCGCTGCAGCCGCCACGCCTCGCGGAACATCTGCCGCCACTCCGCCGACGGGTCGAACGGGACCTTGACGCGGCCGAGGTCGACCCAGCCCGTCGCCGGGCCCGGCTCTTCGCCGTCGGGCGGGTCGCCGGCGGCGTCGGCGCGCAGCACCCGCAGCCGGCTGTCGGTGCGGTGCAGCACGACGTCGCCGCGGACGTCCAGCTCGTCGACCGGGCCGAGGCAGCCCGCGGTGACCCGGCCGGTGCCCAGGTCGACCAGCGACACCGTGCCGTCGCCGCCGGCGTCCGGGTGCGCCGGGTCCGGCGCGGCCAGCGGCACCGACAGCAGCAGCACCCGGCCGGGCAGCGCGCCGATGTCGCTGTAGCGCCCCTCGGGCACCGGGAACGCCGCCACCCGCCGGGAAATCCCGTCGAAGTCGATCTCCACCCGGCCGTCGCCGCGCGGGGCCGTCCGCGCCTGGCCGGGCACGGCGGCCCGCGTCTCGAACGGCGATTCCTCGCCCGCCCGCAGGGTGATCAGGTACGGCCGCGAGCCGAACGGGAACCCGACGTCGAACTGCACCTGGTCCAGCTCGGGCGTCAGGTCGCGCTGGCCGAGGAAGTACAGGTACCGCCCGGACGGGTCGAACGCCGGGCGCGCGTCGCGCACCACCGGCTCGGTGACCCGGTGGGTGCGCCCGGACGCGGTGTCGGCGAGCTTGATCGACGACGTGCGCGGCGACTCCGGGAACGTGTAGGCCAGCCACCGCCCGTCGGGCGACCAGGCCAGGTCCTCGATGCGCTCGTGCCGGCTGGCGTCCAGCAGCCGGGGCCGGGGGAGCACGTCGGTGGTGTCCACCAGCCACACGCGCTGGCGGCTGGTGGCGAAGGCGACGAGCCCGGACGCGGGTGAGGCGGTCAGCTCGGTGATGTGCCCGACGCCGCCCGCGACCAGCACCGGGGCGTCTTCGCCGCCCTCGGCGTCCAGCAGCACGATCCGCTCGTCCGGGCTCTCGTCGGCGGCCACCGCGACCAGCTGCCGCCCGCCGGCCAGCCAGCGCAGCAGCCGGTAGCGGACGCCGTCGGCGCTGCCGTGGCCGCGGACCGGCCCGGACCAGTGCTCGAAGGTGAACGCCTTGCCGCGGGCGGTCACCGCGAGCCGGGTGCCGTCGGGGGACAGGCGCGCGCCGTCGAGGTACTCGCCCGCGGGGGCGAACCGGCGGCCGCGCTGCGGGGCCGCGCCGCCCAGGTCCACCTCGACCGGCCGGGCGCCGCGGTCGTCGAGCAGGTGCAGCCGGGCGCCCGCGGTGTAGACGAGCCGGGTGCCGTCGGTGGTGAGCCCCCGCGCGTAGTGGTCGTGGTGGTCGGTGTGGCAGCGCAGGTCGCCGCCGTCGGGACGGCACGAGTAGACGTTGCCGATGCCTTCGTGGTCGCTGATGAAGTGGACGCGGCCGCCGGCCCAGCACGGGTCGGCGACGTTCCCGGGCAGCGCGACGAGCCGCGTGAACGGCCCGGCCTCGTCCTCGGCGTACCACAGCTCGCCGGTGCCGCCGCCGCGGTAGCGCTTCCAGCGCGCGGGATCCGCGGTGTTGCGGCCGACGACGACCCCGCCGTGCCCGAAGGCGATCGTGTCGGCGGGCCCCAGCCGCAGCGGCCGCGCGGGACCACCGGCCGGTGGCACCGAGAACAGGCGTGCGCCGAAGCCGGACGGCTGCTCCGCGTCCGTCGCGTAGAGCACCTCGCCGGTGTCCGGGTGCCAGCCGACGGTGAGGCAGCGGCCTGCCTGGTGGGTCAGCCGCCGCGGCCGGCCGCCTTCGGCGGGCATCACGTACACCTCGGCGGGGCCGTCGTAGGTGCCGACGAACGCGATTTCCGTGCCGTCCGGGGAGATCCGCGGCCGCCGGGCTTCACCGGGGCCCGCGGTCAGCCGGTGCGCCCGGCCGCCTTCGGCCGGCACGGACCACAGGTCGTCCTCGCACGCGAAGTACAGGGTGCCGCCGGAGACCGCGGGCGTGCGCAGGTACCCGGCCCGCCCGGTCACGACCGCGCCTCGATCCGCTCGCGGATCCGCTCGGCCAGCTCGCGGCGGCGTTCCTCGGCGGTGGCCTCGTGGGCCCGGATGTCCTCGTCGGACAGCGTCCAGTAGCACGCGGTCCGCCACTCGCCGACGGTGTAGGAGTCCCGCTCGCACCGGACCTGGTGCTGGGCTTCGAGGGCTTCGGCGGAGAGGAACATCGTGTTGTGCGTGTAGACCTGGTTGACGATCACGCGCATGTTGAGCTCGTCGCGCAGGTGCTTGTGCACCGCGTAGACGGCGAACGCGCCGAGCCCGCGGTCGCGCGGCAGCACGCCGAAGGACAGCTCGCAGCACTGGGCGCGCCAGTCGATCGAGGTGATCCAGGCGAACCCCAGCACGCGGTCGTGCGAGCCGCAGATGGTGAAGATCCGCTTGGTGCGGTGCTCGTCGGTGATCGTGCGCAGCTGCCGGGCCTGCAGGCCGTCGTCGTCGGACCCGACGGCGAAGTCGGTGAGGTTGGCCGCGAACCGCGCTTCGCGCAGCAGTTCCGTGCGCAGCGGGATGTCCTCTTCGGTGAAGTGCCGGACGGTCACGATCGGCATGACTCCTCCTTCACCAGGACCAGGACGTCGTGGAACGCGTGGCCGGCGTAGTGGTGGC
This sequence comes from Amycolatopsis sp. Hca4, assembly GCF_013364075.1. Lineage (GTDB taxonomy): Bacteria > Actinomycetota > Actinomycetes > Mycobacteriales > Pseudonocardiaceae > Amycolatopsis. The sequence continues at coordinate 9,646,703 of NZ_CP054925.1, forward strand.
CGGGCAGCACGCCGCTGTGGGCGAACCCGGCCCCGAGGAAGGCGGCGGCGCCGTTGCCGGGGACCAGCGCGACGAACGAGGTCCGCCGCTGGTAGGCGGTGAGGTGGCGCAGCAGCGCGCGCACCGGCTCGGGCCCGGCGGAGGTGCTCGAGACGTACGCCTGGCGTGGCTGCACCCGGTTCGGCACGCAGCCGACCAGCGCGCCGCCGGCGGCGTACACCTGGGCTTCGCGGCGGGTGAGCTCGCGCACGAGCAGGGCGTCGTTCTGGGTCACCGGGTCGGTGCCGAGGAACCCGCGCGCGGCGGTCCCCGCGCGGCGCAGCCCCCGTGCGGCCTCGGCTGGCGAAAGCGGCCTCAGCTCAGTCATGGCGGATCGTCCCCCAGATCTCCCGTGCGGCGGGTGCGCCGTCGAACCAGGTGGCGGCCGGGACGACGGCTTCGCGCCGGAAACCGGCGGCGGCCAGCGCGTCCGTGTCCGCCCGTGCGGCCGGGGTGACCCAGCCGTGCAGGCGCCGCAGGTTCAGCGCGGTGAAGCCGTGCGCGACGGCGGCGGTCAGCAGTTCCTCCACATCGGACAGTCCGGTGTGGACGCCGAGCTCGACGCGGGCCCGCCGGTGCACCCAGTCGATGCCGGTGTAGCGGACGAAGGCGCCGTCGGTGACGCACAGCTCCTCGTCGTCGCCGTCGGGCGGGGGGACCTCGGTCGGCTCGGCGAGCGCGGGCCAGTCCGCCAGTGGCAGCCCGAGCAGCTCGCCGGCGAGCCACGGCCCGCTCAGCAGCTCGCGGTCGGTGCCGCGGTATCCGCGCAGTTTCATGACTCCGTCCAGACCTGGGAGAAGAAGACCGTGCCGCGGCGACGGCCATCGCGCGTGGTCACGCCGGCGAGCGTGCCCTCTTCGGTGAGTCCCGCCGACCGCGCGAAGGCGAGGCCGGCGGGGTCGAACTCGGGGAACCGGACCGACAGCCGCACGATTTCGCGGCGCCACCGCAGCGCCCGCACGATCTCGCGGTACACCTCGGCCCACCAGTGCGTGGGCGCGTCGGAGCGCAGCCGCAGGTGCAGGACGTAGTGGCAGCCGTGCTCGCTGCCCTCGTGCTCCAGCGCGTAGAGACCGACGGGCTCGCCGTCGGCGCGGAGCACGCGCGTGTCGTCGCCGAGGAGCCGCAGGATCTCCCGCTCCGGCCGTGTGCCGGGCCGGTCGGTGCGGAAGAAGAAGCCGGGATCGGTGAACAGCGCGAGCACTTCCGCCCGGTCGGCGTCCGCGTACGCGCGGGCCGACCAGCGCGGCAGCACCCGCGCCACCGGGACGGCGGCGGTCGGTGCGGCGGGCGCGATCGAGGTCATGGCCCCTCCCGGGTGCATGGGCTGGCGAAAATCGGGGTGGCCCGCTCCTCGGTGAGAGCACGGACCGGGTGGCGGCGAGGAGCCGCGGGAACGGCACCGCCCGGCGGGTGCCGGGGGCGGTGCCGCGCCCGCGGTGGCCACGAGACCGGAGCTCTCCGGTGAAAGCCCCGGTGCGGCGGGGCGGCGGCGCGCGGTGCGCCGCCGACCCGCCGGGTCGTCACGCCTCCTTGGCAGCGACCTTCGAGGCCTCCTTGGACGCCTCCTTGGAGGCCTCCTTGCTGGCGACCTTCGAAGCGACCTTCGACGCGACCTTGCTGGCGACCTTCGAGGCTTCCTTCGACATGGGTGCTCCTCATTCCGTTGGTGGATTTCCCCCGCAGATCCGGTCGGCATTTCCTGCGTTCCGGCGGGGCCAACCCAGATTCACCGACGAACCGTTGCCGGTCAAGGGAAACCCTTCGCCGCCCGGTGTCATGTTCGTGCCACGGAAAACGTGCCACCGCCAGGGGCTAACCATTTCCGCCGCCACCACCCACCATCGGCGTACGACGATTCACGGTTGGAGGCCCCGGATGCCCGAGGCGAAGAGCGCGAACCTCTGCTGGGGACAGCACCACCACCTGCTGCGGTACCTGCGGGTGCCGGCGCAGTCGCGGCACGAGGCCCACATCGGCACCAGCTACCCGCTGCCCGCGGGCTGCACGGTCGCGGCCGTCCGCGCCACCCTGACGCACCTGGTGCGCCGGCACGAGATCCTGCGCACGGTCTATGACCTGACCGGCACCGCGGCCGACGGGCGCGCCTGGCCGCGCCAGGTCGTGCAGCCGCCGTCGCCGCAGCCGGTGGTCGAAGCGACCACGGAGGACGCCGTGGAGGTCATCGCGCGGCTCACCCGCACCCCGTTCGACCTGGCCCGCGAGTGGCCCCTGCGTGCCTGCGTGGTCACCAGCGGCGGCCGGTTGGTGCGCCTGCACCTGGTCTTCAACCACCTGGCCTTCGACGACGTCGCCCTCGACCGCCTGGCCGCCGAGCTCGACGAGCTCCTGGCCGCGCGCACCGAGGGCAGGCCCGCGGTGCTGGACCCGGTCGAACACCAGCCGGTCGACCTCGCCCGCTTCGAGGAGAACCGCACCGAGGCCGACCTCGAACCCGCGCTCGGCTACTGGCGCGAGCTCGCCGGGAAGCTCCCCGCGGACGTCTTCTCGAAGCGGCGCAGGGCTTCCGAGACGGCACACAGCGGCTCCCTCACCGTCCCGTCACTGTTGTCGGCCGCCCGGACGATCGCCGCGCGCGAGCACGTGTGGCCCTCGGCCGTGCACCTGGCCGCCTATGCCGTCACGCTCGCCGCCTACACCGGTGAAACGCTGGTCGCGCACCGGATGTACACCAGCCAGCGGGACGCCAGCGGCTTCGGCGGCGCCGTCACGTGCCTGTCCTACCCGACGCCGGTGCTCGCCGACCTCGGCGGCGATCCGCGGTTCTCGACCGTGGTCAAGGCGTCCGCGACCAGCGTGAGCCAGGCGATGACGCACGCGCACGTGCCTTATGACCGCGTGTACGAGCTGATCGCCGAGGAGGGCGTGCGCGTGGTCGCGGAGCTGAACTTCCTCGACAACGCCCCGCGGTCGTGCCGCACCAAGCGGGACCGCTACGCCGTCAACGCCGCGCCCGCCGACTGGGCGCTCGCGGGCTCCGACAGCTACCTGCGCGTCTACGAATGGGCCGACGGCATCACCCTGGCCCTGCAGGCCCTGGACGCGGTGATGGACGCCGACGCCGTCGAACAGTTCCTGCGCGGCTACGCCCGGCTCGTCGAGGCCCACCGCGACCCCGGCACCGACCTGCGCGTCAGCGAGGCCGCCGCGCTCATCGGCTTCACCCCGGCGGCGCCGCGGGCCGCCGCCGTCCCCGCCGAACCCGAGCGGCTCGGCACCGCGCCCGCCGAACGCGTCCTCGCCGAGGTCGTCGCGCAGGTCAACGGCCTCGGCGACGTCGACCCGGCCCGCAGCTACCTCGGCGCGGGCGGGCGCGTGCTGCGCTTGCCCCGCGTGGTCGAGGCCTTGCACGAGCGCGGCTGGTCGGCCGGGCTCGTCCCGTTCACCACCGCCCGCCCCCTGTCCGCGCTCGCGCACGACCTCGTGCCGGCCCGCGGCTGAGCCAGTAGATCGGAGGAAATCATGTCCCTGCTCGAAGCACCCCGCCTGGAACGGGTGGCGTCGTTCGTGCCGGAGACCAGCCTGCCGGTCGCCGACCTGGCCGGCCCGCTCGGCCTCGACGCGACGCAGCTGCGCTTCTTCACCCGCTTCCTCGGCCTCGACCGGGTCGCCGTCGCCGACGGCCTCGAACTGGCCGACCTGCTGACCGGCGCCGGGGAGCGGGTGCTGGCCGGAACCGACCGCGACTCGGTCCGGTTCCTCGTCCACGCCCACACCATGCAGCACGTCGCCGTCGCCACGCCCGGCCTCCTCGAGGACGTGCGGACGCGGCTGCGGCTGCACCGCGCGACCGCGTTCAGCCTCTCGCACCTCAACTGCGTGGTCGGCCTGCACGCCCTGCACGTGGCGCGCTCGCTGCTGGCGACCGCGGCACCGGGCGACCGCGTGCTCGTGCTCACCGGTGACAAGGTGCTGATGCACGAGGCCCGGCTGATCCGCGACACCACGATCCAGGGCGACGGCGCCGCCGCGGTGCTGCTCGGCCCGGACCCGCGCGGCGACCGCGTCCTCGGGCGGGCGCTCACCGTGCTGGGCGAGTTCTACCGGGGCATCGACTGCGACGAAGCCCTGCAGCTGCAGTACAAGCACGTCTACCCGGACGCGCTCGCCCAGGTCATGCAGGACGCCCTCGACGACGCCCGTGCCGAGGCCGCGGACATCGCCGCCATCCTGCCGCACAACGTCAACAAGCTGTCGTGGAAACGCATCACCGGCACGCTCGGCGTGCCGCGGGACCGCGTGTTCCTCGACAACGTCGGGAAGTACGCCCACTGCTACAGCTCCGACCCGTTCATCAACCTGGCGGCGGCGCGCGCGGACGGGCGGGTCGATCCGGGGGACCTCGTGCTGCTGGCTTCGGCCGGCCTCGGGGCGACCTTCGCGGCGGCCGTCGTCGAGATCGGAGAAGGGAACCAGGGATGAATTTCGTGGCACGGCTGAAGAAGGACCTCACCGGCGACGTCGGTGCGCGGTTCGTCTTCGTCAACAACTTCGAGGTGGAGCGCAGCTGGGCGGTGGGCGAGCCGAAACTGCCCGGCGCCGGCATCTCGTTCGCGGGGGCCACGGTCAACCGCATGGAGGAGATGGGCGCGCTGCTCGCCGGCGAGGGCGACCTGGTGGTGCTCAAGGCACCCATGGACGCCGCGTTCGCCGGGTACCTCGCCCGGATCGGCGCGGCCGACGGCTCGACGCTGATCGCCGAGCACAACGACCCGGACGCGATGGTGACCGAGGATGCGCTCGACTCGCCGGAGCTGCTGTCCCGGCTGCGCGAGCTGGCCGACGGCAACACCTACCTGATGCCGCTGGGCATCTCGGCGTCGGAAGAAGCACTGGCCAAGGAGTCCGGGCTGCCGCTGGCCGGCTCGACCGCGCAGATCTGCAAGGCGGTCAACGGCAAGGTGTTCAGCCGCGGCCTGGTCGACTCGCTCGGCCTGCGCCAGGTGCCCGGCCGGGTGGTGCACACCGTCGGCGAACTGCGCGAGGCGCTCACCTCCCAGCTGGCGCTGGGCGGCCGGGTCGTGGTGAAGGAGTCGCTCGGCGTCTCCGGCCGCGGCATGGTCGTGGTCGAGGACGAGCGTGGCGCGAACCGCCTGCTGCGCCTGATCGAGCGCCGCGGCGCCGAGGCGCCGGCGAACCTCGTCGTCGAGTCCTGGATCGAGCACGCCCAGGACCTCAACTACCAGTTCGTCGTCTCCCGCACCGGCGGCGTCCGGTTCGAGACGGTCAAGGCCGCCGTGCTGAAGAACGGCGTGCACCAGGGCCACCGGTTCCCGGTGGAGCTGCCGCCGGTCGCGGCCCGCGAACTCGCCGAAGCCGTCGAGAAGATCGGGCGCGCGCTGCACGACGAGGGCTTCTACGGGATGGTCGGCGTCGACGCGATGCTCGCCGCCGACGGCACCCTCTACCCGTGCCTGGAGATCAACGCCCGGTTCAACATGTCGACCTACCAGAGCCGGATCGCCGAGAAGTTCATCCCCGAAGGCCGGCACGCGATCGCGGCGACCTTCTCGCTGAAGCTGCAGCGCGAGCACACCTTCGCCGAGGTCGAGACCGCGCTCGGCGACCTGTTCTTCACCGGCGCCGGCGACACCGGCGTGCTGGTCAACAACTTCGCGACGCTCAACGCCGCGTTCACCGGCGAGGGCTCCTTCCACGGCCGTCTCTACGCGATCTGCGTCGGGGACTCGCCCGAGGAGGCCCTCGCCGTCCGGACCGAGGCCGAGCGCCGCCTCAGCGCCATGGCAGGGGAAGACGCATGACCGACATCGACTACCAGGACCTGGCCGCGCGCTTCGGCACGCCGCTGTACGTCTACGACGGCGACGTCCTGCACGCCACCATCACCGGCCTGCGCGCGGTGCTGCACCCGGCGATCGAGGTGTTCTACTCGCTGAAGGCGAACCCGAACATCAGCGTCTTCGCCGCCCTGCACCACGGCGGCGCGCGCGCCGAGGTCTCGTCCATTGTGGAACTGCAGACCGTGCTCAAGGCGGGTGCGCGGCCGGACGACATCATCTTCCTCGGCCCGGGCAAGAGCCAGGAGGAGCTGCGGGCGTGCCTGGACACCGGCGTCTACGCGATCGTCTGCGAGTCCTTCGACGAGCTGGACGACATCGAGCGGCTCGGCGCCGAGCTCGGGAAGCAGCAGCGGGTGCTGCTGCGGATCAACCCGACCTGCGCGATCAGCGGCTCCCGGCTCACCATGGGCGGCAAGCCGCGGCAGTTCGGCATCGACGAGGCCCAGGTCCTCGCGGCCGGGCCGCGGCTGGCGGAGTACCGCCACGCCGACGTCGCCGGCATCCAGGTCTACATGGGCACGCGCATCCTCGACGCCGAGGTGATCGGCAAGAACACGCGCTACGCACTGGACCTGGCCGAGCGGGTCGCCGCGGAGACCGGGATCCGCTTGGAAGCGGTCGACATCGGCGGCGGCCTCGGCGTGGCCTACTTCGAGGGCGAGGACGACCTCGACGCCGCCGACGTGGCCGCCGAGATCAACCCGATGCTGGAGGCGTTCCACCGGGCGCACCCGGCGACCCGGCTGATCATGGAGTCCGGCCGGTTCCTGGCCGGCCGCGCCGGGGTCTACGTGCTCGGCGTCCGGTACGTCAAGGAGTCGATGGGGGAGCGGTTCGCGATCGCGGACGGCGGCACCCACCACCACATGGCGGCCGTCGGCATCGGCTCGTTCGTCAAGCGCAACTTCCCGGCCGTGCTGCTCACCCGCGCGCGGCGGGCGAGGACACCGACGACACCGTCGAGCCCGGCCCCTGGACCGTCACCGGTCCGCTGTGCACGCCCAACGACACCCTGCTCAAGCAGGTGAAACTGCCCGACCTGCGCGCCGGCGACCTGGTCGGCGTCCTGAACTCCGGCGCCTACGGGCCGTCGGCCTCGCCCGGGCTGTTCCTCAGCCACGGGTTCCCCGCCGAGGTGCTCGTGCGCGGGGGAGCGGCCCACCTGGTCCGCGACCGCGACGAGCCCGCGGACCTGCTGCGCAAGCAGCACCTGCACCAGCCAACCACCAGCACCACCAGCACGGAAAGCGAGCCGAGATGAACCGCACCGAGATCGTCGCCCACCTGGAGATCGCCCTGTCCGCCGTGCTCAACAAGGAGATCGGCGGCGTCACCCCGGAGCTGCGCCTGTTCGAGGACCTGGCGCTCGACTCCACCAGCGTCATCGAGCTGCTGATGAGCCTCGAGGACACCATCGGCCTCGAGATCGACCCGGACGAGCTCGGCCCGGAGGTCTTCCGCACGGTCGGCAGCCTGACCGACTACATCGAGTCGGCTTTCGCCCGGTCCGCCGCGGCGGTCTGAGCCATGTCCCTGCAAACGCTTGCGCCCCCGGGCCGGGTCGCGGTACCCCCGCGCCCGGCCGGGGTGCACCTGAGCGGCGTGACGCACCGGGTGTTCACCGAACGCGCCAAGCCGGTGTTCGGGATGCGTCCCGAGCTGGCCCGGCTCATGGTCGACACCTTCGGCGCCGCGGCCGACCGGGAGGACTTCCTGGCCCGCACCGGCAACGGGTTCATCGAGATGACCGAGGCGCTGCTGGCCGACGCCGGTGCGCCGCTGCCGCCGCTGGACGCGGTGGTGCTGGCCTACCACTCGCCGGACCTGTACCACTCGGAGGTCGCCGGCTGCTACCTCGCCGGGCGCCTGCCCGGCAACCCGGAACCGTGCTCGGTCGCGGCCCCGGGGCCGGGGGCGGCGTTCACGGCCCTGCGCCTGCTGGACGGCCTGTGCCGGATCGGCGAGGCGACCCAGGCGGCGCTGCTGGTGTACGACCAGAACGCTGTGCTGTGGGACAGCGGCCACCCGGCCACCCACCGGCCGGATGCGGCGGTGCTGCTGCAGGCCGGGGCGACCGGCGACGTCGCGGTGACCGAGCTGGAGGAGGTGCGGCTCGGCGGAACCGGGCCGCACACCGCCACCCTGGCGCTGGCCGACGTGCTGTACCGGCACCCGGGCGTGGCGGTGCTGGCCGGCGCCGGCCTGGCCAAGAGGCTCGCGGGCACGCCGTACGCGAGCCGGGTCGAGGCGGTGCCGGACCTGTGGTGCACGGGCGTGTGGGCGGGTCTCGCCCGCCGGTGGCCCTTGGACCAGCCGGTGCTGCTGGCCGACTTCGAGCCGGCGAGCGGCACGTTCTGCAGCTGCCTGCTCGTGCCGGGGAGGGAGCACTGATGGGCGCGCGGTCGGCGGCCTTCGCCCGTGCGCGAAGGGTCGACACGCGTGATCCGAGGGTCGACACGCGTGATCAGGAGGTCGACACGCGTCGCCGGGGGAGGGAGCACTGATGGACACGGGGCTGTCCCGGGTCGCCGTGCGGCTGCCCGGCCGGGTCGAGGCCGTCGACGACGTGCTCGTGCGGTCGGGCGCCAAACCCCTGGAGCGGCGCATGTTCGGCCGCATCTACGGCCTGCGCGACAGCCCGGTGCTCGCGCCGGGCGAACGGATGGCGGACCACCTGGCCGAGGCCGGGCGGGCCGCGCTCGGCGGCGGGCGGGCGAGCCTGGTGCTCTACGGCCACACGCTGCTCATCGCCGAGCTGGACCTGTGCGGGGAGTTCCCGGACCGGCTGCGCGACGCGCTCGGCCTGCCCGGCGTGCCGTTCTTCGGGGTGTCGCACGTCAACTGCACCTCGGTGCTGCGCTCGGTCGAGCTGGCCCGGCGTTACCTGGCCCGGCCCGGTGCCGCGCCGGACGACCGGGTGCTCGTGCTCGGCGGCGACCAGGGCAGCGCCAGCGACCGCGGCCGCTACATCCCGGGCACGACCATCGCGGGCGACACCGCCGCCGCCCTCGTCGTGTCCCCCGGCCCGGCCCGCTACCGCCACCTCGGCGGGGCGAGCACCCGCGACACGCGGTTCCACCGCAGCCTGCGGATGACCAAGGAGGAGTTCACCCTCTTCGGCAAGGTCTGCTGCGAGCAGGCGGTGGCCGTCGTGGGCGCCGCGGCCCGCGACGCCGGCCTCGCACTGTCCGATGTGGACTGGGTGCTGCCCGACCTGTCCAACCGGATGTTCTGGCGCACCTTCAGCGGGCTGTCCGGCTTCCCGTTCGAGAAGATCCCGCTGGACCTGGTCGCCGAGCGCGGGCACAACTTCGGGGTCGACTCGCTGCTCGCCCTGCAGCACGCCGACGCGGCCGGACGGCTGCGCCCCGGCGAGCGCTGCGCCCTGGTCTCGGTGGGCCAGGGCGCCTACTTCCAGTCGGTGATCGTCGAGGTCGTGGAGGAGAAGTGACCACCAGCCTGCTCGAATGCGAGCGGACCGCACGCAGTGGCGGCCTCGCCGCCGGTCTCGCCGCGGCCCTGCCCGCCACCCCGGCCGACCGGCTGGCCCCCGGCCGGTACGCGGCCGTGCCCGCCGCGGCCGTGCCCGGAGGCGCCGAAGTGCGCACGCACAGCCTGGCCGACCGCGAGGACATCGTCTTCCTCGCCACCCCGGGCCGTCCCCGCGAAGAGCGGGACGCGCTCGAGCTCGCCGACTTCGGCCGGCACCTGGCGGCCGTCCGGCTGGGCGTGCTGCGCTCGGTGCTCGACCACGTCGTCGAGCACCTGTCGAACCGCACCAGCGGCGACGAACCGCTGATCCGCAAGCAGCTGATCGCCGGCGCGATCGGCGACGTGATGGCCGCGGTGGAACGGCTGCGCGCCCAGGTGCGCTCGCAGCGGCACCCGGCCGCCGTCGCCGACGTCCACCGCGAGCTGGACGAGCTGGGCTGGCGGGTGGCCCAGCACCTCGGCGCCTCGGGCTTCCTGGCCACCTCACCCGCGCGGTCGCTCTACGTCTCGGCCCTGGTGGCCGGCACCTGGGTGGACCGGGAACCGGAAGGAGAACCGGCATGATCGAGCTGAGCGAACGCGTCCGCGCGGTCCGCGACCTGAGCCGGGAGGCCGCGGTGGACCTGCGGTCGCGGGCCCTGGCCATCGACACCGACCCGGACGCGATGGAGGAGCACTACAACTCGCCCGTGTTCGAGATGGTGCGGCAGGCCGACACGCCGCCGCAGTACCGCGAGTCGCTGCCGTCGACGCCGTTGCTGCGGGCGATGGAACGCGGCTCGTGCCTGGAGAACGTGGCCGGGCTGATCGAACTGGCCCGCGGCGACGTCGGCGCGATCCTGGCCTGCCCGTCACCCGGGCTGGCCGGGGTGTTCGTCGAGCTGCTCGGCACGCCCGAGCAGCAGGAGTGGTTCTTCACCCGGATGCACGGCGGCCGCCGCTGGTCGTTCTTCGCGATGACCGAAGAGGGCCGCGGCAACGACGCGACCGCGATGGAGACCCGCTTCGACCGCGACGGCGACGGCTGGCGCCTCAACGGCGGCAAGTGCTATGTCGGCAACGCCGCCCGCGGCAGCGTCGGCGTGGTGTTCGGCCGCACCGGCCGCGGCGCGCTGTCGATCCGCGCGGCGCTGGTCGAGGTCCCGGCGCCGGGCTGGCAGGGCGAGAAGCTCGAGATGATCGGCCTGCGCGGCGCCTACATCAGCCGGCTGTCCTTTTCGGACGTCGCCATCCCGGCCGGACGGCTGCTGGGCGACCACCTGCCGGCGACCCGGCGCGGGATCTTCGCCGCCATCACCACGTTCAACCACATGCGGGTGCGGATCGCCGCCTCCGCCGTGGGGACGGCACTGGCGATGGTCGAGTACGTGCTGGAGCACCGGAAGAACGCCCCCGGCGGCCAGCTCGCCCTCGCCCGCGCCGAAGCGGGCCGTGAGCTCGTGTACGAGGCGGCGGCGCGGATCGACGGCGACCCCGAGCGCGGCTACCTCTCCAGCGCGGCGAAGCTCGGCGCGGTCGGCCTGGCGGTGGGGACGGCGCACTGGGCGTCGGCCGCACTCGGCCCGGCCGGCCTGATCGAGCACCCGCTGCTGGAGAAGTGGACGCGGGACGTGCACGCCTTCGAGTTCATGGAGGGCACCAGCAACATCCACCGCCTGCACGTGGCGCGCGGGTACCAGGCGGGAGACGCCGATGCCTGAGCTGGGGATCGACACGATCGCGTTCGCCGCGGCCCGGCGCGAGGAGTACGTGCCGCTGTCGACGTTGCCCGGGGCGGCCGACCTGGTCCCGCCGGAGCGGCTGGCCGCCGCCGGGATCCCGTTGTCCCGCCTGATGGTCCGGATCCCGGAGGACGACGACGTCGACGTCGCGGCGGAGGTGCTCGCCGCGCTGGGGCCGCCTGCCGTGCCGCAGCCGCTGTTCTTCGTGCGGTCGGGCCCGCTGCGCGACCCGAACGTCGCCGCGCTGGCCGGGCTGGTGCACCGCAGCGGCTGGGCGGGCGAGGACGTCGGCCTCTCCCACCTCGACGAGCTCGGCGGCACGGCCGTCTTCGGGCTGCTGGAGTGGGCGGTCGAGAGCGAAGCGACGGCGGTCGTCTGCGACGAGCCGCTGTTCGCCGACACGGCGGGCGCCCACCCGCGGTTCGCGGCCGTCGGGTTGCGGGTCCGGCGCGGCGCCGCGGCGTTGACGGTTTCCGGCTGCGGCGAAGGAAAACCGGCGTTGGCGGCCGGCCACCGCTTCACCGGCCGCGGCCCGTGCGACGCGTGGCTGGCCTTCTGCGCGGCGCTGGCCGAGGGCGTGGTGGCCGACGGCGACCGCGTCCTGCTGCACACGCGCGGGCCGCTGCGCGAGGGCTGGCTTTCGCTGCTCGCGGTCGACGTGTCCGCGCTGCGGCTGGTGCCGGCGGCCACGGCGAGCCTGCTCGGGGGGCGGAGTGGATGAGAATCGGCGTGGACCTGATGTCGATCCCGCGGTTCGCGGAGGTCGCGGCGCACCGGCGCTACCGGACGCTGGTCTTCACCCCGGTCGAGCTGGAGCAGGCCGCCCGGATGGGTGCCGAACGGTCCCTGGAACGGCTGGCCGGGCGGTTTTCCGTCAAGGAGGCCACCTGCAAGATGCTGGGCCGTGGCTTCGGCCAGGGCCTGCGCTGGCGTGACATCGAGGTCACCAACGACGACTGGGGAGCGCCGTTGGTGACCCTGGGCGGCGGCGCGGCGCAGATCGCGGAAGAGGCGGGCCTGGAGGAGATCGTGGTGACGTTGAGCCACCAGGCCGACCTGGTGGTGGCGGTCGCGGCGGCGGGCTGCGCCCGGCCGCCCCGCCCGTTCCGCCGCGCGGCCGCGCCTTCGGTGCCCGTCGTCCCGGCTCGCTTCGACGAGCTGGCGGCGCTGGCCGCCGACCTGTTCTCGGTACCCGCCACCGAGGTGGCCACCGCGACCTCGTTCGCGGGCGATCTGGGGGTCACGTCGGTGGTGGTGATCGAGCTGCTCGCCCGGATCGAGCACCGGTACGGCATCCGCATCCCGGAGGCCGGCATCTACCGGATGACCGATCTGCCGCGCACCTACGGTGTCGTTGCCGAGGCTGCGGGGTGGTAGGGCGGGCAGAGAAGAGGGGCCTTCCGTGAGCGGAAGGCCCCTCTTCGTGTGGCGCTCGAGCCGGTGGTGCCGGAGCTGGTGTGGTGGGGGAGCAGGCATTGGGTCAATTCGCTGCGGGCCCGGGCTGCCGGCTTCGGCTGGGCTGGGGCCGGTGCCGGTGCCGGTGCCGGTGCCGGGCTGAGCCGGGCCGCGGGGCGCCCCCCGTTTTCCACTTTACCGGCGGGCACCGACAATTCCGGAGCCGCCGGACGGGGGCGGGCTGCCGGACCGAGCCGGGCTGGGCCGTCGGCCGAGCCCGGGCCGCGGGGCGCCCCCCGTTTTCCATTCTACCGGCGGGCACCGACAATTTCGGCACTGCCGGACTGAGCCGGGCTTCCGGACCGAGCCGCAGCTGGGCCGTCGGGCCGAATCGGGCTGGAGCCGGGCCGCGGCCTCACGCGAGCGTGAACCGCGAAGCGGCCTGCACTCCCGCCTGGAACCGCGACACCGCATCCAGGTTCTGCAGCATCGCCGCGATGTGCCGCCGGCACGTCCGCACCGACATCCCCAGCCGCCGCGCCACGACCTCGTCCGTCAGGCCCTGGGCCATCAACCGGGCGATCGTCTGCTGCATGTCGTGGGCGATCTCGCCGCTGTAGCCCTGGTCCTCCGCCGAAAACGGCGTCGCTCCGTCCCACAGCTGGTCGAACAAGCCCAGCAGGAAGCGCACCATGCCGCGGTCGCGGACCCGGCGGGCCGACAGGTCCGCGACGTCCAGCGTCACCGCCAGCGACCGGTCGAAGACCACCGCCGCCTCCGGGACGCGGCTGAGCGTGCGGATCTGCGCCCCGCGGCCGGCCAGCTGCGTCAACCGGGCGCGGGCCGCGTAGCCCGCGCGGCTGCGGTGGGGGCAGACCACCCGCACGCCGACGCCGTCGCCCAGCACCGAACAGCACGCGTCCAGCAGCTCGTCGACCAGGTCGTCGGCCGCCTCGCCCGGGTGCAGGACCACCAGCTCGTCGCGGCAGACCTCGGCCGCCAGCTTGACCAGGCCGCGGATCTCGGCCACGCCCTCCAGCCGGTCGAGCGTGCCCGCCGCGCCTGCCGGGGCGCGCGTGATGCCGTCGATGCGCTCGCGCAGGCGGTCGGCCATTTCGCGCCGCTCGTACATCGCGCGTTCCAGCGGGGTCACGACGAGCTCCGCGGCCGCCGAGGGTTCCCGGGGGACGAAGCCGTCGTCGACCGCGCGCAGCAGCTGCAGCTCGACGAGCCGTGCCGCGGCGGCCTGGACCGTGTCCGCGGGCAGGCCGAGGTGCGCCGCGGCGGTGGCCACGGACGAGATGCGGCCGCAGCGGGCCGCGTAGCGGTACAGCTCGGCTTCGGGGTCCGGCTCGGGCACGGAGAACGCCCCGAGCGGCGGGAGGGTGGCCGTCGACATCGTGCCTCCAAAGGTCTGGCTTCTACCCTTTCCACCGTCGCAGCCGGTCTTCTCGGGGCGCTCTCACGCCGCTCTCGCCCGGGGAGTGGCGGGATGAGAGCGCGGTGATGGCCGGGTGATTCCGGCCGGTGGTGTTCTCGGGGGGACACGGTTGACCGCCGAAAGCGAAACAGGGTGACGAAATGCCTGACACACTCCCCATCCCGCCGGGGTTCCTCGAGATCCTGGTCGCGCACCTGCCGTACGCGCTCGGCGACCGGATCGCCGAGGACGACGACCTCGCCGCGCTCGGGCTCGACTCGATGGGCGTCGTGCAGCTCGTCACCGACCTGGAGGAGACCTTCGGCTTCGAGCTGCCCGACGAGCTGCTCACCGAGGACACCTTCGCCACCGCGGGCACCCTGTGGGCCGCCGTCGCGGAGTTCGTCGCGCCGGAGCCCGCCGATGTCTGAGGCCGCCGCCCCGGTGCGGCTCGACCAGCTGCTCGCCCGCGGCGCGGCCGGCGCCCCGGCCGTCACCTACAAGGACCGCACGCTCACCTACGCCGAGCTGGCCGACCAGGTGCAGCGCGTCGCCGCCGGCCTGCACCGGCTCGGCGTCCGCCGCGGCGACCGGGTCGCGGTGTACGCGGAGAAACGCCTCGAGACGGTCGTCGCGCTGTTCGCCACCGCGGCCGCCGGCGCGGTCCTGGTGCCGCTGAACCCACTGTTCAAGGCCCGGCACATCGCGCACGTCGCCGCCGACTGCGCGCCGAAGGTGGTGTTCACGACCACCGAGCGGCTGGCGACGGTCCGCGAGGCGGTGCCGGGAGCGACCCCGGTCGTCGTGTTCGGCGAGCCCGCCTGGGACGCCTTGCTCGCCAACGACCCGGTCCCGGTGCCCGGCACCGTGATCGACCAGGACCCGGCCGCCATCATGTACACCTCCGGCAGCACCGGCGGTCCCAAGGGCGTCGTGCTCTCGCACCGCAACCTGCTCGCCGGCGCCGCGAGCGTCGCGGAGTACCTCGGCCACACGCGCGAAGACGTCGTGCTCGCCGCGCTGCCGCTCAGCTTCGACGCGGGCTTCAGCCAGCTCACCACCGCCTTCGCCGCCGGCGCGCACGTCGTGCTCGTGAACTACCTGCTGCCCAAGGAGATCGTCCGGCTCTGCGCCCGCCACGGCGTCACCGCGCTCACCTGCGTGCCGCCGCTGTGGCTGCAGCTGGTGACCCAGCAGTGGCCGGCCGAGGCGACCGCGCGGCTGCGCTACTTCGCCAACACCGGTGGCCGCATGCCCCGCGCCACGCTGACCCGGCTGCGCGAGATCTTCCCGGCCGCGCAACCGTTCCTGATGTACGGCCTGACCGAGGCGTTCCGCTCCACCTACCTCGACCCGGCCGAGGCGGACCGCCGTCCCGGCTCGATCGGGAAGGCGATCCCGAACGCCGAAGTGCTCGTGCTGCGCCCCGACGGCACGCCCTGCCTGCCCGGCGAGCACGGCGAGCTGGTGCACCGCGGCGCGCTCGTGGCGCTCGGCTACTGGAACGACCCGGGCCGCACCGCCGAACGCTTCCGCCCGGTGCCGGGCCCGGACGGCCTGGTGCGCCCGGAGATCGCCGTCTGGTCGGGCGACACCGTCTACCGCGACGAGGACGGCTTCCTCTACTTCGTCGGCCGGACCGACGAGATGATCAAGACGTCGGGCTACCGCGTCAGCCCCGCCGAGGTCGAGGAAGCGGCCTACGCCACGGGCCTGGTGGGGGAGGCGGCCGCGTTCGGCGTGCCGGATCCCGTGCTGGGCCAGCGGATCGTGCTGGCGGTCGCGCCGGAAGCCGACGCCGAGGCGGTTTCCCGCGCGCTGGCGAAGGAACTGCCCGCGTACATGCTGCCGCGGCGGATCGAGGCGCTGCCGAAGCTGCCCCGGTCGGTCAACGGCAAGTTCGACCGCGTCGCGTTGCGGGAGGCGCTGAGCGCGGTGCCCGCCGGCACCGAATGACGGCAGTTTCCTGCCACCGCGGGGGAGCGCCGTCCCGGCCGTCCCCGTGCGACATTGCAAGAGCCGTGAACCGCAAGGAGCGATCCCCCATGTTGCAAGCAATCGACCTCCGGAAACGCTACGACGAAGTGCAGGCCCTCGACGGCTTCAGCCTCGAGGTCGCCGCGGGCGAGATCGTCGGACTGGTCGGCCACAACGGCGCCGGCAAGACCACGTTCGTCGAAATGGTGTCCGGGCTGCTGCGCCCGGACAGCGGAACCGTGCTCGTCGACGGCGAATCGCCGACGCGCGCCCGCGACCGCATCGGCATCTCCCCGCAGCACATCGCGCTCTACCGCCCGCTGACCGTCCGCGAGCACCTGGAGCTGTACGGCCGCCTGGCCGGCCTGCGCCGGGCCGCGCTGCGCTCGGCCATCGACGACCTCACGGCCGCGCTGCGGCTGGAGAGCTTCCTGAACCGCACCTGCGGCCTGCTCTCGGGCGGCCAGCAGCGGCGGGCGCAGGCCGCGACGGCGCTGGTGCACCGGCCCGCGCTGCTGCTGCTCGACGAGCCGACCGCCGGTGCCGACCCCGAGACCCGTCAGGCGCTGCTCGACGTGGTCAAGCAACGAGCAGGCGAGGGAGCCGCAGTGGTCTACACCACCCACTACCTGACCGAACTGACCGATCTGCAGGCCACCATCGCGGTGGCCGCCGAAGGCCGGGTGATCGCGCGCGGCGGCGCCGACGAACTGCTGGCGGGCCTGCCCGGCGAGGTCCGCGTGCGCACCGCCGACGAGCAGCTGACCGTCTCGACCACCGACCCGACCGGCACGCTGCTGGAGCTGCTGCCGACGGTCGAGCGGCCGGTCGAGTCCGTCGAACTGCGCAACCCCAGCCTGGACGACCTCTACCACTCCCTGGCGGTGACCACCGATGTCGACGCGCACTGACTCCCTCTCCCGGGCCGGCGCCCTCGTCCGCTACAACGCGATCCTGCGCCTGCGCGACCCCTCGCAGCTGATCAGCTACCTGATCACGCCGATGATCTTCATGGTGCTGTTCCAGCCGCTGTACGTGAAGGCGCTGGGCACCGGCGCGGTCGAGGCGGTGACCGGGCAGCTGGTGATGTTCTCCGTGTTCGCCATGGCGATCGTGGGCAACGCGATCTTCGTCGAACGCGAGTGGCGCACCTGGGACCGGCTGCGCGCCAGCCGGGCCGCCCGCGCGGAACTGCTGATCGGCAAGGCGGTCCCGGTGTTCGTGGTGCTGCTGATCCAGCAGAGCGTGCTCATGGTGTACGGCTGGCTCGTCGTCGGGATGCCGTTCCCGGTGTCGCCCGGCCTGGTGCTCGGGGCGATGTGCCTGTGGGGCTTCATGCTGCTGGCCATGGGCGCCGCACTGTCCACTGTGGTCCGCAGCCGCGGTGACCTGATCGTCGCGGTCGACCTCGGCGCGATCACCATCAGCTCGCTCGGCGGCTCGCTGCTGCCGGTGTCGCTGATGCCGTCGTGGGCCCAGGCCATCGCGCCGTTCTCCCCGGGCTACTGGGGCCTGTCGCTGATCCGCGAGGCCGTGGCGGGCCACGCCGAGGCCATGCTGCGCCCGGGGCTGATCGTGCTCGGCATCGGCCTGGCCACCGGGGCGTTCGCCACCTACCGGCTCGCCCACGGCTGGGGCCGCAGCCACCTGCTCTGACCCCACCGGAGAAAGGACCTGCCGTGACGGAACCGGCACCCGAATCGGCCGTGGCGCTCGTCGGGATGGCGGGGCGCTTCCCGGGCGCCGCCGACGTCGAGCAGCTGCGCCGCAACCTCGCGGCCGGCGTCCCCGGCCTGCGCGAACTGACCGACGCCGAACTCGCCGCCGCGGGGGTGGACCCGGCCACCCCGGGCCACGTCCGCGTCGGCGGGCCGGTGGCGGGCGGTGTCGAGACGTTCGACGCCGCCGCCTTCGGGCTGAGCCCGCGCGAGGCGGAAACCCTGGAGCCGCACCACCGGCTGCTGCTCGAATGCTCGTGGGAGGCGCTGGAGCGGGCCGGGTACCGGCCGACCGATCCCGGCCTGCCGGTCGGGCTGTTCGCCGGCTGCGCGTTCCCCGACTACCTGACCCGCAACCTCGACGGCCTGGCCGAAGAGCCCGGCGGCAAGCCGTTGCTGTCGGCCGGGGTGGAGCGTGACTCGCTGACGTCGCTCGTCTCGTACAAGCTGGGCCTGCGCGGCCCGGCGATCACCGTGCAGACGTACTGCTCGACGTCACTGGTCGCGGTGCACCTGGCCTGCCAGAGCCTGCTGACCTACGAATGCGACCTGGCACTGGCCGGCGGGGCGGCGCTGCCGCTGCCGCAGACCGGCGGCCACCTCGCCGAAGAGGGCAGCATCCTCTCGCCCGACGGCCGGGTGCGCGCCCTCGACGCCGACGCCAACGGGACCGTGATGGGGTCCGGCGCGGCGGTCGTCGCGCTGAAGCGCCTGGAGGACGCCCTCGCCGACGGCGACGTCGTGCACGCGGTGCTCCTCGGCTCGGCGGTCAACAACGACGGCCGCGACCGCGCCGGCTACCCGGCTCCCGGCGTCGCCGGGCAGGCCGCGGTGGTCGACACCGCGCTGGCCGTGGCCGGGGTGAAGCCGGAGACGGTGGGGTACGTCGAGTGCCACGCCGTCGGCACCCCGCTGGGCGACTCGATCGAGCTGGCCGCGCTGAACCGGGTGTTCGGGCCCGGGCGGGCCGAGCCGTGCGTGCTCAGCTCGGTCAAGCCCAGCATCGGGCACCTCGACCGCGCCTCCGGCGTCACGTCGCTGATCCGGGCGGCGCTGAACCTGCGTGACGGCGTCCTGCCGGGCACGGCCGGGTTCCGCACGCCCAACCCCGCGCTCGGGGACCGGTTTACCGTGCTGCCCGCCGACGCGCCCTGGCCGGCGGACGCCCGCCCGCGGCGGGCGGGGGTCAGCTCGTTCGGGGTCGGCGGGACGAACGCGCACGTGGTCCTCGAGGAGCCGCCGGTGCGGGCGTCCCGGCCTTCGCGTGGCCCCTGGCTCCTGACCTTTTCCGCCGGTGACGCGGCCGCGCTGGACGAGGTGACCTCGCGGCTGCGCGCTCACCTGGCCGCTCATCCCGCGCTGGACCTCGGTGACGTCAGTTTCACGCTGCAGGTTTCGCGCGGGCACTTCGCGCTGCGCCGGGCGGTCGTGGTCCAGGACCACGCCGACGCGCTGGCCGCGCTCGCCGACCCCGGCCGGTGGCTCGACGGCGAGACCCGCCGCCGTGACCCGCGGTTCCGCCTGGTCGCGGGCACCGGCTCAGACTGGGCATCGACGGCCTCCGCCGCGCACCGCCTGCTGGCCGGGGCCGAAGTGCCCGCGTCGGCCGCCACCCGCGAGGGGGCGCTGTCGGC
The DNA here is from genome assembly GCF_013364075.1 of Amycolatopsis sp. Hca4. Lineage (GTDB taxonomy): Bacteria > Actinomycetota > Actinomycetes > Mycobacteriales > Pseudonocardiaceae > Amycolatopsis. The sequence continues at coordinate 9,665,921 of NZ_CP054925.1, forward strand.
GTTGTCGGCCGGGCTGACCCGGCTGGGCGTCCGGCTGGACGAGAGCGCCACGGACACCCTGGTCGTCGACGGCGGTTCGTGCGTCCTTTCCGTCGTGGCCCGGCTGTGGCTGGCCGGTTCCACTGTGGACTGGGCCGCCCTGCACCGCGGCGAGGGGCGGCGGGTGGAGCTGCCGCCGTACCCGTTCCAGCGCAAGCGGTTCTGGGTCGATCCGGTGGCGCTCGCCCGCCCGGACGCGTACGTGCCGTCGTGGCGGCCCGACCCGCAGCCGGTGGCCGGCCTGGAGCGCCGGCTGCGGGCGGCGGGGCCGTGGCTGGTGTTCGCCGCCGATCCGGTGGGCGAGGCGCTGGCGGCCCGCATCACACTGGCGGGGGGCGAAGTGACCACCGTGCGGCCGGGAGCCGGGTTCGCGTTCCTGGACACCGGCGACTTCGTCGTCGGGCCGGGCGACCTGCCGTTGCTGCGGCAGTCGCTGGTCGTCGTCCCGCGCACGGTCGTCCACGGCTTCGCACTGGGCGGCTCGCCCGGGGACGTCGAGGCGGCGGCCGAGCTGTGGCCGGGCATGGTGACGTTGACCTCCGGTGCGGTCGGCGTGCTCGGTCCGGACCTGACCACGCCGTCCCACGCGGCGCTGACCGTGCTGACGTCCCGACATGTCGACATCGGCCCGGCGGCGGCCGTGGACCAGGTCCTGGCGGCGGTGCTGAACGCCGGAACACCGCTGGCGGTCCGGGGCGACCAGGCGTGGCGGCCGCACCACGAGCCCTGCGCGCTGGCGGGGCACGCGGAGGCCGAAGTCCACCACAACGTCCCCGACCTGGGCGGCCGCCGGGGGATCCTGCTGGTGCGGCCGGACGCGGCCGGTCGGGTCCTGGCCGCGGAGGCCCGCGTCGCCCGGCTGGCCGGGCGGGGGCGGTGGACGACCGTGGTGTCCACATCGGACCCGGGCCCGGAGGTCATCGCCGCGGTGGCGGCAGCGGAGCACCTGACCGAGGTGGTGCTGTCCGGGCTGCCGCCGGTCCGTCCGGTGCGGGCGGCGGAGGCGGTCGGATCATCGTCGGCGGTCCGGGCCCGGCCGTCGCTGGGCACGACGTTCGTGGAGCCGGAGCCGGGTCTCGAGCGCGAAGTGGCCGACCGCTGGGCGGAGGCACTGGGTTTCGAGGAGATCGGCGCCGACGACAACTTCTTCGAGCTGGGCGGCCGCTCGGCGGGGGCGGTCCGGATCGCGGCGCACTGGCAGCTGCCGGCCACGGCGGTGGTGGAGTTGCCGACGGTGCGGTTGCTCGCGGCGCGGATTGCGGAGCTGGGTTCCTGAGCCGGTTGGTGGTGTTTGTGGATTGCGGGCTCGCGCACTTTTCGCGCTGGGCGGCCGGTCCGGATCGCGGCGTACTGAAAACCTGCCGGCCACCGCGGTGGTGGTGGAGTTGCCGACGGTCCGGTTGCACGCCGGCCGGATCGCCGAGCCGGGTTCCTGAGCCGGGCGGCCGCGGCGGGGGTGGTCAGCCTTTCCGGTGCCGGGGGAGTGCCGCGGCGACCTGGACCAGCCAGGCCACGTCCGCCGGGAGGTCGGCTTCCCCGGCGTGCAGCTCGGCGTGGGTTTCGCCCGGCTCGCCGGGGGCCTGGCCGGCGCGCAACCGGCGCAGGCCGGCGGCGAGCATCGCGGCTTCGGCCTGGGCCGCCCGGCGCCGGCCGGTCAGCGTCGACTCGCTCAGTGCGCGCTGGTAGTCGGCGGCCCGGCAGTGGCCGAGCAGCGCGCGCCGGGCGTCCCAGATCTGGATGACCCGCAGGTGCAGCCGCAGGTGGCGGTGCCGCGGCGACCACCGGGAAGCCGGCAGCGGCAGGCGGACGTGCGGGAAGGCGCCGGTGAGCTCGGCCCACAACGGGTGCAGGCGCCGGTGGGCGTGGTAGGCCCACCACCAGGCCCTGACCCGGGACAGCCGCGGTCCCCAAACGGGCGCGGTCAGCCCGAACACCGACAGCGGGACGGCGACCGCGAGCAGCCGGCCGATCAGCGCACCCTCCTTCGACGCGGGCTGGTGACCGGTGGCGGCGAGCACGATGTACCCGGCGCGGAGCAGGAAGTAGAGCACGCCGGTGAGCAACCCCGCGGTGCCGGCCAGCAGTCCGCGGCGGATCCAGCGGTCGTCGACCCGGCGCGCCCACGTCCAGGACGTCCGGGCCAGGGCGGCCGCGACGATCCCGGCGTAGACCGTGAACACCGCCAGGTAGCTGCCGGCCACCGGGCCTTCGCCGTAGTGTCCCGTGTGCGCGGCGGTGAAGTCGCCGGGACCGGCGAGCACCGCCGGGACCAGCATGACCGTGACCGTCACCGCCAGCACCCAGCCCTGCCGGACGAGGTGGCGCACGGCTTCCCGCGGCTCGTGCACGAGGTGCGCGTAGGCGCAGTAACCGGCGTAGAGCCCCACGAGCGTGCAGACGTGCTGGGTGATCGCCGCGACCCGGGCCCACCGCGGGAGCGGGCGGGTGGCTTCCGCGCCGTATTCGAGCAGGCCGAGGTAGAGGCCGAACGCCAGGAACAGCGCGCTGAGCCACACGCACAGCACCGCGTCGTTGCGGGGATTGCGCAGCAGGGCGCGCAGGAACAGCAGCCACGCGGCCGTCGCGCCCGCCGCGGCGAGGACGGTGCTGTCGAGGAGGATCACCGGCGGGGCGCCCGGGTGAGCAGCGCGGCTTCGAACCGCTTGTTCGCCTCGGCGACGGCGTCCGATCGGCCCGGCCGGACGGCCCGGCGCCGGACGTCGCCGGCCCGCGAAGACATCAGCGCTGCCGCGATCTCCGCCACCCGCTCCTCGAGGGCCGGGTAACCGGCACGCCGGGCGAACCGCTGCGCGTCCCGCACCGTTTCCGGGTCCAGTTCGGTCAGTTCGTCCGCCGTCAGGTCCCCGACCGAGGTGCCGCGGTGCCCGAACAGGACGTGGGCCGCCTCGTGCAGGATCACGTGTTCCCGTTGCAGGGGCGGCAGGGTCTCGTCGACCACGATCACCAGGTCGCGGTCGCGTTCGATGACCAGCCCGCCCGCCCCGTCCCGTGGCAGCGCGGTCGCGAGCAGCGCCACGCGCTTGCCGCGCCGGAGCGCGATCTGCCCCAGCAGGGCATCGAGGTCGAACGGGACCGGCCAGGCCAGCTCGTCCAGGACGCGCTCGATCGCGCGCCGGAGGGCCGACAGGCTCGCCCCCGCGTCGCGGAGGGGATCGGTCATGGTTCGGGCGTGTCCAGCTGCTCGATCAGCCGGGCCACGGCGAGCAGGCTTTCCGGCGAAAGGCTGCCGAGACGGGCGTTGATGCCGGTGACGCCGCCCCGCTCGGCTGCTTCCTGGAGACGGCGCGCGGCGGCCAGCGACTCGAGCTGCTCGTCGGCGACCGCGGCCTTGCCGTCGTCGAGGAAGTAGGTCACCTTCACGCCGAAGAACCGGGCGAGGGCTTCGAGCGTCTCGATCTTGGGGTTCCGCTCCTGGCCGGTGCGCAGTTTCCACACGGTGGTGCGCGACTTCCCGATGTGCTCGCCGATGGCCTGGTCGGTGACGGTGTGCTCGCCGTCGCGGGCCGCCTTCATGGCGATCAGACTGGTCAGCGCCTGGTCGAGCGTGCGGCGCGGGTCGGGTTCGGCCATCGTCCACCTTGTTCAGTAAACTTTACTTGACGCTGTTGTCGGGTTCCTCCTAGTATTCCCGACGTCGCTCCCCGGTGTCCCGGGGCGGCGACGTGATGGGGGGCGACGGACGTGTGGGGGAGCACGTCCGTTCTTCATGCCGTGTCCGGCGCCCCGAGTTTCCCGATGACCCAGCGGAATGGGAGTGGATTTTCGATGTCTCGGAAAAGATCGCGGATCGCCGCGGCGGTGGCACTCTGCGCACTCGGCGTGGTGTCGTTCGCTCAGCCGGCCTCGGCGGTCCAGGGCACCCGGTGGTACGCGTCCGCGTCGAACTGCCGGACGGTGTACCTGAACTCGAAGGCGAGCTCGTACTGGGTCGCCGCCGAACTCGGGGCCGACAACCGGCGGTTGCGCGCCCGCACCAACGGCGACAACGGACTGGGAGCCTGGGAAAGGTTCGTCCTGCGCGGCGTCGGCTACGACTACACCCTGCAGTCTTCGGAAGGGAGGTACGTCTCCGCCGATCTGGGGGGAGACGGAACGCTCTACGCCCGGGCCGAGTGGCCGAACGCGTGGGAGAAGTTCAACATCTACACCTATCAAGACGTCGATGCCCACAACAGCGACATCAACATCACGTCCGCGGCGAACGGCCGGTACGTCTCGGCCGACGTCAGCGGCGACGGAACGCTCCGCGCCCGCGCCACGGCACCCGACCGGTGGGAGGGGTTCCGGATCTACCTGGTGGAAGACAACGCCTGGTCCTGCTGACGGGCTCCGCCGAGGGTGATGGGGGATGGGTGATGGGCCCGCCGCCAGGGGTATTGGCGGCGGACCCACCACGTTTCCAGGGGGTCAGTACCCCGATTCGCGATGTCCCACACGTGGGCGCAGCTTCAGGACCAAGGGCGGAGGGCGGCGGCCAGGTGGGCCAGGGTGACGTCCTCCTGCTCCAGCACCGCGAAGTGCCCGCCCGCCAGCACGTGGCCGCGGAACGGCCGGACCGTCTGGTCCCGCCAGGCCAGCACCGACTCCACGCTCGCGCGGACGTCCGAGGTGCCCGCCAGCGCCGTCACCGGCACCTCCAGCGGCGGGCCGGGAACGTAGGAGTACGTGTTCTTCACCGTCAGGTCCGCCCGGATCGGCGGCAGGATGAGCCGGAGCACGCGGGGGTCGTTGAGGAACACCTCCGGCGTTCCGCCCAGCGTGCGCAGCAGCGACACGATCTCCGCGTCGCCCATGCCCGCCACGATCGGGTCGTCGAAGGTCGGCCACTGCGGGGCCGGGCAGCCCGAGACCACCAGGTGCACCGGCAGGGGAGCGCCGCGGCGGGAGATCTCCCGCACCAGCTCGAACCCGACCAGCGCACCCAGGCTGTGGCCGTAGACCGCGTACGGCGCATCGCCGGAAGACAGCACGAAGTCCGCCAGATCGGCGACGTACGAAGACATCGCCGTGTGCGGTTCGTCCTTCTGGCGCGTCTCGCGGCCCGGCGGCTGGACCGGACACACCGTCACCCCGGGCAGCCTGCCGATCCACGCGCGGAACGCCGAGGCCGAGCCGCCCGCGTGGGGGAGGCAGTACAGCCGCACGTTCCCCGCGGTCGCGGGGAACGGCAGCCAGCGGCTCGCCACCGCCGTCGTCACGACTCCACCTCGAGCGTCACGTACGCCGGCGGCTCCTGGATCTCGGACAGGTCCGCCGCGAGCACCACGTGGGCGCCGTCCCGCGACACCTCGCGGAACCCGCTGAACGCGTAGGTGATCTGCATCATCCGGTTGCGGCCGGTCTCGACGAAGTCCGCGCGCAGCCCTGCGCCGCCGCCCGGGCCAGGCCCATCACGTGCCCGAGCAGGACCGTGCCGACCCCGCGGGACATCACCCGGCACGACATCAGCATCATGTTCAGCCGCCAGTCCGGCGTGCCCTTCTCCAGCAGCGCCAGGCCGATCTTGCCGTAGGAGCCGAACTTGTCGGTCAGCGACGCGACGAGCAGCACGTGCTCGGAAGACGAGCGCAACGCGTCCAGCTCGTCGTAGGAGTACGTGCGCCCGGTCGAGTTGAGCTGGTTGGTCCGGACCGTCAGCTCCTCCGCCCGCTGCAGGTCCTCCCGCTTGGCCGGCGCGATGGTGAACCGCAGGTCCAGGCTGGCCAGGAAGTCCTCGCCGGTGCCGGCGAAGTCCGCCTCGACGTCGTCGCGGGCGAGCTGGCTGAAGTACATCCCGCGCCGCTGCGCCGACTCGTCGGTGACGAACCGGGGCGCGAACTCCGTGCGCCGCAACACCTCGTCGGCCTCCAGGATGTCCACAGTGGTCACCTGCGGCAGCGCGAACGCCACCTCGGCCCGCTCGAACTCCTGGTCGTCGACGAACGCGAACGCGTCCAGCCGAGGGTGAGCTTCCGGGCGATCTGCCCGATCGACACCGACTTCGCGTTCCACGAGATGCGCGGGAACAGGAAGTACTCGTCCAGCCCGAACTCGCGCAGCTTCGCCATCGCGGTTTCGTGGTCGTTCTTGCTGGCGACCGAGTGCAGCACGCCCATCGCGTCGAGCCGCTTGACGTGCTCGACGACCCACGGGCGCAGCTGGACGTCGCCGTCCTCGAGCAGAACCCCGTCCCAGACGGTGTTGTCGAGGTCCCACACCACGCACTTGATCTTGCCCTGCACGGGCTTCGCCGGAGCCTGAGCGGGGACGGGGGAAAGGAGACTGGTCACGGTACCTGCTTCCGGTAGGCCTCGGCGGCGATGGTCATCCGCTGGATCTCGGTGCTGCCCTCGATGATCTCCATGACCTTCGAGTCCCGGTAGAACCGGGCCACGGGGTAGTCCCCGCTGCAGCCGTTGGCGCCGTGCACCTGCACGGCTTCCGACGCGTGCTTGGCGGCCGCGACCGAGGCGAAGTACTTCGCCACCCAGGTGGCCATGATCGTGGCCGAGTCGCCGCGGTCCTTGAGCCGGCCGGCCTCGGCCAGCAGCAGCCGGGCCGCGCGGACGTCGGTGACCATGTCCGACAGCTTCGCCTGGATCAGCGGCAGGTCCTTCAGCGGCTGCCCGCCGACGGTCCGCTTGCTCGTGTAGTCCGCGCACGCGTCGGCGCACGCCTGGATGATGCCCACCGACCCGGCCGCGACGCTGTAGCGGCCGAGGTCGAGCGTGCCGGTGAGGACCATGCCGGAGGCGAAGCCGCTCGGCCCGAGCAGCGCGTCGGCGCCGAGCCGGACGCCGTCGAAGGAGATGGACGCCAGCATCGACGAGCGCGTCCCGAGGATGTCGTCGATCGGGGTGACCGTGACGCCGGGGGTGTCGCGCGGGACGAGCAGTGCGATCGTGCTGGCCGGGCCCTTCGCGAAGACCAGGAACAGGTCCGCGCGCTGCCCGTTGGTGGTCCACTTCTTGAGGCCGTCGAGCCGCCAGCCGTCACCTTCCGGAGTGGCCGTGGTGGTGATCGCGGCCGTGTCGCTGCCCGCGCCCGGCTCGGACAGGCAGAACGCGCCCAGGACGCGTCCGCTCGTCAGTTCCGGGCCCCACCGGTGTTGCTGCGCCTCGGTGCCGAAGCGCAGCAACGCCCAGGAGAGCATGGTGTGCACGGTCAGCAGGCTGCGGACCGACGAGCAGCCGCGGCCGACCTCCTCGTGGATCTCGCCGAGGGTGACCATGTCGGTGCCGGAGCCGCCGAGCGCGGGCGGCAGGAACGGTGCCCACAGCCCGGCCTCGGCGATCTTGTCCAGCAGGTCCTCGGGGATGCGCCCGGCTTTGTCCCACGCGTCGGCGAAGGGGACGATGTGCTCGTCCACGAAGGCCCGTGCGGCCTCGCGGCCGGGCGCGCGGACCGCGGTGAGTACCTCCGTCACGGGTCAGCCCACCGTCGCGGCCGGGCGCAGGCGGCCGACCAGCTCGGTCATCGCCGCCGCGGTGCGGAAGTTGTCGATCCGCAGTTCCTCGTTGGGGATGGTGACGGCGAAGGTCTTCTCCAGGTGCATCACCAGCTCCATGGCGAACAGGGAGTTGATGTAGCCGAGCGAGAAGATGTCCTCGGTGGCGGTGATCTCGGCCTGCGGGAAGCGGCCGGTGATGAAGGCGAGGATGTCGCCGGTGGTCTCGGACATGGTCATTTCTCCTTCTGGGGTGGGGGATCAGCTGTAGGTGTAGAAGCCGCGGCCGGACTTGCGGCCGTGCAGGCCGGCGTCGGTCATCTGCTTGAGCAGCGGGCAGGGGCGGTACTTGGAGTCGGCGTAGTGCTCGTAGAGCACCTCGACGCTGTAGAGGATCGTGTCGACGCCGATCAGGTCGGCGGTCTCCAGCGGGCCCATCGGGTGGCCGAAGCAGCCGCGGAACACCTCGTCGACGGATTCGGCGGTGGCGACGCCCTCGTGCACCAGGTAGGCGGCCTCGTTGACGGTCAGCATGAGCACGCGGTTGGACACGAAGCCCGACGCGTCCTTCACGTCGACCCAGCGCTTGCCGATGCTGGTGAGCAGCTCGCGGGTGCGCAGGATGGTCTCCGGCGTGGTGTGGAAGCCGGGGATCAGCTCGACGACCGGCTTCTGCGGCACCGGGTTCATGAAGTGGACGCCGATGACCCGGCCCGGGTTCTTGCCGACCGAGGCGATCCGGGTGATCGGCACGGCCGAGGTGTTGGCGATGATCACCGTGTCCGGGCCGCAGACCTCGTCGAGCTCGGCGTGCACCGCGGCTTTGATGTCCCAGTCCTCGGTGACGTTCTCGACGAGGATCTCGGTCTTGTCCAGTGCGGCCAGGCCGACCGCGGTGGTGATCCGGGCGAGGATCTCGTCCGCGTCGAGTGCGGGGCCGCCCATCAGCCGGCTGAGCCGGCAGTTGCGCGTGATCGCGGCGCGGGCCTCTTCGAGGATCCGCTCGTCCTTGTCGACCAGGACGACTTCGTGGCCGGCGGCGGCGAAGTCCTGGGCGACGCCGATGCCCATGACGCCGGCGCCCACCACTCCCGTGACTGCCATGACTGTTCCCTTTCTGTGGAAGGACTTCTGGTTCAGGCCCGGCGCCGTCGGGCGGCCGCGGCCTTGATGCCGGAGCGGCGCAGCTGTCCCTGCGCGGCGCTGTCGGGTGCGGGTTCGGGGGTCCCGGGGTCGCCGGCGGCGATCTTCGCGAGCGCGGCGACGGTCGGGGCCTCGTGGATGATGTGCGGCGGCAGTTCGGCGTCCGGGAAGCTGCTGCGCAGCGTCGCCAGCAGCGAGATGCCGAGCAGCGACGTGCCGCCGAGTTCGAAGAAGTTGTCGGACGCGCCGACCCGGTCCAGGCGCAGTGCTTCGCACCACGCCTCGGCCACCGTGCGCTCGGCGTCGCCTTCGGGCTCCTGGAACGGTGTGACCAGTTCCGGCCGCGGGTGCCGGTCGGCCGTCGAGCCGCCGTTCGCCGCCGAGGTGACGGCGTCGACGCTGAACCGGGCGGCCACCGCCGTCACCGCGTCCAAGTCCTGGGTGGAGATCACGACGTGGGGTTCGCCCGAGGCCAGCGCCCGCAGCAGCGTGCGCCAGCCCTGCTCGAAGTCGATGCCGAACTTGGCGCGGTGCTCGCGGAAGTAGGTCTGGATGTCCTCCTCGTACCCGGAAAGCCCGTCGTCCCAAGCGTTCCAGGTCCATTCGCCCCAAGAGATCGACACCGTGCGGCCACCGTGGGAGGCGGCGTAGGCGTCGAGCCACGCGTTGCCGGCGCAGTAGTCGACCTGGCCAGGGCCACCGCCGGTGACCGACGTGATCGAGGAGAACAGCGCGACGAAGTCGAGGTCCAGGCCGTCGGTGGCCGCGCTGAGCGCCCGGGAGCCGGGCAGCTTCGGCGCCAGGACCTGGTCGGCGTCGCCGGGCTGCTTGAACTGCATCAGCCCGGTACCCGGCACGCCCGCGGTGTGCAGGATGCCGTGCAGCGCCCCGAACTTCTCGACGGCCACGGCGACCGCGCGCCGGACGTCGGCCTCCTCGGCGACATCGCCTTCGACGACCACGACTTCACCGCCGAGGGCCTCGATCTCCTGCACTCGGGCGACGCGGTCGCGGATCGTGCCGGGCACCTCGTCGGTGCCGTCGGCGATCCCGGCCCAGCGCTCGCGCGGCGGCAGGCCGCGGCGGCCGAACAGCACGAGCTTCGCGTGGCTGTCGCGGGCCAGCCGCTCGGCCATCGCCAGCCCGATCCCGCCGAGGCCGCCGGTGATCAGGTAGACGCCCTGATCCCGCAGCACGCTCGCCGCCTGCTCGATCGGCTGCGGCGTCAGAACTTCGTAGCCGGGCAGCCAGCGCCGCGACCCGCGCAGCGCGACCGTGCGGCCGGGCGCCGGGCGGTGCAGTTCGGCGACCACGGCGGCGGCACCGGCGGCCGCGTCGACATCGATGAGTCGCGTTCGGACACCGGGGTACTCCATCGGGATCACCAGGTTCGGCCCGGTGAGCGTGGCCGCGTCGGGCCGCAGCTCGCCGTCGTGCAGGACGCGCTGGGTGCCGGTGGCGGCCAGGTCCAGTGTCCAGCCGCCGAGGCCCAGCTCGCCGGCCGCGCGGGCCAGTGCGACGAGCGTGTGCAGGCCGAGCAGCAGGGAGTCGTCGTCGAGGTTCCACAGGTGGACGACCCGGTCGAGGCGGGTGCCGCCGCGCTTGAGGTCGCGCAGCAGCTGCAGCAGGTCGTCGACGTCGCCGGGGCGGACGGTGGCGTCCGGGCCCGGCCGGTACCCCGCGCCCGGCCGGACCACGGTCACCGGGTCGCCGGTGCGGCGGATCCCGTCGAGGACGTCTTCGGCGAGGCCGGGACGGGCGAACACGAGCCAGGACGCGGGCTGCGGCGCGACGGGCGCGGCCGAGGTCTGGCGCCAGGTGGGCAGGCTGATCCACTGGTCCTCGGGCAGCAGCGGGATCCGGTCGAACTCCTCCAGCGGCCCGTCCGCGGGCGTCTCGACCCGGGCCGTCCCGGTGGCCGGCTTCGCCTCGATCCAGTAGCGCTGCCGCTGGAAGGGGTAGGTCGGCAGCGGCACCCGGCCCGGGGCGGTGCCGCGGTAGACCGGCGTCGCCGTGCCGCGGCCGTGGTAGGCCGACCAGTCGAAGGCCGCGCCGAGCAGCCACAGCCGGGCCAGGCCGTCGGTGAGCACCTCGTCGGCAGGCCGCGGGTCGTCGGCGGCGGGCAGGGTGGCGGTGATCATCGGCCAGCGGCTCGCCGGGCTGAGCCCGCGCAGCAGCGCGCCGAGCGAGGGGCCGGGGCCGATCTCGACGACGGCCAGGTGCTCGTCGGCCAGCAGCGCGGTGGCCGCGTCGGCGAACCGGACGGTCTCGCACATGTGCCGGGCCCAGTACCCCGGGTCGGTGACGAGGTCCGCGGTCGCCGGGGCGCCGGTGACGTTGGACAGGTAGGGCAGCTCGGGGGCGTTCAGCGTGACGTTCGCGGCGATCCACGCGGTCAGCCCGGCCGCGGCCGGGGCCAGCATCCGCGAGTGGAACGCGTGGCTGGTGCGCAGCGGACGGCACGGGACGTCCGCGGCCCGCAGGTCCTGCGCGAGCCGCTCGACCGCCGTGGTCTCCCCGGCCACCACGACCAGCTCCGGGCCGTTCACCGCGGCGATGTCGAGGCCCGTCAGGTCGAACCGCGTCTCGAGCTCGGTGAGCGACAGCGGCACGGCCGCCATCCCCCCGCCGGGCAGGGTGGCGATGAGCTCCGCGCGCTTGGCGACCAGCGCCAGGGCGTCCGGCAGGGACAGCACCCCGGCCAGGCAGGCGGCGACGTACTCGCCGAGGCTGTAGCCGAGCATCGCGGACGGTTTCAGCCCCCAGTCCACCAGCGTCCGGGCCAGGGCGTAGTCCACGGCGAACAGCAGCGGCTGCGCGAGTTCGGTCCGCTGCAGCCGGGCGGCGCGGGGGTCTTCGTCGCCGGTGCGGCCCAGCAGCGCGGCCAGGCTCGGGCCGCCGCCGCGCTCGCCGGTGACGAGGTCGCCGTCGGCGTCGAGGTGCGCCAGGCACTCGTCGAGGTGGGCGCGGAACACCGGCTCGCGCCGGTACAGCTCGCCCACCAGGCCGGGGTACTGCTCGCCGACGCCGGCGAAGAGGAACGCCACCGGCCGGTCCTGCACCGGCTCGACGCGGGTCGCGGGAGCACTCAGCGCGGTGACCGCACTGTCCACATCGGACGCGACGACGGCGCGCCGGTGTTCGAACGTCTTGCGCCCCTCCTGGAGCGTGAAGGCGACGTCGGCCAGCCGCGCGTCCGGGTGCCCGGCGAGGTGCTCGCCGAGGCGCCGGGCCGCGGCGTCGGCCGCGTCGGCGGTGCGGGCCGAGACCGGCAGCACCTGGTAGCGACGCTCGGTGTCCGGGTCACCCGGTGGCAGCGCGGGCCGGTCCGGCGGCTGCTCGACGACGACGTGCACGTTGGTCCCTCCCATGCCCAGCGAGTTGAGCCCGGCGATCCGCGGGCGGCCGCCGCCGGTGTTCCACGGCGCGAGCTCGGCCGCGACCCGGAACGGGCTGTGCTCGAAGTCGATCTCCGGGTTCGGCGCGGTGTAGTGCAGCGTCGGCGGGATCAGGCCCTCGCGGACCACCAGCGACGCCTTGATCAGCCCGGCCGTGCCCGCGGCGCGGTCGAGGTGCCCGACGTTCGGCTTCACCGACCCCAGCGCGCAGTACTGCTTCTCGGCCGTGTCGCCGAACGCGCGGGTCAGCGCGGCGACCTCGATCGGGTCGCCCAGCTCGGTCGCGGTGCCGTGGGCCTCGACGTACCCGACGTCCTCGGCCGCGACGCGGGCGTCGGCCATCGCGTCGGCGATCACCCGCGACTGCCCGCCCACGCTCGGCGCGGTGTAGCCGACCTTGAGGGCACCGTCGTTGTTCATCGCCGAGCCGCGGATCACCGACCAGATGTGGTCGCCGTCGCGCAGGGCGGCACCCAGCTTCTTGAGGACGACGACGGTGGCGCCGTCGCCGAACATGCTGCCGTGGGCCTGGGCGTCGAAGGTGCGCACGTGCCCGTCCGGTGACTCCTGGCCGCCGGGGGAGTGCAGGTGCCCGATCCGGTCCGGCACGCGCACCGAGACCCCGCCGGCCAGCGCCATCTCGCAGTCGCCTGCCCGCAGGCTGCGCATCGCGGTGTGCACCGCGACCAGCGACGTCGAGCAGAACGTCTGCACCGCCATGCTCGGGCCGCGCAGGTCGAACAGGTAGGACACGGTGGTGGTGAGCGCGTCCTTGTCGTTGCCCATCACCAGCTCGTAGATGCTGGCGTCGGCGTCGGAGGTGAACTGCCCGGCGATGCCGAGCAGGTACGTCGAGAGGTTGCAGCCGCCGAACACGCCGACCCGGCCGCGTTCGCCGGGCTTCGCGTACCCGGCCCCTTCCAGGGCTTCCCAGCAGACCTCGAGGAACAGCCGCTGCTGCGGGTCGGTCAGCGCGGCCATCCGCGGGCTGAGGCCGAAGAACGCGGCGTCGAAGCCGGTGACGTCGTCGAGCACCGGCCGCGCCGGCACGTAGGCCGGGTCGCGGACCTGCGCCGGGTCGACGCCGGCCGCGATCAGCTCGTCGGGCGTGAAGAACGTGATCGACTCGACGCCGTCGCAGAGGTTGCGCCAGAACTCGTCGATCGTGCCCGCGCCGGGGAACCGGCCGGCCATGCCGACGATGGCGATGTGCCGGTCCAGCTCGTCGTCGTCCGGGTCCGCCGCGACGACCGGCGCGGCCGGGGCCACGACCCGCGCCGGGGCCTGCTCGTCGAGGGTGGCGGCGAGCGCCTGCACGGTGGGCAGCTCGAAGAGCGTGACGGTCGGGATGGCGACTCCGAAGCGCTCCTTGACCAGGGCGAGCATCTGCAGGGCGAGCAGCGAGTTGCCGTTGAGGTCGAAGAAGTTGTCCCGGGTGCCGACCGGTTCGACACCGAGCACGGACGACCAGACCTCGGCCAGGCCGCGTTCGGTGGCGCTCATCGGCGGGACGTAGGGCTGGGGCAGGTCGGGGCGGGGGAAGCGGTCGGCGGTGGTCGCGGTGGGCTTCGCGGCACCGGGCAGCCGGTCGTCGAGCCCGCCGGCGGCAACGACCACGACGGGGCCGCCGAGGCGGTCGAACGCGGCCAGTGCTTGGGCGCGGGTCATGGCGTGCTGGGCCATCGAGGCGCCGAGCCGGGCGTCGAGCCGGTCCAGGGTGCCGGGCCAGGTGTCCCAGGCAGCGGCGAGCCAGCCGGGACGGCCGTGGGCTTCGGCGAGCAGCGCGGCGTTGGCGGCGGCGTAGCTGCCGAAGGTGACCCCGCCGAGCAGCGCCGAGGTCGAGGAGAACAGCACTGTCCACTCAGGACGCTCGGGAAGCTCGTCCAGGGCCGCGGCCAGCACGCGGGCGCCACCGACCTTGGCGGCGAAGTGCCGGGCGATCGTGGCTTCGTCCACTTCGGACAGCGCGCGGAACCCGGCGGGGCCGGAGTCGGCGGCGGCGTGCACGATGCCGTCGAAGCGGTGTTCGGCGAGCAGGGCGCGCACGGCGGCGGGGTCGGTGATGTCCACTCTCGGGGTGTGGACTTCGGCACCGAGGGCACGCAGCCGCGCGACGGCGGCTTCGGTGCCCCCGCTGCGGCTGACCAGCACGAGGCGGCGGGCGCCGCGGGTGGCGAGGTGCTCGGCGACGGTGAGGCCGACGCTGCCGAGGCCGCCGGTGACGAGGTAGCTGCCGCCTTCGCGGACCGCGAGCGGGGCGGCGGGTGCGGCGGGCCGGTGGCCGGGAACGAGCCGCTCGTCGCCGCGGTAGGCGACCAGCGGAGTGCCGGGCGAGCGCAACTCCGCGGCCAGCACGGCGGCGGCTTCGGCCGCGGTGTGGGCCGCGTCGAGGTCGACGGTGCCCGCGTCGAGGTTCAGGTGCTCCTGGTTCGCGACGACCGGCAGCACGGCCACCGCGGCTTGGGCGGGGCGGACCGAGCCGCCCCCGGTCGCCTGCCCGGCGCGGGTGGCGACGAGGACCCGGACCGCGCGCGAGCCGTCACCCGCCGCCGTCGCCAGGGTCCGGGCCACCGCGTGCACCGCGGCCACGTCGTCGTCGAGGTCGAGCACCGACAGGTCGACGATCGTGTCCGCGTCGGCGGCCTCGGCCACCTCCCCGAGCAGGGCGCCCAGCGCCGCGGCCACCCCGCCGGTGTCCGGCAGGATCGCCACCCGGCCGGTGGTTCCGGCGTCGGTGGCGGGCTGCGGCCGCCACGACGGCGTCAGCAGCTGCACGTGCTCGTCGGGCTCGGCGGCCAGCCGCGGGACCTCCGGGGCGACCGTGCCCGGCGCGTCGATCCAGTAGCGCGAGCGCTGGAACGGGTAGCCGGGCAGGCCGACCCGCCGGGCCCCGCGGCCGCCGCGGACGCCGGTCCAGTCGAGGTCGACGCCGGCCAGCCACAGCCGTCCGGCCGCCTCGGCGACGGCGACGGCCGCCGGGGCCGGGTCGTCGGCGCCCGGCAGCGTCGGGATCACCGAGGCCCAGCGCTTCGGCGCGCACGCCCGGTGCCCGCGGACCATCGCGCCCAGCGAGCGGCCCGGGCCCAGCTCCAGCAGCACGGTGTCCTCGTCGGCCAGCAGGGTGGCCAGCGCGTCGTCGAACCGGACGGGCGCGCACATGTGCTCCGCCCAGTACGCCGGGTCGGGTGCTTCGGTGACCAGCGCACCGGTCACGTTGGAGACGTACGGGATCGTGGGCGCGTCGAGGGTCACGTTCGCGGTGACCCAGGCGGTCAGCTCGTCCCGCAGCGGCGCGAGCTGCCGGGAGTGGAAGGCGTGCGTGGTGGCCAGGGGACGGCACGGCACGTCCTCGGCGGCCAGGGAAGCGCGGAGTGCGGCGACCGCCTCGGCGGTGCCGGAGACGACGGTCAGCTGCGGGCCGTTCAGCGCGGCGATGTCGAGGTCGGTGCCGGCGATCCGGGCGCGCACGTCGGCTTCGGGCAGCGGCACGGCGGCCATCGCGCCGCCGGGCAGCGCGGCCATCAGCTTCGCGCGGTGCGTCACCAGCGCCAAGGCGTCCTCGAGCGAGAGCACCCCGGCCAGGCACGCGGCGACGTACTCGCCGAGGCTGTAGCCGGCCAGCACGGACGGCTCGACGCCCCACGAGCGCACGAGCTGCGCCAGCGCGTACTCGACGGCGAACAGCGCCGGGTGCAGGACCTCGGTGCGGTCGCCCGCGCGCTCGCCGCCGCCGGTGCGTCCCAGCAGGGCGGCCAGCCCACCCGGGGCTTCGCGCTCGCCGAGCATCCCGGCCAGGACGTCCGTGTCCAGCAGCGCCCGGCAGCGGTCCAGCTCGGCCCGGAACACCGGCGCCGTCGCGTACAGCTCGGCGGCCAGGCCCGGGTACTGCTCGCCGGTGCCCGCGAGGAGGAACCCGACGCGGCGGCCGGTGCCGGCGTCGCTCGAGGCCGAGACTTCGCCCGCGGCCAGCAGCCGGGCCGCGTCCTCGGCCGAACCGGAGACCAGCATCCGGCGGTGCCCGAACGTCGTCCGTCCACTCTGGAGGGTGTGGGCGACGTCGGCGAGTGCGTCCCCGGAGGTCTCCAGGTGTGCGGCGAGGTTCGCGGTGGCCGCGTCGGCCGCGGCGGCCGAGCGGGCCGACCAGACCAGCAGCTCCGGCCCGGCCGTTGCGGTGGGCACCGGCAGCGGCGCCTCCTCCAGCACGACGTGGGCGTTCGTGCCGCCGATGCCGAACGCGCTGACCCCGGCCCGGCGCGGGGTGTCCGTGCGCGGCCACGGCGTGCGCTCGGTGACCACGGTCAGCTCGGCGTCACCCGCGGTGAGCTGCGGGTTCGGCGTGCCGAGGTTGCGGGTCGGCGGGATCTCCTCGTGGTGCAGCGCGAGCGCGGCCTTGATCAGGTTCGTCACGCCGGCGGCGCGGTCGAGGTGCCCGACGTTGGTCTTCACCGAGCCGATCCGCACCGACCGGCCCGCGAAGACCTGCTGCAGCGCGGCGATTTCGGCGGCGTCGCCGAGCGCGGTGCCGGTGCCGTGCGCCTCGACGTACCCGATGTCCGCCGGCTCCAGCCCGGCCGCGGCCAGCGCCTCGGCGATCACCGTGGCCTGGCCCTCGACGCCGGGCGCGGTGAAGCCGACCTTGCGGCCGGCGTCGTTGTTGACCGCCCAGCCGCGCAGCACCGCGTACACCCGGTCGCCGTCGGCGAGCGCGTCCTCCAGCCGGCGCAGCGCGACCACGCCGACGCCGCCGCCGAGCGGGGCGCCCAGGCCCGCGGCGTCGAACGCGCGGCACTCGCCGTCCGGCGGCGCGATGCCGCCCTGCTGGTAGAGGTAGCCGACGCGGTGCGGCACGCCGATCGACACGCCACCGGCCAGTGCGACGTCGCATTCGAAGTTCGCCAGGCTGCTCGCCGCGACGCAGACCGCGACCAGCGACGTCGAGCAGGCGCTCTGGATGCTGAACGCGGGCCCGGACAGGCCGAGGGTGTGCGAGACCCGGGTGGCCAGGGTGTCCTTGTCGTTGCCGAGGGCGATCGCGATCTCGCCCATCTCACCGGCGGCGTTCGCCGGGGTGAGGTTGTGGGTCAGGTAGGTGCTCCACGCGCAGCCGGCGAACACGCCGATCGCGCCGTCGAACCGCGCCGGGTCGCAGGCCGCGTCCTCCAGCGCGTGCTGGCTGTGCTCGAGGAAGAGCCGGTGCTGCGGGTCGAGGATCTGGGCTTCCTTCGGGTTGATGCCGAAGAAGCCCGCGTCGAAGTCCTCGACGCCGCGGACGACGGCGCCCGCCTTGACGTAGGCCGGGTCGCCGAGCCGGTCGGCGGGCACGCCGGCCTTCAGGAGCTCGTCGTCGGTGAAGCGGGTGATGCCGGAGCGGCCGGCGCGGACGGTCTCCCACAGCGCGCCGACGTCGTCGGCGCCCGGGAAGCGGCCGGCCATGCCGACCACGGCGATGTCCGTGGGCGAGATTTCGCTGCTGTCGGTCACGGTGTCCCTCATTTCCGGGTGCCGGCCAGGCGGCGGCGCTGGCCCCGCGCGGATCCGGTGGTGGCCGCCCGCGGAGCGGGGGCGTCGGTGTCGGTCAGTGCGGCGGCGAAGGCGGCCACGGTGGGGTGGCCGAAGAGGACGGCGGGCGCGATCTTGCGGCCGAGGCGCTTCTCCAGCGCCGCCACCATGGCCATGCCGACCAGCGAGTTGCCGCCGAGGTCGAAGAACGGGTCGTGCACGCCGACGGCGTCGATGCCGAGGAACTCGCCCCAGACACCCGCGATGTCGGTCTCGAGCTCGCCGCGCGGGGCGGCGTACTCGGTGCGCAGCGGTGGCCGCGGGTAGCGCGTGGTGGCCGCCGGGGCCGCCTCCAGGAGCTCACCGAGGTCGTTGAGGGCGGCCAGCTCGCGGCGGGCGGCCGGCAGGTCCTGGCGCAAGGCCACGACCGTGCCGCGGACGCCGTTGCCGACGAGCCGGTCGAGCACCGCGCAGCCGGCTTCGGCGGTGAAGCCGTAGCGGCGGCGGTAGGCGAGGCGGGCCTCGCCGGTGGCCGCGTCCGCCCAGGCGTCGTGCTGCCAGTGTCCCCAGGCGACGGTGACCACCTGGGTGTCCGCTGTGGACAGTGCGGCGCCGTGGGCGTCGAGGACGCTGTTGGCCGCGCAGTAGTCGGCTTCGCCGATCCCGCCGACGACCGTGACGATCGAGGAGAACAGGACCAGCCGCCGCGGCCGGGCTTCGAGGAGCGGGCCGACCGCGTTGACCTTCGGGGCGAGCGTGCGGTGCATGTCCCCGGCGGTGCGGCGCTGGGCGAGCCCGCCGCCCGGCAGGCCCGCGGCGTGCACGATCGAGTCGAGCTCGCCGAGCCGTGCCTTGGCTTCGGCCAGTGCGTTCCGCAGCTGCTCCGGGTCGCCGGCGTCGGCTTTGAGCACCAGCACCTCGGCGGTCAGCTCCGCGAGGTCGCCCGGGTCCGCCTCGCCGGTGCGGCTGATCAGGGCCAGCTTGCCGGCGCCGTGGCGGGCGAGGTGCTTGGCCACGACCATGCCGAGGCCGCGGGTGCCGCCGGTGACCACGTGCGTGCCGCCCCAGTCCGGTGCGGCGTCGTCGAGGGTGATCTCGGTGTACTCCTGGAGCCGGCGGCGGCCGCCGCGCCAGCCGGTGAGCACCGGCTCGGTCGCGGCGTCGCCGGTCCACGGGCGGGCCAGCTCCTCCAGGAGGTGTTTCGCCCCGGTGCCGGGTTCGACGTCGACCCCGCGCCACCGGAGGCCGGGGTACTCGGCGCGGACCCCGCGGCCGAGCCCGTGCACGCCGGCGGCGTCCGGGTCGGTCAGGTCGCCGCCGGTGATCTCGGCCGCGCCGGTGGTGACGGTGAGCAGGCGGACGTCGTGGCCGTCGAGGGCCTGGACGGTCCGCAGGAGGTCGTCGAAACCGCCTTCGTGGACGACGTGCACCGGCTGGGGCAGTGTCCCGGGGTCGGTGCCGACGGTCATCCCGGCCCGGGTGGCCAGTGCGGCGAGCTCGGCGTTGGTGGTGATCAGCGAGCCCTGCGGGGCGGCCGTGGGCCGGGTGGGGTCGAGGCGCCAGACCGGGGCGTAGAGCCGGCCGGCTTCCTCGACCGGTCCGGGGGCCTGCCGGGTCGCCGGGGGCCAGAACTTCGTGCGCTGGAACGGGTAGGTGGGCAGGGACACGGTCCGGCCGCCGGTCGGCAGCTTCGCGAAGTCGACGGTGACGCCCAGTTCCCACAGCCGCGCGAGGGTCTCCAGGAGCGCGGTGCCCTCGGCCGGGCGGTCCTCGACCGGCCACGGCGCCGGCAGGGTGCCGAGCACGGCGGGGCGGGCGTCGAACTGGTTCTGGCGGACCAGGCCGCCGAGCGTCTGGCCGGGGCCGACCTCGACGTAGACGTCGACGCCCTCGCCGTCACAGTGCCGGACGCCCTCGGCGAACCGCACCGGCCGGCAGAGGTGCCCGGCCCAGTACTGCGGGTCGACGGCTTCGGCGTCGGTGAGGACGGTGCCGGTCGCGTTGGAGACGATCGGGATCTTCGGTGCCTGCCGCGGCACGGAGGCGACCAGCTCGGCCAGCTCGGCGCGGGCGGGTTCCAGCAGGGTCGAGTGGAACGGGTGGGCCGAGCGCAGGACCCGCGCGGCCAGCCCGGCGGCTTTCAGTTGCGCGGCCGCGGTGTCGACGTCCTCGGGCGATCCACTGAGGACGGTCATCTGCGGGCCGTTCAGCGCGGCGACGTCGACCCGCATCGGGGAGAGGGCTTCGGCGATCCGGCTCGCGGAAGCGGCGACGGCGAGCATCCGCCCGGCCGGAGCGCGCCCGATCAGCCGCGCCCGCCCGGTGACGACGTGCAGGGCGTCGCCGAGGGTGAAGACCCCGGCCAGGCAGGCGGCGACGTACTCGCCGAGGCTGTAGCCGACGAGCAGGTCCGGCCGGACACCCCGGTCGGCGAGCAGCTGCGCGAGGGCGTACTCGACGGTGAACAGCAGCGGGTGGGCGACCTCGGCGCGGTCGAGCAGGTCGTCTCCCGGGCCGGCGCCGAAGAAGGACGCTTCGACGGCTTGAGGTTCGGCGAAGAAGGCGGCCCGCAGGTCGACCCCGCACCGGTCGGCGGCGATGGCGCAGCACTCGTCGACGGCAGCGGCGAAGACGGGCTCGTCGCGGTAGAGCTCCCGAGCGAGACCCCGGTACTGGTCGCCGACCCCGGGCAGCAGGAAGGCGACCTTCGGAGCGGCGGGCTTCCGGTGCACCCCGGGGGTCCGCGCGGCGGAGGCGAGCTGCCGCGCGGCGTCTTCGAGACCGGTGGCGACGACGGCCCGCCGGTGCTCCAGGTGCGCCCGCCCCTCGCGGAGGGTATGGGCGAGGTCGGCCAGGCTCAGGTCCGTGTTCGCCGGGGCATCACGCGTGACCGCGCGGGCATCCTCTGCCGTGTGGGCGAGCTGAGCGAGGTGGGCGTGCAGCGCGGCTTCCGAGGCGGCCGAGACCGGGATCAGCTCGGCAACCTCGTCCGCACCCTCCGCGCGCACTTCGGTCGGCGGGGCGGCTTCGAGGACCAGGTGGGCGTTCGTGCCCGACCAGCCGAACGAACTCACCCCCGCGACCGCCGGGCGGCCGTGGTCCGGCAGCGGGGCCAGGCCGGCCGACGGGCGGACCGCCGCGTTCGCCAGCACCTGCTCCGCCGGGTCGTCCATGTGCAGGTTCGGCGGCACTTCGCCGTTCTCCAGCACCAGGACCGTCTTGATCAGCCCGGCGATGCCCGCCGCCGTGTGGGTGTGGCCGATGTTGGTCTTCACCGCCCCCACCGTCAGCGGGCGGCCGGCCGGCCGGTCGCCGAACACGTCGCCCAGCGCGCCCAGTTCGATCTCGTCGCCCAGCGGCGTCCCCGACCCGTGCGCCTCCAGGAAGTCCACGTCGGCCGGTTCGGCCGCCGCGTCGGCCAGTGCCCGGCGGATCACGTCGACCTGGGCGCTGCGGTTGGGGGCGGTCAGGCCGTTGCTGCGGCCGTCCTGGTTCACCGCCGAACCGCGGATGACCGCGCGGATGCGGTGGCCGTCGCGCAGGGCGTCGGACAGCCGGGCCAGCACCACCATCCCGCCGCCCTCGCCCATCATGTAGCCGTCCGCGCTCGTGTCGAACGTGTGGCAGCGGTCGGTCGGGGAGAGCAGCGCGTTGCGGCTGCTGTAGACGTACAGGAACGGGTGCAGCGCCAGGAACCCGCCGCCGGCCAGGGCGTAGTCGCACTCGCCCGCCCGCAGCGCGCGGGCCGCGAGGTGCACCGCCACCAGCGTCGACGAGCACGCCGTGTCCAGCGAGAACGCCGGCCCGCGCAGGTCGAAGTGGTAGGCCAGCCGGCCGGCGACGACGCTGGCGAGGCTGCCCTGGCCCATGTACGGGTCCGCGTACACGCCGGTGCCTTCGCGCTCGGCCTCCACCTGGCCGTACTGGAAGCTGTCGGAGAACCCGAGCAGCACGCCGGTGCGGCTGCCCCGCAGCCGCGGCGCCGGGGTGCCCGCGTCGTCCATCGCCTCCCAGGCCAGCTCCATCAGCAGCCGCTGCTGCGGGTCCATCCGCAGCGCCTCCTGCGGGGCGTAGCCGAAGAACCCGGCGTCCCAGCCGTCCACTTCGGACAGGAAGGCGCCGCGGCGGCCGGTGCCGGGGGCGTGGTCGAACCGGCCGTCGGGGACGTCTCCGACCTCGGCGGCCCGGCCCTCGCGCAGCAGCTGCCAGTACGCGTCGACGTCGGGCGCGCCGGGGAACCGGCACGACATGCCGATCACGGCGATGGGCTCGCTCTCGCGGGCCTCGTACTCGGCCAGCCGGCGGCGCGCGCCCGCGAGCTCGACCGTGGCCCGCTTCAGGTAGTCGCGAAGCTTGTCTTCGCCGGTCATAACCGAACCCCTATCCGTTCGCAAAACGTCACAGCTTGTCGATGAAGGCGAAGAGCTCGTCGTCGGAGGCGAGTTCCAGGTCCGGTGCCGCCCCGAGCCCGTCGAGCGCCTCCCGCAGCACCTCCGCCAGCCGCCGGCGGTCCTCCTCGCCGGCGCCGGGCAGCACTTCGCCGAGGGCGTCACGCAGCCGCTGCGCCGGGTCGGGCGGCGGCGGGAGCAGCTCGCCGAGCAGGTGCGCGGCCAGCAGCTCGACGGTCGGGTGGTTGAACAGCAGCGACGCGGGCAGCCGCAGCCCCGTGCCGGCCCCGATGCGGTTGCGCAGCTCCACCGACGTCAGCGAGTCGATCCCCAGTTCGCTGAACGGCTTCGCCACCTCGACCGACGCCGGCGACCGGTGCCCCAGCGCGGTGGCGACCTCGGTCCGGACGAACCCGGTCACCGTGGCCGCCGCGGTCTCCCGGTCCAGCCCGGCGACCTGCCCGGCCAGCCCGGCCGCGACCGGAGCGGTCGCGGCCACGCGGCGCACCGGCACGAGACTCCGCAGCACGGCGGGGACGTCGTCGGCCGCCCGCAGCGCCGCGGTGTCCCAACCGGACGCCACCACCGTGCCGGACAGCCCGAGCGCGGCGTCGAACGCGGCCAGCCCCTGCGCCGGCGTGATCGGCCGGACGCCGGTGAGCCGCGCGCGGTCCGTGGCGGTCATCGCGGCGGTCATGCCGGTGGCGGTGTCCCACAGGCCCCACGCGATCGACACGCCCGGCAGCCCGCGTGCCGCCCGGTGCTCCGCCAAAACGTCGAGGGACGCGTTCGCGGCCGCGTAGTTCGCCTGGCCGCGGTTGCCGAGCACCCCGGCGATCGAGGAGAACAGCACGAACGCGGCGAGCGGCTGGTCTCCGGTCAGCTCGTGCAGCAGCCAGGCCGCGTCGCGCTTGGGCCGCAGCACGGTGTCCAGCTGCGCGGCCGTGAGCCCGGTGAGGGTCGAGTCGTCGAGGACGCCGGCCGCGTGCACCACCCCGGTGAGCGTCTCGCCCGCCAGCACCGCGGTGAGCGCGGCGCGGTCGGCGACGTCGGCCGCCACCACCCGGACGCGGGCGTCGAGCCCGGCCAGCCGCGCCGGGACGTCGCCGCCGCGCCGCGACACCAGCAGCAGGTCACGGACGCCGTGCGTGGTCACCAGCCGCTCGGCGACCAGCGCGCCGAGCCCGCCCGTGCCGCCGGTCACCAGCACGGTGCCGGTGCCGAAGTCCACTGTGGACGGCTCGGCGGCGAAGCGCGCCAGCCGGGGCACGAGCACCGCGCCGTCGCGCACGGCGAACTGCGGCTCTTCGGCCTCCAGCGCCGCGGCGAGCGGGGCGCCGGGCCGGGCGCCGGCGAGGGCGAAGCGGCCGGGGTGCTCGGCGATCGCCGAGCGCACCAGGCCCCACACGGCCGCGCCGCCGGGCGAGCCGGGGTCCTGCAGGAACACCAGCTTCGAGCCGTCGCAGCGGGCGTCGAGCAGCCAGCGCTGCACGAGGTCCAGCACGGCGGGCAGCTCGTGCGCGGTGGTGAGCACGACGGGCGGGACGACCTCGGGCAGCTCGGTGCCGATCACCGTCCACTCGCGCTCGGTGCCGGCGCCGACCTCGGCCGGCTCCCATTCCACGCGGTACAGCTCGGCGGTCGCGGTCGCCTGCGAAGCGGGACGCAGCAGCAGCGATCCGACGCCGCCGAGCGGAGTGCCGGCGGTGTCGTAGAGGGTGATCTCGACGCCGCTGTCCGCGGAGCCGGACAGACGGGCCCGCACCGAACCCGGCAGCGGCGAGGTGATCCGCAGGCCGCCGAAGGAGAACGGCAGCAGCAGCTCGGTGCCGTCGAGGACCAGCGCGTGCAGCACCGCGTCGAGCACGGCCGGGTGCGCGGTGAACTCGCCTTCGGCGGGCAGCTCCACCTCGGCGTACCGGTCGTCGCCATCGCGCCACAGCGCGGTGAGGCCCCGGAACGCCGGGCCGTACTCGTACCCGCGTGCCGCCAGCCGCGGGTAGCCGTCGGCGAGGTCGACCGGCTCGGCGCCGACGGGCGGCCAGACCGGCAGGGGGGTGACGGGCAGCCGGTCCGGGCTCACCGTGCCGGTCGCGTGCCGCGTCCACGGCGCGTCGCCGAGTCGCGAGTGGACGGTCAACGGGCGGCGGCCGTCCTCGTCCGCGCCACCGAGGCCGACCTGGACCTCGACGACACCCGTGGCCGGCAGCACCAGCGGCGCTTCCAGCGTCAGGTCTTCGACGGTGCCGCCGTCGGCCGCTTCCAGGGCCAGCTCGGCGAACCCGGTGCCGGGGAACAGGACCGTGCCGCGGACGGCGTGGCCGGCCAGCCAGGGCAGCGAGGTGAGCGAGAGCCGCCCGGTGGCGACCAGCCCGTCGCCGTCGGCGACCGGCGTCGGCGCGCCGAGCAGGCCGGAGGTGCCCTCGGTGAGCCAGTAGCGCTGCCGGTCGAACGCCGAGGTCGGCACGTCCGGGTGGCGGGTGACCGGGCCGAGCAGCCGCGGCCAGTCCACGACGGCGCCCCGCACGTGCGCCGCGGCCAGTGCCAGCAGGAACCGGCGGCGGCCGCCTTCCCCGCGGCGCAGGGTGCCCACCGCGGTGCCGTCGATGCCCGCGTCGGCGAGGATCTCCTGCACCGCGCCCGCGAGGATGGGGTGCGGGCTGACCTCGACGAACAGCGGCCGCCGGTAACCGGCGAAGGCCCGGACGGCGGCGTCGAACTCGACCGGCTCGGCCAGGTTGCGGTACCAGTAGGCCGCGGTCAGCTCCGAGCCCGGCAGGAAACCGCCGGTGCAGGAGGAGCAGATCGTGGTCGCGGTGTCGGCGGGCGCCAGCGCGCCGATCTCCTCGAGCAGGGCGTCGCGGACCGCTTCGACGTGCGGGGTGTGCGCCGCGTAGGCCACCGGCGTGCGCCGGATCTGGACGTCGGCGCAGGCGGCCGCGAACTCCTCGATGGCGGCCAGCTCGCCGCCGACCACCGTGCCGGCCGGACCGTTGTCCACGGCCGGCCACAGCCGCCCCGCCCACGGCGCGAGCCGCTCCCGCACCTGCGCCACCGGCAGGCCGACGGCGAGGATCCCGCCGGTGCCGTCCAGTTCGGCGGTGAGCAGCCGGCTCCGGACGGCGATGATCCGGGCGGCGTCGGCCAGCGGCAGCGCCCCGGCCACGACGGCCGCGGCCAGCTCGCCCTGGGAGTGGCCGACCACCGCGGCCGGAGCGACCCCGGCGGCCTGCCACAGTCCGGCGAGGGCGACCATGACGGCGAACAGCACCGGCTGCACGACATCGGTCCCCTCCAGGCCCGGCGCACCCGCGGCGCCGGTGAGCACGTCGAGCACCGACCAGCCGGTGTGCGGCTTCAGCGCCTCGGCGGCGTCGGTGAGCAGCCGCGCGAAGCCGGCGTCGGCGGCGAGCAGTTCGGCGGCCATGCCGGGCCACTGCGCGCCCTGGCCGGGGAAGACGAACACGGGCTTGGTCTCGCCGGCCGCGGTACCGGTGACGAGCGCGGGGTGTGGGGCGCCCTCGGCGAGGGCATCGAGAGCGGCAACCAGCTCGGCCCGGTCGACGGCGACGACGACCGCGCGGCAGGCACCGGGGCGGCGCCGGGCGAGGATCGCCGCGGTGGCGGCGAGGTCCTCGTCGGACGCGGTTTCGGCGTAGGCGCGCAGCCGGGCGGCCTGGGTGCGGAGAGCGGCGTCGGTGTGGGCGTGCAGGAGCCAGACCAGCGGCTGGGCGGGCGCGGCCCCGGGCTGGGAGCGGTAGGCGGTGCCGTCGGCGGCCTGCAGCGGCTCGGCGGGTGCCGGTGCGGGCTCTGCGGCTCGCGCGGCTTCGGTTCCGGTGCGCTGGCGCGGCCCTGCGGCAGGCGCTCCAGCCGGTGCGGTCTCGGTTCCGGCGTAGGCGGGCGCCGCAGCGGGTGCGGCTTCCAGCACCACGTGTGCGTTCGTCCCACTGATCCCGAAGCTCGACACCGCCGCCCGCCTCGGGCGGCCGTGGTCGGGCCACTCCTGGGCCGCCGACAGCACCGCGACCCGGCCGCTCGCCCAGTCGACGTGCGGGCTCGGCACCTCGGCGTGCAGCGTCCGGGGGATCGTGTCGTGCCGCAGCGCCTCGACCATCTTGATCACGCCCGCGACCCCCGCCGCGGCCTGGGTGTGGCCGATGTTGGACTTCAGCGACCCCAGCCACAGCGGCGTCTCGCGGTCCTGCCCGTACGTCGCCAGCAGCGCGTGCGCCTCGATCGGGTCGCCCAGCGCGGTGCCGGTGCCGTGCGCCTCGACCACGTCGACGTCCGATGTGGACAGTCCGGCGGCCGACAGCGCCCGGCGGATGACCTCTTGCTGCGCCTGGCCGTTCGGGGCCGTGAGGCCGTTGCTGGCCCCGTCGGAGCCGGTCGCGCCGCCGCGCAGCAGGGCCAGCACCGGGTGGCCGTGGCGGCGGGCGTCGGACAGCCGCTCCAGCACCAGCATGCCCGCGCCTTCGGCGAACGCCGTGCCGTCGGCGTCGGCGGAGAACGCCTTCGCGCGGCCGTCGGCGGACAGGCCGTTCTGGCGGGTGAAGTCCACGAGGTTGCCCGGAGCGGCCATCACGGTGACGCCGCCGGCCAGCGCCAGCGAGCAGTCGCCGCGGTGCAGGGCGTCGGCGGCCAGCTGGATCGCGACCAGCGACGACGAGCACGCGGTGTCGACCGTCAAAGCGGGTCCGCGCAGCCCGTAGGTGTAGGCGATCCGGCCCGACGCCACGCTCGGCGACGTGCCGGTGAGGCGGTGGCCGTCGACCGACCCGGTCGGCTCGTGCAGGCGCGGGCCGTAGTCCATCGCCATCGCCCCGACGAACACCCCGGTGTCGGTTCCCTCGAGGGACCCGAGCCCGGCGCGCTCGATCGCCTCGTGGCTGATCTCCAGCAGCACCCGCTGCTGCGGGTCCATCGCCAGGGCCTCGCGCGGGCTCAGGCCGAAGAACGCGGGGTCGAACCGGTCGGCGTCGTGCAGGAAGCCGCCGAAGCGGGTGGCGCAGGAGCCGGGCCCGGTGTCGCCGAGGAGCGTGTCGAGGTCCCAGCCTCGGTTCGACGGCAGCTCGGTGACGGCTTCCCCGCCCGTGGCCACCAGGTCCCACAGCTCGGCGGGGGAGGTGATGCCGCCGGGGAAGCGGCAGCCCATGGCGACGATCGCGATCGGGTCGTCCTGCGGTGCCACGGGTTCCGCCACCGGAGCGGCTTCGCCCCGGTCCGCCCGCAGGTGGGTGATCAGGTGGTGCGGGGTCGGGAAGTCGAACAGCACCGTGGTCGGCAGCTTGCGCCCGGTGGCCGCCTGCAGCCGGGTGCGCAGCTCCACCACGCTCACCGAGTCGAAACCGAGGTCCTTGAACGTGCTCGCCGGGTCGATGGCGCCGGCGTCCGCGTGGCCCAGGACGGCCGCGGCGGTGGCGAGCACCAGTTCCGCCACCTGCGTGGCATCCACGGCGACCGGCGCGGCGGCGGCTTCTTCGCCGAGCCAGTGCCGGGTCCGCTGGAACGCGTACGTCGGCAGGTCGACCAGGCGCTCGCCGGGCACCGCCCAGCGCACCCCGGCCCCGGCGACGAACGCTTCGGCGAAGCTGCGCCGCAGGCGGTCGCCGCCGCCGTCGTCCCGCCGGAGCGTGCCGATCACGGCCACGGTGTGGCCGCGGGCTTCGGCCGTCTCCTCGATGCTGCCCAGCAGCACCGGGTGCGGGCTGCACTCGACGAACCGCGCGCCGCCGGCGGCCAGCGCCCCGGCGGTCGCGTCGGCGAACCGGACCGGACGGCGCAGGCTCTCGAACCAGTACCCGGCGTCGAGGCCGGCGGTGTCGAACGGCTCGCCGGTGAGCGCGGACACGAAAGTGACCGAAGTGGACACCGGCCGCACCGGGGCCAGCAGCCGCAGGATCTCCTCGCGCAGCGGGTCCACGGCCGCCGAGTGCGACGCGTAGTCGACCGGCAGGATCTTCGCGCGGTAGCCGCTTTCGGTGAGGATCGCGTGCAGGGCCGCCAAGTCGCCGGACGGCCCGGACAGCACGACGGACCGGGTGCCGTTCACCGCGGCCACCGACACCCCGGCGGGCAGCAGCGGCCGGACGACGTCCTCGGGCGCCCCGGCGGACATCATCCCGCCGCCGCGGGGCATCCCGGCGATCACCCGGCTGCGCAGGGCGACCACGCGGGCGCCGTCCGCGAGCGACAACGCGCCGATCGCCGTGGCCGCCGCGATCTCACCCTGCGAGTGCCCGACCACGACCGACGGGGTGAGCCCGGCGTCGCGCCAGACCTCCGCCAGCGAGACCATGACCGCCCAGAGGGCGGGCTGCACGACGTCGACGCGGCCGAGGTCGGCGCTGCCGTCACGGAGGTCTTCCAGCAGGTCGTAGTCGACGAACTCGGCGAGCGCGGCCGAGCACCCGGCCAGCCGGCGGGCGAACACGGGCGAGTCGCGCAGCAGCGCGCGGGCCATCTCCGGCCACTGCGAACCCTGCCCGGGGAAGACGAGCACGTCACCGCCGTCGACGGTCCGCCCGGTCACCACGTTCTCCGACGGCGTGCCGCCGGCCAGTGACCCGAGGTCGCCGAACACGACCGCGCGGTGCTCGAACAGCTCGCGGGTGCGCAGCAGCGACCGGGCGACGTCACCGTGGGCGAGCGCCGGGTGCCCGGCGAGGTGGTCCGCGAGCGCACGGGCCTGGGCGGGCAGGGCGGCGGCCGACCGGGCCGAGAGCACCAGCGGGACGTCGTCGGCCACGACGTCTTCCGGCGGGGTGGCCGGCGGGGCTTCGGCCAGGACCAGGTGGCAGTTGGTACCGCCGACGCCGAACGAGCTGACCCCGGCGACGAGCCGGTCCTGCGGGCGCGGCCAGTCCCGGGCCTCGCGCACGACTTCGAGGTTCAGCGTCCCGAACGGGATCGCCGGGTTGGGCGTCTCGAAGTTCAGGCTCGGGCTCAACCGGCGTTCCTGCAGGCACACCAGGACTTTCAGCAGTCCGGCGATGCCGGCCGCGCCTTCGAGGTGGCCGAGCACGGTCTTCACCGAACCGACCGGCAGCGGCTCCGGGCGGTCCCCGGCGAACGCGGCGCCGAGCGCCTCGGCCTCGATCGGGTCGCCGACCGGGGTGCCGGTGCCGTGCAGCTCGACGTACTGGACCTCGGCCGGGGTGACGCCGGCGTCGGCGCAGGCCAGCCGGATCACTTCGGTCTGCGCCTGCGCCCGCGGCACGGTGAGCCCCTCGCCGCCGCCGTCGTTGTTCACCGCGCCGCCGAGCAGGACCGCGTGCACGCGGTCGCCGTCGGCGAGCGCGGCGCTCAGCGGCTTGAGCACGACCAGGCCGCCGCCCTCGCCGCGGACGTACCCGTCGGCGCGGCTGTCGAAGGTGTGGCAGCGGCCCTGCGGGGACAGCGCGCCGAAGCGGTCCACGGTCTCGGTGCCGGCCGCCAGGAGGTTGAGGTTCACCCCGCCGGCGAGCGCGACGGCCGCGGTGCCGCGGCGCAGCTGCTCGGCCGCCAGGTGCAC
The DNA here is from genome assembly GCF_013364075.1 of Amycolatopsis sp. Hca4. Lineage (GTDB taxonomy): Bacteria > Actinomycetota > Actinomycetes > Mycobacteriales > Pseudonocardiaceae > Amycolatopsis. Next base: position 9,695,348 of record NZ_CP054925.1, read on the forward strand.
CGCGACCAGCGACGAGGACTGGCCCGAATCGACGGTCAGGCTCGGGCCGCGCAGGCCGAGCAGGTAGGAGACGCGGTTCGCGATCAGGCTGCGGTGGGTGCCGGTCAGCGTGTGCGGTCCGGCACCGAGGCGGTCGTGCAGCAGCGCGTAGTCGCCGTTGATCGCGCCGACCACGACGGCCGTGCCGCTGCCGCGCAGCGTGCCGGGCGCGATCCGGGCGTCCTCGCAGGCCTCCCACGCCAGCTCCAGCACCAGCCGCTGCTGCGGGTCCATCGCCGCGGCCTCACGCGGGGAGACGCCGAAGAAGGGCGCGTCGAAACCGTCCACATCGGACACGAAGCCGCCGCGCCCGGCGCGGTCGCCGTCGGTCCACCGGCCCGGCGGAACCTCGCCGACGGCCTCGCGGCCCTCGGCCAGCAGCCGGCGCAACCGCGCGGGACCGGCGGCGCCGGGCAGCCGGCAGGACATGCCGACCACCGCGATCGGCTCACCGGGAGCAGGCAGGGAAGACATAGTTCACCCATCGTCGGAAGGGATCGCGGAAATCGGGGAATGCGTGGTTCTGTCCGGAATGCGCCGGGTCCGGGAATTCCCGGGTGGCGCCGGTGGATTCCGATCGTGCGGGCTGCGCACCCCGTTCGTCAAGGGTGTTCCGCGGCGGCGGCGGTGGCAGGCAGGCGACGGCAGGAAGCTGCCACCGCGGCGGCCACCCGGCTGGAGCAGTGCGGGTGGGTGACTGCGCCGAACGGTGTGGTCAATTGCGCTGACCTGCGGAAACGACGGTCCGGTCCGGTGTGGATGGTGTCACTGGCGTGACCGTCCGGACACAGCAGGTACACCTGGGTACCGCCCTCCCCGCCCCGCCGCCGAATCTGGGTGAGGACTACCCATGTCCGGGTGGGTGGGTAGTTGCTTCAGTGGTCCCGTGCCGCCGAGGAAGTGTCCGAGGCGTCTTTCCGATATTCATTTCCCGTGCTCGAAGAAAAGGAAAGCGATGGCGAACACGACGGAAGCCGCGGCGGCGCCGCATCGCCGCGCCGGCGGTGTGCTCACCGTGGGCGGCGTGCCCGTGGACCGGCTCGCGGCGCGGGTCGGCACCACTCCCTTCTTCGCCTACGACCGCTCGCTCGTCACCACCCGCGTCGAGCGGGTCCGTGCCGCACTGCCCGACGACGTCGAACTGAGCTACGCGGTCAAGGCCAACCCGATGCCCGCGCTGCTGCACCACCTCAGCGGCCTCGTCGACGGCCTCGACGTCGCCTCCGCCGGGGAACTGCGGCAGGCGCTCGACACGACCGTCCCCCCGGAACGGATCAGCTTCGCCGGGCCCGGCAAGACCGCGGCCGAGCTGGCCCGCGCGGTCGCCGCCGGGGTCACCGTCGAGCTCGAGTCCACCACCGAGCTCGCCCGGGTGCGGGAGGCCGGCGAGCGCCTCGGCCTCACCCCGCGCGTGGCGCTGCGGGTCAACCCGGACTTCGCGGTCCGCGGCTCCGGCATGCGCCTGGGCGGCGGCCCGCAGCAGTTCGGCATCGACGCCGAGCGCGTGCCCGCCGTCCTCGCCGAGGTCGGCGCGGCCGGCCTGGACTTCCAGGGCTTCCACGTCTTCGCCGGCTCCCAGAACCTGCGCGCGGAAAGCCTGTGCGAGGCCCAGCGCGCGACCGTCGATCTGGTGCTGCAGCTGGCCGAGGCCGCGCCCGGCCCGGTGCGGTCGGTGAACCTCGGCGGCGGCTTCGGCATTCCCTACACCGCGCGCGACACGGCACTGGACCTCGACGAGGTCGGCGAGAACCTGGCCAAGCTCCTGGACGTCTCGCTGCGGCCCGCGCTGCCCGACGCGCGCGTGGTGATCGAGCTCGGCCGCTACCTCGTCGGCGAGGCCGGGGTCTACCTCACCCGCGTGGTCGACCGGAAGGTCTCGCGCGGCACGACGTTCCTCGTCGTCGACGGCGGCCTGCACCACCAGCTCGCCGCGTCCGGCAACTTCGGCCAGGCCATCCGCCGCAACTACCCGCTCGCACTGGCGTCCGCGCCCGGCGGTCCGGAAGAGACGGTGACGGTGGTCGGCTGCCTGTGCACCCCGCTCGACCTGCTCGGCGACCGGGTTTCCCTGCCCGGGGCGGCGATCGGCGACCTGATCGCCATCTTCCAGGCCGGCGCCTACGGCCTGACCGCCAGCCCCACCGCCTTCCTCGGGCACCCGGCGCCGCCCGAAGTCCTCGTCTGACCCCGGAGGGAACACCGTGCAGACCACCGTGCCGACACCCGGAGCCACCGCGCTCCGCGCCGTCCCTGTGACATCCGGGGCTTCGCCCCGGGCCGGGGGCTCCGCCACCCGGAACCCCCGGACAGAAGCCGATCCTTTGCCCGATCCCGGTTTCCGCGTGCTGGGCCTGCTGCAGGTCCGCGGCAGCGAGCCGGTCGTCGTGACCGCGCGCCGCCAGCAGGTGGTGCTCGCGCTGCTGCTGCTCAACGGCAACCGCGTGGTACCGCTGGAGGTGCTGCTCGACGCGCTGTGGGGCCCCGAGCCGCCCGCGACCGCCCGCGCGCAGGTCCAGACCTGCGTGTCGGCCCTGCGGCGCGCGCTGGCGAAAGCCGGGCTGGGCGAACGGATCTCCGCCCGCGGCAGCGGCTACTGCCTCGACCTCGCGCCCGGGGAGCTGGACCTGCACGAGTTCGAGGCGCTGGTGGCCCGTGGCCGCGCCGCGCGGCGGCCGGAGGAAGCACGGGCAGCGTTCCGCGAAGCGCTGGCGCTGTGGCGCGGGGAACCGCTCACCGGGATCGACAGCGGTGTCGTGCGCGCCCACCAGGTCCGCATCGCCGAGCGCCGGGTGGAGGTGCTCGAGGACTGCCTCGACGCCGAGCTCGAGCTGGGCCTGCACCGCGAGGTCGTCGGCGAGATCTCGGTGCTGACCGAGGAGTACCCGCTGCGCGAGCGGTTCGTGCTCCAGCTGATGACCGCGCTGCACCGGTGCGGCCGCCGGGTCGAGGCGCTCGCCGCCTACCGGGCCGTGCGCCGCCGCTTCGTCGACGAACTGGGCCTGGAACCCGGCGTCGCGCTGCGCGAACTGCACCAGGACATCCTCGCCGGGTCGAGTGACACGCCGGCGAGCGGCCGCGCGGTCCCGCGGATGCTGCCGGCGCGGCTGCCGTACTTCACCGGGCACGAGCGGCTGCTGGCCGCGCTGCGGCGTGGCCTCACCGACGACGGCCCGGGCGCGGCCGTGGTCACCGTCCTCACCGGACGCGGCGGGGCGGGCAAGTCCGCCGTGGCGGCGGAAGCCGCGCACCGGGCCGCGCCGGCGTTCCCCGACGGGGTGCTCTACGCGCGGCTCGCCGACGAGGACGCCGCCGACGTGCTCGCGCGCTTCCTGCACGCGCTCGGCGTTCCCGCGGCGGGGATCCCCGACGACCTGGACGGCCGGGCCGCGCTGTACCGCAGCGTGCTCGCCGGGCGCCGGGTCCTGACCGTGCTGGAGGACGCCGCGAGCCTGGCGCGCGTCACGCCGTTCGTCGCCGACGCCCGTGGCTGCCGGCTGCTGGTCACCACCTGCGCCCGCGTCCCGGCGCTGCCCGGCGTGGCGGTGGCCGAGCTCGACGTGCTGGACGGCGCGGAGGGGGTCGAGCTGCTGTCCGCGCTGGTCGGCGAGGACCGCGTCACGGCGGAGCTGTCCGACGCGGTGGAGCTGGTCGAGCTGTGCGGCGGGCTGCCCGTGGCGGTGACGGCGGCGGCCACGCACGTCGCGGCGCGGCCGGGGCGCACGCTGGCCCAGGCGGTGGCCCGGCTGCGGGCCGAGGGCGACCGGATCGGCCGCCTCGGCGCGGGCGTCCGGGCGGCCGTCGGGCGCGGCCTGGCGGACGTGCCCGCGCCGGCCAGAGACCTGTTCGCCCGGCTCGCGCTGCTGCCCGCGGGCAGCTGGCCGGGCTGGGCCGCGACGGCACTGGCGGACGTCGGCCCGGCCGAAGCCGCCGACGCGCTGGAGTCGCTGGTGGACGCCCGTCTGGTCGACGTCGCCGGAGCCCGCTACCGGCTACCGTCCCTGACCCGGCTGCTGGCACTGGAAATGCTTGCGGCGCAACCACTTGACGCGCGCTCGGCGGCGTCCCGGCGGCTCTTCGGCGCCTGGCTGCACCTGACCGACGAGGTCCGGGGCGCCGAGGCAGGCCGCGCGCCGCGGACACCGGTGGTCGCCGACCTCGGCGACCGCGGCACGTGGTACGACCGGGAGTCGGCGGGCCTGCTGGCCGCGGTGCGCCAGGCCGCCGACGCGGGGGAGCCGGGGTACTGCGCGGAACTGGCGCTGGCGGTGGCCGACCTGGCGGGCGCGCGGGGCCGGCACGCGGACTGGCGCGAGAGCGGCGAAACGGCGTTGCGCGTGGTGGTCCCGGCGGGCGACCGGCGGGCCGAGGCGGCGCTGGAACGGTCCCTCGGGGAGCTGGCGGTCCGCGAAAGCCGGTTCGCCGACGCCGCGGGCCGCATCACACGGGCGCTGACCGCCGGCGAGCAGGCCGGGGGAGTGAGCTGGGACGAGCTGGTCCGCCAGGTCCTGGCCGGGGTCGACCGGGCCCGCGCCGCGATGCCGGCGTCCCCGGTGTCGCCGGTCGGGGTGCCCGGCGAGCCGGCGGCGGGCAACCGCACGGCGTCTCCGCGGATCGCGCTGGGCCGCAACCAGTTCGAGCTGGCGGCCGATCGCGCCCAGCCGGACGGCGCGCCCCGGTCGGTGGCTCGTGCGGGGCATCGCCGGTTGCCGCGCCCGAGGCCGATCTCGTGGCGGCGTGAGTCGGAATATCCCGAGGAAGCCTGATCGGAATGCCCGGCGAGCCGGCGGCGGGCAATCGCACGGCGTCCCCGCGGATCGCGCTGGGCCGCAACCAGTTCGAGCTGGCGGCCGATCGCGCCCAGCCGGACGGCGCGCCCCGGACGGTGGCTCGTGCGGGCATCGCCGGTTGCCGCGCCCGAGGCCGATCTCGTGGCGGCGTGAGTCGGAATACCCCGAGGAAGCCTGAGAGGAACGTCCATGATCATCGGTGCCGCGCTGCCCGCCGGAGACCTGTCCGGGGCCGCCAACAGCGTCGAGACGCTGCTCGCCCAGACCCGCGAGGCCGCGGCCGCCGGGCTGCGCTCGGTGTGGTTTTCGCAGCTGTTCGACCACGACGCCCTCACCCTCGCGGCCCTCGCCGGGCGGGAGGTACCCGGGATCGCGGTCGGGACGGCGGTGGTCCCGCTCTACCCGCGCCACCCGCTCCACCTGGCGGCCCAGGCCCAGACGGCCCAGGCGGCCACCGGCGGCCGGTTCACGCTCGGGGTGGGGCTGGGGGTGCGGGGGCTGCTGGAACCGGCGTTCGGGTTCGAATACCCGCCGCCGATCGCTTCGCTGCGTGAGTCGCTGGTCGTGCTGCGGGAGGTTTTCGAGGGTGGCCGTCCGGCGTTCGACGGCGAGACGCTGACGGCGTGCCCGCCGCTGCCGACGTCGGTGCCGGGCGGGGGTGGCGTCCCGATCGTGGTGGCGGCGATGGGCCGCCAGGCGTTGCGGGTGGCCGGGGAACTGGCCGACGGCACCCTGCCGTTCCTGGCCGGGCCGCGGGCACTGGCCGAGCACATCGTGCCGACGCTGACGAAGGCCGCCGCGGACGCGGGCCGGCCGGAGCCGCGGGTGATCGCGGCGGTTCCGGTGGTGGTGACCGAGGACGTCGAGCCGGTCCGGCAGATCGCCGCGGTGCACCTGGGGTACTACGGGGACATTCCGTCCTATCGCCGGATCCTGGACGTCGAAGGGGTCACGCATGCGGCGGAGCTGGCGTTGGTGGGGGACGAGCGGGTGGTGGCGGCGGGGTTGCGCCGGTACTTCGACGCCGGGGCGACGGAGGTGGTCCTGATCCAGTCGGGGATGCGGTCGTCGCGGGAGCGGCTGCGGACGTGGGAACTCGCCGGGTCGCTCAGCTGATCTCGGTCGGCCGGCCCGTCGCCACGGCGAACACAAAATGCCCGAGTGTCAAGGGTGTCTCGCCGCGGTGCCACGGATTGGGACGCCGGTTCAGCCAGTGGGACGAGGGTCCGGTGCATGGTTAGCGTCGCGTTCAGAAAGCGCAACCGCTCCCCGCTGGAGGCCGTCCGGTGTCCCCCCTTTCCCCCGTCCGCAACGCCGCGGCCCTGCTCGCCCTGCCCGTTCTGCTGACCGCCTGCTCCGCCGCCGGCGGGGTGTCCGGGGCCGACGCGGGACCGCCCAAGCCCGGCGGGACGCTGCGGCTCGGCATCTCGTCGGCCCCCGACTGCATCGACCCGCAGCAGACTGCCACCAACGCGTCGATCAACGTCGCCCGCCAGCTGGTCGACTCGCTCACCGACCAGGACCCGAAGACCGGCGAGAGCAAGCCGTGGCTGGCCGAGAAGTGGGAGGTCAACGCCGATTCGACGGCGTTCACCTTTCACCTGCGGCCCGGTGCCACCTTCTCCGACGGCAGCCCGGTCGACGCCGCCGCCGTGAAGACCAGTTTCGACGGCATCAAGGCCCTCGGCACCAAGGCCCAGCTCGGCTACGGCTACCTCGCCGCCTACAAGAGCTCGGCCGTGGTCGACCCGCAGACCGTCCGGATCGAGTTCTCCGCGCCCAGCGCCCAGTTCCTGCAGGCCAGCTCGACCGTCTCGCTCGGCGTTCTCGCCCCCGCGGCGTTCAAGCAGACCCCGGAACAGCGCTGCCAGGGCACCGGCCTGATCGGCTCCGGCCCGTTCGTCTTCGAAAGCCTGAAGCAGAACCAGGAAATCGTGCTGGCCAAGCGGAAGGGCTACGCCTGGGGCTCCCCGCTGTTCAAGCACCAGGGCGAGGCCTACCTCGACAAGATCGACTACAAGATCGTGCCCGAACCCGGCGTCCGCACCGGCAGCCTCGCCTCCGGCCAGCTCGACGCCGCCACCGACATCCAGCCGGTCGACGAGCCGCAGTTCAAGGGCAACGGCTTCAGCGAGAACATCCGGCCCAACCCCGGTGTCGTGTTCAACCTGCACGCCAACACCAGCCGCGGCGTGCTCACCGACGAGAAGGTGCGCCAGGCCGTGCTCAAGGGCGTCGACCGCCCCGAGGTCGTGAACACCGTCCTCACCCCGAGCTACAAAGCCGCCACCAGCATCCTCGGCTCGGCGACGCCGCTGCAGAGTGACCTCTCGCAGCAGCTCGCGTACGACCAGAAGGGCGCGGCCGCGCTGCTGGACGGCGACGGCTGGGTGCCCGGCCCGGACGGCATCCGCGTCAAGAACGGGCAGAAGCTGAGCGCCGCCGTCGTGTTCTCGCCGGTGTTCAACCAGAACCGGAGCGTGCTGGAGCTGATCCAGCAGCAGCTGCGCAAGATCGGCTTCGACCTGCGGATCGAGCAGCACACCACGGCCGAGACCACGCAGATCCAGCTGAGCGGCAACTACGACTTCCTCTGGTACAACGTCACCCGCGCCGACCCGGACATCCTGCGCGGCCAGTTCTCCACCAAGGCGGGCAACCGCAGCAAGCTCGCGCCGGGCAACCCGCTGGACGTGGCCCTCGACGCCCAGTCGTCCACTGTGGACGTCACCAAGCGCAAGGCGCCGGCCGAGGAGGCGCAGAAGCTGATCGTCGAGCACGCCTACGCGATCCCGGTGTTCGAGCTCACCCAGGTCGTCGCGCTGAGCTCGAAGGCGCACGCCGTCGACTTCGAGGCGTCGTCACGGCTGCAGCTGTTCGACGCGTGGCTGTCGTGAGGCACTACCTGCTGCGCCGCGCCGGGCAGGCGGTGTTCGTGCTCTGGGCGGCGTTCACGGTGTCGTTCCTGATCCTCTACCTGCTGCCGGGTGACGCCGTTTCGGCGAAGCTCGCCACCGGCGAGGCGGGCTCGTCGGCGACGCCGGAGCAGCTGGCCGCCGCCCGCGCGGAGTACGGCCTCGACTCGCCGCTGCCGGTCCAGTACCTGAAACGGCTGGTCTCGGCGCTGCACGGCGACTTCGGGCGCAGCATCGCCACCGGCGACGACGCGACGCACATGGTCGTCACGGCCCTGCCGCCGACCCTGGCGGTGACCGGCCTGGCGCTGGTGTTCGCGGTGCTGTTCGGCGGCGGCTCGGCGTTCCTCGGCACGTTCACCCGGTTCCGCTGGCTGCGGCAGGCGCTGCTCTCCCTGCCGTCGCTGGCGATCTCGCTGCCGCCGTTCTGGGTCGGGCTGCTGCTGATCCAGTTCTTCTCGTTCCGGCTGCGGCTGCTGCCCGCCCTCGGCACCCAGGGCTTCGAGACGATCATCCTGCCCGCGATCACCCTGGCCCTGCCGACCGGCGCGATCATCGGGCAGGTCCTGGCGCGCAGCCTCGCCACGCAGCAGGAGGAGCCGTACGCGGAGATCGCCGCGGCCAAGGGCGCGAGCCGCTGGCGCGTCCACTTCGGACACCTGCTGCGCAACGCCGCCGTGCCGGCGCTGACCGTCGCCGGCGTGGTGGCGGGCAACCTGGTCGCCGGTTCGGTGATCACCGAGACGGTGTTCTCGCGCGACGGCGTCGGCCGGATCACCGCGGCCGCCGTCACCGCGCAGGACATCCCGGTGGTGCAGGCGGTGATCGTGCTGGCCGCGCTCGTGTTCGTGGTGCTCAACCTGGTCGTCGACCTGCTCTACCCGCTGCTCGACCCGCGCATCGCCCGGACACCGGAGGTGGCTCGTGGTTGACCTCGCGCTCCCGAAGCGCCACCTGTCCGCGAAAGTGGCGCCGGGGCTGGTGCTGGCGGTGGCCGTGCTGGCGTTCGTGCTGCTCGCGGCGTTCGTGCCGGGACTGCTGACCGGGTACGACCCGCTCACCGGCGTCCCGGCCGAGCGGCTGCAGGAGCCGTCCCTGCACCACCTGTTCGGCACCGACGAGACCGGCCGGGACGTCTACGCGCGCGTGATCCACGGCGCGTCGCTCTCGCTGCGGGCGACCGCGATCGCCGTGCTCGTGGCGCTGGTGGCCGGCTCGGCCCTCGGCCTGGTCGCCGGCTTCCGCGGCGGCCTGCTCGACACGGTGATCATGCGGTTCGTCGACGTCTTCCTGGCCATCCCGCCGATCCTGCTGTCGCTGGCCCTGGTCACCGCGCTGGGGTTCGGCACGACGAATGTCGCGATCGCCGTCGGCATCGCGAACCTGGCGTCCTTCGCCCGGGTCATGCGCGCGGAGGTGCTTCGCGTGCGCAGCGGCGTGTACGTCGAGGCTGCCCGGGCGTCCGGGGTGCGCTGGTCGGGTGTGCTGCTGCGGCACGTCCTGCCGAACGCGGCCGGCCCGGTGCTCGCGCTGGCGACGCTCACCCTCGGCACGGCCGTGCTCGAGGTCTCCGCGCTGAGCTTCCTCGGCTTCGGCGCGACCCCGCCCACCCCGGAGTGGGGCGCGCTCGTCGCGGGCGGGCGCAGTTTCCTGGCCACGGCCTGGTGGATGACGACGTTCCCGGGCCTGACGGTCGCGGCGGTGGTCCTGTCCGCGAACCGGCTGTCCCGCGCGCTGGACGGAGGAGACCGATGAGCCTGCTGCGGATTTCGGGCCTGGCCGTGTCCTACAAGAACGTCCCGGCCGTCCGGGACGTCGGGTTCGACGTCGGCGCCGGCGAAGTGGTGGCCGTCGTCGGCGAATCGGGCTCGGGCAAGTCGACGACCGCGCACGCGGCGATCGGGCTGCTGCCGCGCGGCGGCCGCGTCGACGGCGGCTCGATCACCTTCGACGGCCGCGACCTGCTGACCCTGTCGGACAAGCAGTGGCGCCGGGTGCGCGGCCGCGAGATCGCCCTGGTGCCGCAGGACCCGGCGGTGTCGCTGAACCCGGTGCACCGGATCGGCGACCAGGTCGCGGAGGTGCTGAAGATCCACGGCCTCGCGGACCGGCGTTCGGCGTCGGTGCAGGCGATCGAGCTGCTCGAACGCGCGGGCGTGCCGGAGCCGGAACTGCGGGCGCGGCAGTACCCGCACCAGCTCTCGGGCGGCCTGCGGCAGCGCGTGCTGATCGCGGCGGCGCTGGCCGGACGGCCGAAGCTGATCATCGCCGACGAACCGACGTCGGCGCTGGACGTCACCGTGCAGCGGCGGATCCTCGACCACCTGACGGCGCTGGCCGCCGAATCGGGCACGGCGATCTGCTGATCACCCACGACCTCGGGGTCGCGGCCGACCGGGCGGCGCGGATCGTGGTGCTCTCGGAGGGTGCGGTCGTCGAGGAGGGTTCGTCGATCGTCACCGCGCCGACGCACCCGTACACGCAGCAGCTGATCGCGGCAGCGCCGAGCCTGTCGAGCACCTTGCGGCCACCCGCGCCTGCCGCCGAGCCGCTCGTGTCGGTGCGGGACCTGGCGAAGACGTTCGACGGCGGGATCCGCGCGGTCGACGGCGTTTCCTTCGACATCCCGCGCGGGCAGACCCTGGCGCTGGTCGGCGAATCCGGCTCGGGCAAGTCGACGACCGCCCGGATGGTGCTGCGGCTGGAAACCCCGTCGGCGGGCACGGTGTCGTTCGACGGCCGGGACATCACGGCACTCGGCGGTGACGAACTGCGCCGGCTGCGGCGGCGGATGCAGATCGTGTACCAGAACCCGTACGCGTCGCTGAACCCGAAGTTCTCCATCGAGGACGTGGTCGCCGAGCCGTTGCGGGCGTTCGGGCTGCCGGACCGCCGGGCCCGCGTGGCCGAGCTGCTGGAGCAGGTGGCGCTGCCGGCGTCGGTGGCGCGCCGGAAGCCGGCGGAGCTGTCCGGCGGCCAGCGGCAGCGGGTGGCGATCGCGCGGGCCCTGGCGCTCAACCCGGACCTGGTGGTGTGCGACGAGCCGGTGTCGGCGCTCGACGTCTCGGTGCAGGCCCAGATCCTGCGCCTGCTGGCGGAGCTGCAGTCGTCGCTGGGGTTGTCGTACCTGTTCATCTCGCACGACCTCGCGGTGGTCCGGCAGCTCGCCGACCACGTCGGCGTCATGCGCGCGGGCGCGCTGGTGGAGCTGGGCCCGGCGGCCCGGGTGCTCGAAGCGCCGGAGTCGGAGTACACGAAAGAACTGCTGGCCGCGATTCCCGGCCGTCGGAAAGTTTCCCAGCACGTGGATGCCTTTGCCGAGAGCTGACGCATGCCGCATTCTCCGGTCATGACCCAGCTCCACGAACCACTGAAATTCGCCTATTGGGTGCCGAACGTCAGCGGCGGGCTCGTCACCAGCGACATCGAACAGCGCACGGATTGGGGGTACGAATACAACCGGGACCTCGCGGTCATCGCCGAGAACAGCGGGTTCGAATACGCCCTCACGCAGGTCCGGTACACCGCCAGTTACGGCGCCGCCTACCAACACGAATCGACCGGGTTCAGCCTCGCGCTGCTCCTGGCCACGCAGCGGCTGAAGGTGATCGCGGCCGTGCACCCCGGCCTGTGGCAGCCCGGCGTGCTGGCGAAGTTCATCGCCAGCGCGGACGTGCTGTCCGGTGGCCGGGCCGCGGTGAACGTGGTCAGCGGCTGGTTCAAGGACGAGTTCACCGGGCTCGGCGAACCCTGGCTGGAGCACGACGAGCGCTACCGCCGGTCCGAAGAGTTCATCCGGGTGCTCAAGGAACTGTGGACCGACGACCACGCCGAGTTCGCCGGCGACTTCTACCGGATCCACGACTTCGACATCAAGCCCAAACCCCTTTCGGGTGAGAGCCGTCCGCATCCCGAGATCTTCCAGGGCGGCAATTCCACGGCGGCCCGCAAGCTGGCAGGCCGCGTTTCGGACTGGTATTTCAGCAACGGCAAGGACTACGACGGGTTCAGCGAGCAGGTGGCCGAGGTCCGCGGGTACGCCGCCGAAACCGGGCACGCCGTCAAATTCGGCCTGAACGGTTTCGTGATCGCCCGCGAAACCGAAGCCGAAGCGCGGGACGTGCTGCGCGAGATCGTCGCCAAGGCCAACGTCGAAGCGGTCGAAGGCTTCCGGTCGGCGGTGCAGCAGGCCGGCAACGCGACGGCGGACAAGAAGGGCATGTGGGCGGATTCGGAGTTCACCGACCTCGTCCAGTACAACGACGGCTTCCGCACCCGGCTGATCGGCACCCCGGAGCACATCGCCGAACGCGCCATCGAGTACAAGCGCCGCGGCGCGAGCCTGCTGCTGCTCGGTTTCCTGCACTTCCAGGAGGACGTCGAGCACTTCGGCAAGCACGTGCTGCCGATCATCCGTGAGCTGGAGAAGGACCTCGACCACAGCGCCGCGACGCCCGAACCCGTGGGGAGCCGAGCATGACCGACTGGATCGAACGCGCCCGTGAGGCCGCCGCCAAGCTCGCCGTCGACGCCGTCGAGCGCGACCGCCGCGGCGAGACCCCGTACCAGGAAGTCCAGCTGCTCAAGGACGCCGGCCTGGTCACCCTGCTCGGCCCGGCCGAGCACGGCGGCGGCGGGCAGACCTGGGAGACCGCGTACCGGGTGATCCGCGAGATCGCCAGGGCCGACGGCTCGATCGGGCAGCTGCTGGGCTACCACTACCTGTGGGCCTGGGCGGCTCGCCTGGTGGCCACGGACGCGCAGGTGGCCGCGGTCGAAGAGCTGTACACGAAGGAGAACCTGTTCTTCGGCGGCGCGGTCAACCCGCGCGACTCCGACCTGACGATCACCGAAGACGGCGACGAACTCGTCTACAACGGGCACAAGTCGTTCTCCACCGGCAGCAAGGTCTCCGACCTGACGGTGCTGGAAGGCGTCCTGGAGGGCACCGAGGACCACATCTTCGCGATCGTCCCGTCGCGGCAGGAGGGCATCACCTTCCACGACGACTGGGACAACATCGGCCAGCGGCTCACCGAATCCGGCAGCGTCACGATCTCCGGCGTCCGGGTGCCGTGGGAATCGGCCGCCGGCTACGTCGACCGCGAGTTCCGGCCGCTGGTGTACAACACCCTGAACGTCCCGGCGATCCAGCTCGTCTTCACCAACTTCTACCTCGGCATCGCCCAGGGCGCACTCGAGACCGCGCTCGCCTACACACGGGAGCGCACCCGGGCGTGGCCCTACGGCGGCGACGACAAGCAGGCCGCGTCCGAAGAGTGGTACATCCTCGACGGCTACGGCGACCTGCAGGCGAAGCTGTGGGCGGCGGAGGCACTGGTGGACAAGGCGGGCGCGGCGATCTCCCGCGTGCTCCACGCCCCGCGCGAAGAGCTGACGCCCGAGGCGCGCGGCGAGGTGGCGGTGCTGATCGCCGCGGCCAAGCAGCGCACGGTGGACACCGGCCTGGAGATCGGGACGAAGATCTTCGAGCTGACCGGGGCCAGGGCGAGCGCGTCGAAGTACGGCCTCGACCGGTTCTGGCGCAACCTGCGGACGCACTCGCTGCACGACCCGCTGCCGTACAAGCGCCGGGAAGTGGGGGAGTACGCCCTGCTCGGCGCGTACCCGACGCCGACCTGGTACACCTGAGGTCACGCCGGGACGAGCGCGAGCCGTCCGAACACCTCGCCGGTGTCGAGCTGCCGGTGGGCGAGCGTGGCGTGCGCCAACGGCAGCACGTCGTGGACAACGGCGTCCACCTCGCCCCGTCCCACCGCGGCCAGCAGCTCGGCGGCCGCGGCTCGGCGGTCCTCTGTGGACACCGTGTCCGCGCTGAACGTCGCGAACGACAGCGACTTCCGGAACGCCGCGAACATTTCCGCGGCCAGCCGCGCCGGTGGCGGGCCCGCGATCGCCCCCACCGCGACCAGCCGGCCGTTCGGGTTGAGCTTGCCCAGGAACGAGGGCAGCTCGTCCCCGGCCACGATGTCGATGACGACGTCGTAGCCGCCGGGGCCCGCACCGGAGCGGTCCAGCACGTCGGTGGCGCCCAGCGCCCGCAGGCGCGCGCCCCGCTCGGCCGACGACGTCGTGACCGCGACCGTGCCGGTGCGGGCCGCCAGCTGGACCGCCAGCACCCCGATCCCGCCCGCCGCGCCGCGGACCAGCACCGACTCGCCGGGCGCGAAGCGGGCGTGCCGGAGCCCGAAGCGGGCCACCACCCCGGATCCGGCGACGGTCACCGCGTCGACCGGCGAGACGCCCGCCGGCACGGGCACGAGCGCCGCGGCCGGAGCGACCGCCTGCTCGGCGTACCCGCCGCCCAGGCCGGTGGGGGCCCAGACGCGCGTGCCGGTCCACGACTCGTCGACGCCCTCGCCGACGGCGGTGACGACGCCGGCGACCTCGCCGCCGGGGATGTGGCCCGCTTCGAAGCCGTAGGCGGCCAGGTCGCCGCGGCGGATGAGGGCGTCGACCCCGCCGACGCCGATCGCCTCGGTGGTGATCACCACTTCCCCGGCGCCCGGCCGCGGGTCGGGGCGCTCGACGACGGCCAGGCCGCCGGGATCGCCGAAGGTCTGCACGGCCACTGCTCTCACGATCATCTCCCGGGGTCTCGGTGCGGCCGCGAACGTAACGGACGCCCCCGTCCGGTACACCTAAAGTGAGACGATGACCGGTCAAGTGCCTCGGATCCGGCGTTCGGACGCCCGCGACAACCGCGAACGCCTCCTCGAAGCGGCCCGGGCCGTGTTCGCGGACGAGGGGCTGACCGCGCCGATGCGCGAGGTCGCCCGGCGGGCGGACGTCGGCCCGGCGACGCTGTACCGCCACTTCCCGACCAAGGAGCAGCTGGTCACCGAGGCGTTCGCGGAGCAGCTGCGCGCGTGTTACGCGGTCGTCGACGACGCGCTCGCCGACCCGGACCCCTGGCGTGGCCTCCAGGCCGTGCTGGTGCGGCTGGGTGAGCTCTACGCCCGCGACCGGGCCGTCACCGCGGCGCTGCTGTCGGCGTTCCCGATGGACTTCACCGCCGAGCGGGAGCGGGCGCTGAAGTCGCTGGCGGAGCTGGTGCGCCGCGCGCGGGACGCGGGTGCGGTGCGCCCCGAGACGACGCTGGACGACGTCGTCGTGGTGCTGGCGGCGGCCGGTGGGCTCCCGGCGGCCACGCCTGCGGCGCGGGTCGCGGCGGCCCGGCGGTTCACCACGATCGCGATCAACGGCCTCCGAGCCGTTCCCACCCCTCGCGACTAAGTGGGACACTGTCCCGGTAAGCTAACCGGGACAGTGTCCCACTTGAGGAATCGAGTCTCCCATGGCGATGACGTACGTGCTGGTCCACGGCGCTTGGCACACCGGGCAGTGCTGGGCGCGGGTGGTGCCGCGGCTGGCGGCGAGCGGGCGGCCGGTGTACACCCCGACGCTGACCGGCTACGGCGAGACGCGGCACCTGCTGAGCCCGGACGTCGGGCTTCGCACGCACACCGCCGACGTCGTGCGGCTGCTGACCGAGGCGGACCTGCACGACGTCGTCCTGGTCGGGCACAGCTACGCGGGCATGGTCATCTCCGCGGTGGCCAACGAGGTGCCGGAGCGGATCGCGCGGCTGGTGTACCTCGACGCGATGGTGCCCGCCGACGGGGAGACCGCGATCGACGTCATGCCGGTCACCCGCAGCATGCTCGGCACCGGGTGGCGGGTCCCGCCGCTGCCCGAGCAGCCCGCCCCGTTCGGCCTGTTCGGGGTCACCGATCCCGGTGACATCGCCTGGTTGCGGACCATGATGTCCGACCAGTCGCTCCGGTGCCTCGAAGAGCCGGTCGCCCAGGACAACCCGGCGCTGCGGGCGATCCCGCGCACGCACATCCACTGCACGGTGAAGCCCGAGGGGTTCGACCACCGCCCGGTGCCCGCCGTGCAGCCGAACGGCGAGCCCGCGGACGTGCGCGAGCTGGCCGCCGGGCACGACTGCATGATCACCGCGCCGGCGGAGCTGGCCGAGCTGCTGCTGGACGTCGGCGAGCCGGTGGGGGCCGGTAGCATGCGGTCGTGAGCGGATCCCGGACGGCAGCAGGAAAACCGCCGCAGCGCGCCGACGCGCGGCGCAACGCCGGGAACGTCCTGGAGGCCGCGGCCGCGGTGTTCGTGACGTCCGGCGTCGAAGCGCCGATCCGGGAGATCGCCGCCCGGGCCGGGGTGGGCACGGCGACCATCTACCGCCACTACCCGACCCGGGCCGACCTGATCCTCGCGGTGTACCGGCTGCAGGTCGAAGCCCTGGCCGAAGCCGGCCCCGCCCTGCTCGCCGAGAAACCGGGGCCGCACCAGGCCCTCGTCGAGTGGATCGACCGGTTCGTCGACTTCGTCATCACCAAGCAGGGCCTGGCGTCGGTGCTGCAGTCCGACGACTCCTGCTACGACCCGCTGCACGCCTACTTCCTCGAACGCCTCGGTCCGGTGTGCACGCAGCTGCTCGACGAGGCCGCGGCGGCCGGCGAGATCGTCCCCGGCCAGGACGCCTACGAGCTGATGCGCGGTGTCGGCAGCCTCTGCGCCGGCGCCGGGACGGCAGCGCACTACGACGCCCGGCACCTGGTGAAGCTGCTGGTCAACGGCTTGCGCCGGTCAGACGCGCGGTAACAGGAACCGCTGGTTGGCGCCGCTGCCGGCGGCGTACTGGGAGATCCGGGCCCCGTCGGCGGTCGAGGCGCCCCAGACGTCCATCGCGAGGCCGCTGGCCCGGTTGACCAGGCTCACCACCCCGCCGCCCTGGTCGGTGACCTTCCACTGCTGGGTCGTCGCGCCGGTGTCCGGCTGCTGGGTGATGTCCGCGCCCGAAGCCGAGCTCGCGACCTGCAGCACCAGCCCGCTGTGCCGAGCCCGGATGCGGTGGTAGCCGCCGTCGGAGGCGAGGAAGTCGAACTGCTGGTTCAGCCCGCTGCCGGCCTGCCACTGGATCAGCGCGGCCCCCGCCGCGGTCGAGGCGCCGTTGATGTCGGCCGCCTTGCCGCTGTGCTGGGCGATGAGCCGGTAGTTCACCCCGGGCTCCACCACCGGCGGCGGGCCGCCGAGGGAGGTGACCCGGTAGGTGTGCCCCGCCTGGCCGGGGAAGCTCACCAGATCGGCCTCGACGGACGTCGGCTGGACCTTGGCGCCGCTCGTGGTGTCGAGGACCTCGTAGGTCGTCGTGAACAGGCGGCTCCGGACCCTGACGTCACCGGCCCGGTCCGGCGTGATGGTCAGCTGCGTCGCCGCGCCGCCGCTCCAGGTCGCACCGACCGTGTAGCCGCCGCGGCCGCGCAGGCCCGTGACGCTGCCGGCCGGCCAGGCGGGCGGCAGGGCGGGCAGGACGTGCAGTTCGCCGTTGTGGCTGTGCAGCAGCAGTTCCGCGATGCCGGAGGTCGCCCCGAAGTTGCCGTCGATCTGGAACGGGGGGTGCAGGTCGAACATGTTGGGCGCCAGGCGGTCCGTCCGCACGAGCAGCCGGAGCAGGTCGTGCGCCTTGCTGCCCTCCTCCATCCGCGCCCAGTAGTTGATCTTCCACGCCAGCGACCACCCGGTGCCGTCGTCCCCGCGCAGCTGGAGCGTCTTGCGGGCGGCCGTGAACAGCGTCGGCGTGCCGCGCTTGGTGATCTGGTTGCTGGGGTACAGGCCGTAGAGGTGCGAGATGTGCCGGTGGGTCTGTTCGGTCTCCACCCAGTCGTAGAGCCATTCCTGGATGTTGCCGCGCGAGCCGACCTTCATCGGCGCCAGCTTCGGCCGGGCCGCCTTGACCTGGTCGGCGAAGGCGGCGTCCACGCCGAGCACCTGGCACGCGCCCGCGCAGCCGTCGAACAGGTCGCGCAGGATCTGCATGTCCATCGTCGGTCCGGCGCACACGGACGCGTTCGTGTGGTGGTTCAGCTCGGGGGAGTTCGCCGGGTTGGTGACCAGGTAGCCCAGCGACGGTTCGGTGACCAGCGTGTCGAGGAAGAACTGTGCGGCACCCTTCAGCAGCGGGTACCGGGCGCGCAGGAACTCGACGTCGCCGGTGAACCGGTAGTGGTCCCAGATCATGGTGGCCAGCCACGCCCCGCCGGTCTGCCACATGCCGGCCTGCGCGAAGTCCACAATGGAGGATCCGCGCCACCCGTCGGTGTTGTGGTGGGTGACCCAGCCCCGGGCGCCGTACTCGACCTGCGCGGTGCGCGCCCCGGTCACCGAGAGATCGGCGATCATCGCGAACACCGGCTCGTAGCACTCGGCGAGGTTGGTGACGTCGGCCGGCCAGTAGTTCATCGGCAGGTTGGCGTTGAGCGTGTACTTCGACTCCCACGACGGGTTCAGCTGGTCGTTCCAGATGCCCTGCAGGTTGGCCGGCTGGGTGCCCGGCCGCGACGAGGAGATCAGCAGGTAGCGCCCGAACTGGAAGAGCAGGGCGGCGAACTGCGGGTCGCTGACGCTGTTGTGCTGGGCGATCCGGACGTCGGTCGGCTGGTCGGCCGCCGCGGTGCGGCCGAGGTCGAGGGTGGTGCGCGTGAACAGCTTCTGGTGGTCCGCCACGTGCCGGCTGCGCAGGGCGTCGAAGGACAGGGACTGGGCGGCGGCCAGCTTCGACCGCGCGATGCCCTGGTAGTCCCCGTTCACCGTGCGGTAGTCGACGTAACTCGTGCCGATGGAGATCAGCAGCGTCACCGCGTTGGCGCCGGATACCCGCAGCGTGCCGCCGGAACTGCTGGTGGTCCCGCCCTCGGCGGTGGCGTTCGCCAGTGCGAGGAACCGGACCGAGCCGGGGATGCCGCGGCTGTCGGAGGAAACGCCGTCGAGCGCGATCGTGGTGCCGTTCGGGCTGGACGCCGTCGCCCGCTGCGGGGTGCCGAACGACGCGGAGAACGAGATCGAGCCGGGCGTCTCGGCGGTCAACCGCACGACGATCACCTGGTCCACCGCGCTGGCGAAGACTTCCCGCCGGTACCGCACGTTGTTCACGACGTAGCCGACGACCGTCGTCGCCGTGGTCAGGTCGAGCCAGCGCTGGTAGGAGGACGCGGTGCCGCCCGGGAGCGCGAGGCTGAGCGTGCCGACGGGCTGGTAGGGCTGCTGGGCGGCCGGGGTGCCCAGCATCTTCTGGTCGATCAGCGACTGCGCCTGCGTCCACTGGTTCGCGAACACCAGCTGCCGGATCTGGGCGAGGGCGCCCGCGCCCTGGGTGTTGCTGTAGTCGTGCGGGCCGCCCGCCCAGACCGTGTCCTCGTTGAGCTGCAGGCGTTCGGTGTCGGTGTTGCCGAACACCATGGCGCCCAGCCTGCCGTTGCCGATCGGCAGCGCGCGCAGCCACTCGGTGCCCGCCGGTTTGTCGTACCACAGCGCCAGGTCGTTCACCGCCCGGACGTCGGCAGGCGCGGCCGAGCCGGGCCGGGCGGTCGCCGTCCACGCGAGGGGCACCAGCGCGGCACCGAGCCGGATGGCCTGCCGCCGGGTCAGGTCGGGCATCGTCGTCCTCCGTGTCTCAGGCGCGCTGGAGCTGGAAGCGCTGGTTGGCGCCGCCGGAGGCGGCGTACTGCGAAATCCGCGCGCCGTCGGCGGTCGAGGCGCCCCAGACGTCCATCGCGAGGCCGCTGGCCCGGTTGACCAGGGTGACCGCACCGCCGCCGGCGTCGGTGACCTGCCACTGCTGGGTCGCGGCGCCGGTGTCCGGCTGCTGGGTGATGTCCGCACCGGAGGCGGTGCCGGCGACCTGCAGCACGAGACCGCTGTGCCGGGCCCGGATCCGGTAGTAGCCGTCGGTGGAGGCGAGGAAGTCGAACTGCTGGTTGGCCGCGGCGTGCGAGGTCCACTGGATCAGGGCGGCGCCCGCGGCGGTGGACGCGCCGCTGATGTCCGCCGCCTTGCCGCTGTGCGCGGCGACCAGGGAGTAGTTCACGCCGACCTGCACCGGCGAGGTGGGCGGGTTCGGGTCGGTGCCGCCGCCGAACTGGCTGAAGAACTTCCAGATCTCGGCCTTGTCCCAGCTGCGCGCGCCGCTCTCGCAGCCGGTGCAGCCGTCCACCGGGCCCTGCTGGTGGCCGCCGTCGAAGGGTGCCCAGACCACCGGGTAGCCGGTCCGGCAGCCCGAGTAGACGGTCAGGTAGTGGGTCTTGCTGCCCGCGGCGGGTTCGGGGGCGTTCTGCGGGGTGCAGCCGTTGTTCCGCACGAAGGTGTCCCGCAGCCCGCGCCCGGCGCCGATGTTGTCCGAGACCCCGTGGATCCCCATGTACGCGATGGGTTGCGTGCCCCCGCTGCAGCCGCTGATCGCCCCGGGCGCGGCGATGGCCACGACCGCGCGGAAGACGTTCGCCCGGGCGCAGGCCAGCGCGTAGCTCATCGCGCCGCCGTAGCTGAAACCGATGGAGAACAGCTGCGTCGTGTCGACGCAGAGGTCGTTTTCGATCAGCCGGACCATGTCGTCGGTGAACGTCACGTCCTCGCCGCCGGAATTGCCCCAGCCGTTGTTGAGGCCCTGCGGCGCCACGAAGATCGTGCTGTTGCCCGACTGCGACTGCATGCCGTAGTAGGCCCAGGCGTAGCCGTCGCTGCCGCCCGAGGCGACCTGCTCGGCGGTGCCGCCCAGCCAGTGGAAGCCGAAGGCCAGCCGGTGCGGCGCGCTGTTGTCGTAGGTGTCGGGGATCTTGAGGATGAAGCTGCGGCTCTTGCCGTTGCTCTGGATCGTGCGCGTGCCGCTGGTGAGCGTGGGGTTCTTGCCGCAGCCGGCACTCGGCGTGCCGGCCAGTGGCGTGGGCGACGCGGCGGCGCCCGGGGGAGTGGCGGTCACGGACAGCACGAGCAACGCGGCGGTCGCGAAGATCCGGAACGGTGAGCCGGGCCTGGGCATGCGGAACCCTTTCGGGCGAGGAGGAAATACTCGGTCCCCCGGCACGGGAAAGCGGCTCCAGGGGGTATTCGGGTTGTAGCACGGATTTCGAATGGGTGTCCAGCTCGAAATGAAACTTTCATTTCCATTGTTGGCGCGGTAAATTGTTCCGTGAAAATCCTCTGAAAGTTGTTCCTGGGCCGGAGTCCGCGCGGTGCAGTCGGCCGGGACCGGTGGCCCGTCGGGAACGAGGGTCGTGACAAGGCGGTTTGTTAGCGCTAACATGCTCGCCGGGCCCACCCCCATGTCCGCTCAACGACGAACGGAGCACCCGGTGACCTCCTCGTTCAGCCGCCGGCGGCTGCTGCAAGCCGCCGGCGCCACCGCCATCGCTTCCGCGGCCGGCTCGGCCGGATTCGCCCTCGGCGGAGCACCCGCCGCCGCCGCGACTGCCGCGGCCGTCGGTCCGGTCCGCCCGGACGCCGGGGTCGCCGCGTCCCCGTTCGAGCTCGGCCAGGTGCGGCTGACCGCGAGCCGCTGGCTGGACAACCAGAACCGCACGCAGAACTACCTGCGGTTCGTCGACGTCGACCGGCTGCTCTACAACTTCCGCGCCAACCATCGGCTTTCCACCAACGGCGCCGCCACCAACGGCGGCTGGGACGCGCCGAACTTCCCGTTCCGCAGCCACGTCCAAGGGCACTTCCTGTCCGCGTGGGCCCAGCTGTGGGCCGTCGCCGGCGACACCTCGTGCCGGGACAAGGCCACCGCCATGGTGGCCGAACTGGCCAAGTGCCAGGCCAACAACAGCGCCGCCGGGTTCGCCGCCGGCTACCTCTCCGGTTTCCCCGAGGCCGACTTCGACAACCTCGAAGCCGGGCGGCTGAGCAACGGAAACGTGCCGTACTACTGCATCCACAAGACCATGGCCGGCCTGCTCGACGTGTGGCGCTACGTCGGCAGCACCCAGGCCAGGGATGTACTGCTGAACCTGGCCGGCTGGGTCGACCGGCGCACCGCCCGGCTGTCGGCGAGCCAGCTGCAGTCCGTGCTGAACACCGAGTTCGGCGGCATGAACGCCGTGCTCACCGACCTCTACCAGTACACCGGCGACACGCGGTGGCTGACGGCCGCGCAGCGGTTCGACCACGCCGCCGTGTTCGACCCGCTGGCCGCCAACCGGGACCAGCTCAACGGGCTGCACGCCAACACCCAGATCCCCAAGTGGATCGGGGCCGCGCGGGAGTACAAGGCCACCGGCACCACCCGCTACCGCGACATCGCCACGAACGCCTGGAACATCACCGTCGGCGCGCACACCTACGCCATCGGCGGCAACAGCCAGGCCGAGCACTTCCGCGCCCCCAATGCGATCGCCGGCTACCTCAACGCCGACACCTGCGAAAGCTGCAACACCTACAACATGCTCAAGCTGACGCGGGAACTGATCGCGCTGTACCCGGACCGCGCCGACCTGGCCGACTACTACGAGCGGGCGCTGCTCAACCAGATGATCGGCCAGCAGAACCCGGCCGACAGCCACGGGCACATCACGTACTTCAGCTCGCTCAACCCGGGCGGCCGCCGCGGCCTCGGCCCGGCGTGGGGCGGCGGCACGTGGAGCACCGACTACAACTCGTTCTGGTGCTGCCAGGGCAGTGGCCTGGAAACCCAGACGAAGCTCGCGGACTCCATCTACTTCTTCAGCGACACGACGCTGATCGTGAACCTGTTCCTGCCGTCGGTGCTGACCTGGACCCAGCGCGGCATCACGGTCACCCAAACCACGTCGTTCCCGGCGAGCGACACCAGCACGCTGACGGTGACCGGGAGCGTGAGCGGCACCTGGGCGATGCGCATCCGCATCCCGGGCTGGACGAGCGGGGCGACGATCAGCGTCAACGGCGTCGCGCAGAACGTGACCGCCACGCCCGGGAGCTACGCCACGCTGTCGCGGTCCTGGGCGTCCGGCGACACGGTCACGGTCCGGCTGCCGATGAAGGTCGCGCTGAAACCGGCCAACGACAACGCGAACGTCGCGGCGGTCACCTACGGCCCGGTGGTGCTGGCCGGCAACTACGGGTCCAGCACGCTGCCGTCGTTGAACCCGGCCTCGGTCACCCGGACCAGCAGCACGGCGTTGACGTTCAGCGCCACGGCGAACGGGTCGGCGGTCAGCCTGGTGCCGTTCTACGACGCCCAGGGCTTCAGCTACACGGCGTACTGGAACACCGGCAGCGCCGGCGCGACGACGTACCGGCTGGTCAACGTCGGCAGCGGGCTGCTGCTGGGGGTGGAGAACATGTCCACCGCCGACGGCGGCCGAGCGCTGCAGTGGTCGGACAACGGCACCGCGGACCACAACTGGGAGCTGATCACCGACGGCAGCGCGGTGCGTTTCCGCAACGCCAACAGCGGAAAGGTCCTCGGCGTCCTGGACATGTCGACCGCGGACGGCGCCCGAGTCCTCCAGTGGTCGGACAACGGAACGGCCGACCACCGCTGGACGGTGCTCGACCAGGGCGACGGAACGGCGAAGATCCGCAACGTCAACAGCGGCAAGCTGCTGACGATCGAGAACGGTTCGACGGCGGCAGGAGCGTATGCCGTGCAGGGCCCGGACAACGGCGCCGCGGCCACCCGCTGGCGGCTGGTGCGCAACGGCTGAGGTCCGTTTTTGTCGGTGGTCGCCGATACGCTGGAACCGGGGGCCCTATGTGGTTGTCAAGCCGCAGTGGGGGCTGGTTCGGGGTGGCGGTAGTGGGTGCCGTTTCGGAGCATGGCGTAGAGGATGTCGCAGCGGCGTCGGGCCAGGCAGATCAGTGCGGCGTTGTGTTTCTTGCCCTCAGCTCGCTTGCGGTCTTAGTAGGCCCGGCTGACCGGGTCGGACAGAGCGGCGAACGCGGCGAGGAAGAACGCACGTTTGAGCTGGCGGTTGCCGGTCCGGGCCGGGTGTTCGCCCTTGATCGACGTTCCGGAGCTGGCGAAGTTGGAGGCGTCGCCGACCTCGAGGAGGATGCGGGCTGCGGTCCTGACCTCGATGCCGGGCATCGAGGTCAGGACCCCGGCAAGAGGGTGTGCATCGAGTATCCTCTCAACCTGCTCGGCAACGTGTTTCCGTTGCTGCAGAGCGGTTTTCAGGCTGTCAGCCAGCCTCGGCAAGACCGTGTCCGCGGCCGCGGTGCCCGGGACGGTGACGGTCTGCTCGCCGAGCGCGGTCATGATCGCCTCGACCAGCCGTTCGCCGATGTGCGGCGCGTGGGCTTTGGCGATCGCGGTGAGTTTGCGGCGGCCGGCTTTGGCGATGCCGGCCGGTCCGCCGCAGCGGGAGTGGATTTCCAACATGGCCCGGTGGCTGATCTTGGGGCCGATGGCGTGTTCGAGGGCGGGGTGGATGCCGGTGAGCAGGCCGCGGATGTGGTTGCTGATGCGGGTGGCTTCGCCGGCGAGGTCGTCGTCGAATTCGACCAGCACCTCCAGTTCGGTCAGGGCGTCGTCGCCGACGTCGACCGGGTGCAGGGTGTGGGGCAGGGAGCGGGCGGCGTCGGCGATGACACGTCCAGGCCGAGACCTACCCAGCGCTGGCCGTGTCCCTATCAGCAGTCGTCGATGCCACCAGACCCGGTGACACCACCCCCCGGATCATGCCTTCGACTGGGGACAAAGTCATGCCGGGCCTGGTGACCACAGCTCCTTGATCAGGAACTACGAAAACGGTAACGGGGGCGCCCCGCGGGCGGGCCGGCTGCGGTCCGGCCGGCGTCGCGGTGCGGCGCCGGCCGGGCAGGGGCTCCTTGATCAAGGACCAGGGGCCGCGCACGATCGGGAGGACCAGCGCGGATCAAGACGGGGACCGGTCGGCGCTTCCCCATGGCCCGCCCGATTCGGGGTGGGCGGAAACCGCCGGCGCGTAACGGCAGGTCCCCCGGCCCGCCCGCGCCTACTGTGGTCGCGATCGACGGCACCGGCGCGGACGCCGCGGTTCGTCGACGTCCGCGCCGAGGACCAGCGGTGTGGTGGGTCCGGCGCGGAGACTCGCGGCGGCCCACCTGAGCAACCCGGCCCCCACACGAGTTCGACCTCAGCGATGCAGGGCGGCCGTGAGTGCCTCGGCCAGTGTCACGGGCGGGCGGCCGATCAGGCGGCGCAGGTCGCCGGAGTCGGTGTGCATCTCGCCGCGGCTCATGCCGCGGTCGGCGTCGGCGAGGACCTCCGCCAGCTCGGCGGGCAGGCCCGCCGCGGCCAGTGTCCGGGCGAAGCCGGGCACCGGGAGGTCGGCGTAGGTCACCTGCTTTCCGGCCGCGGCGGAGATCGCGGCGGCGAGCTCTGTCAGGGTGAAGGCTTCGTCGCCGCCGAGCTCGTACACGGCGCCGGTGTGACCTTCGGTGGTGAGGACGACCGCTGCGGCCTCGGCGTAGTCGGCGCGGGACGCGGCGCTGATCCGCCCCTCGCCCGCGGCGCCGGCGAGCGCGCCGTTCTGCAGGATCTGCGGCAGCTGGCCGGTGTAGTTCTCCAGGTACCAGCCGTTGCGCAGCAGTACGCCGGGGATTCCGCGCTCCCGCAGGTACTCCTCGGTCTCGCGGTGCGTGGCGCCGATGACGGTGGTGGCCGTGTCCGCGTGCGTCGTGCTCGTGTACGCCACCAGCGACACGCCCGCGGATGCCGCGGCATCGATCACGCGGCGGTGGTTGGCGACCCGCTCACCGACCGGGACCGAGGCCGAGACCAGCAGCAGCCTGTCCGCCCCCGCGAAGGCCTCGGCCAGGCTGTCGGTGTCCGCGAAGTCGGCGCGGCGGACCGTGATGCCCCGGTCGGCCAGATCCTTGATCCCGGCGATGTCCCGGCCGGTCGCGATGACGTCCGCGGCCGGGACTCCGCGCCGCAGCAGTGCCTCGACGGTGAGCCTGCCCAGCTGGCCGGTGGCTCCGGTGACGACGATCGGCATGGTGGTCATTCCTTCCTTCCCGCGTGCCGCGGTCCGTCCGCCGCGGCGTGGAACTCAGAATGACCTGGACACTCTCTGCTGGGGAGTAGCCACTTCTTGGTAGGGTACTTACCGCAGCGAAAGCATTGAGGTGAGCCGGATGACTGCTGTCGGGAATGTGACCGGGCCCATGCCGTCGTTCGATCCGTACGAGCGCGGCTGCCCGTCGCGGGACCTGCTCGACCAGATCGGCAGCAAGTGGGCGGTCCTCGTGCTGGGCGAACTCGGCCGGAACGGGTCCGCCCGGTTCGGTCATCTCCGGCAGGCGCTGGCCGGCGTGAGCGAGAAGATGCTCACCCAGACGCTGCGCACCCTCGAACGCGACGGGCTGGTCAGCCGGACCGTGTACCCGGAGGTGCCGCCGCACGTGGAGTACGAGCTGACCGCGCTCGGCCAGACGCTCCGCGAACCGCTGAAGGCGCTCACGGAGTGGTCCGTGCTGCACATCGGAGAAGTCATCACCGCCCGCGAAGAGTACGACGACCGCACCAGGTGATCGTTCACCCTCGGTAGACGTAGTCCCGGACCTCTCGTTTCGTGGGCTGCCGGGCATTCCTGCCTTGGTCAGGTCGGTGGGGTGAAGCGGCCGTCCACCGCGGTCCAGCCGCCATCCACCATCAAGGTCGTTCCCGTTACGTACGTTGCCGCGTCCGAGGACAGGTACACCACGGCTCCGGCCAGCTCCTGGGGCTGGGCCCACCGGCCCAACGCCCCCTTGGTCGCGTACGCGTGGTACCAGGCCTCGTTCTGCTTGATCTGTTCGGTCAGCGGTGTTTCCACCACGCCGGGGGCGATCGCGTTCACCCGCACGCCCGACTCGCCGAACTCGGCCGCCGCCGTTTTCACCAGCTGGATCGCTCCCGCCTTCGTGGCCGCGTACACCGCCTGGCCCGGCTCCACCACGTACCCCTCACCGAGGAGAACACCACGATGCTGCCCCGTCCTCTTCGGACCATCCGGCGGCCGAACGCCTGCAGGACCGTGAAAGTCGCCTTGAGGTTGAGGTTCACCACGCGGTCGAACTCCGCCGGGGTGTAGTCGAGGATGCGCTTGCGGACGTTCGTGGCCGCGGTCAGGACCAGGATGTCGAGGTCGGCCGCGCTGCCCGCCGCCCGCTCGACCGCGTCGGAGTCGGTGATGTCCAGCTCCAGTGCTTCACCGTCCACCTCCCTCGCCGTGGCCGTGGCCGTGGCCGGGTCCTTGTCCGCGCACGTCACCTCGGCGCCGTGGGCCTTCAGGGCCAGCGCGGCTTCGCGGCCGATGCCGCCCGCTCCGAGCACGGCCGCCTTCTTGCCGGCCAGGCTGAACAACTTCGTGTAGTCCGTCATGGGTTCGCTCATTCCGGCCGGATCACGGCCATGCGGGTGACGGTCAGTTCTTCGATCGCGAAGCGGGGGCCTTCACGGCCCACGCCGGAGTCCTTGATGCCGCCGTACGGCATGATGTCCGAGCGGAAGCCGGGGGCCTCGTTCACGATCACGCCGCCGACCTCCAGCTCCGCCACCGCCTTGAACGCCGTGGCCAGGGAGCGGGTGTACACGCTCGCGTGGAGGCCGTAACGCGACCGGTTGACCAGGTCGAACGCCGCCGGCAGGTCCGGGACCGAGCGGAGGGCCACCACCGGCGCGAAGATCTCCTCGCACCACGCCTCCTCCTGCTCCGGGACGTCGAGCAGGATCGTCGGCTCGATGGCGCGGCCCGCCCGGCGGCCGCCCGCCAGGAGCTTCGCGCCCGCCTGCTCCGCCTTCTCGATCCAGCTCAGCGCGCGGTCCGTCGACGCTTCGTCGATCAGGGGAGCCACCCGGGTGGCCGGGTCGCGGGGGTCGCCGGTGGTGAGCTCGCCGATGCCCGCCGTCAACCGGGCGACGAACTCCTCGCGGACCGGCTCGCACACGATCACCCGCTGCACCGCGATGCACGCCTGCCCGTTGAAGTAGAAGCCGCCGCGGAGGACGGCTTCGGCCGCCTTCTCCAGATCCGCGTCGGGGGCCACCACCAGCGCCGCGTTCGACCCCAGCTCCAGGAGCACCTTGCGGGGCGCCGCGTCCTTCGCGATGCGGTGGCCGACCGCCGCCGAGCCGGTGAACGACACCGCCGCCACCCTCGGGTCGGTCACCAGCCTGCGGCCCACCTCGGCGTCCCCGGTCACCACCTGGACGATCTCCGGCGGTGCGCCGTGCCGCTCCGCCGCCTCCCGGACCAGCTCCGCCAGCCAGAGCGCCGACAACGGGGTGGCCGGGGCCGGCTTGCGGATCACCGGGCAGCCCGCCGCGATCGACGGGGCGATCTTGTGGCTGGCCAGCAGCAGCGGGGCGTTGAAGCCCGCGATGCCCACCACCAGGCCGATCGGCCTGCGGTTCCAGTAGCCGATCAGGCCCGCTCCGGATTCCTGGATGTCCAGCGGCACCGTCTCGCCGTGGATGTGGGCGACCTCCTCCGCGGTCGCCGACCAGGTGAACAGCGTCCGGGACAGCTCGAGCGCGCAGTCGGCGCGGGTCTTGCCGGTCTCGGCGACCAGCAGCTCGGTGAACTCGGCCGAACGCGCGCGGACGGCGGTCTCGACGTCCAGCAGGATCGACCGGCGCGCCGCCGAGGTCAGCGCACCGACCCGCTTGACGGCCGCCGCGCCCGCGTCGAGGGCGGCGCCGGCGTGGGCGGCCGAACCGACCGGGGCGTGCGCCACCACCGATCCGTCGTAGGGGAACACCACCGGTGCCGTATCGGTGCCGGTGAGCCACCCCGGCCCGATCGGCAGCCCGGACCGCAGTGCCGGAACGGTGAAGCCCGTCATCAGCAACCCCTCCTCAAACGCCATTGTCCAAGGTCAGCCGGGATTGTTGTCCGCGTACTTCACGGTGATGTTCTTGAAGCCCAGCGACTGCAGCAGCCCGGTCAGCATCGTCCGCGTGTTCCGCTCCGCGTCCGCCACCAGTGAGCTCTTCGCGGCCGCCGCCTGGATCTGCTTCTGGGCGAGTTCGTACAGCGCCTGCTGCGAGTTCGGGTTGCCGGTCAGGAACTCGTTGATCCAGGTGAACAGACCCTGCTGCTGCGCGTACACGTGCGACTCGTGCACGTCCAGCGTCGCCGGTTCCAGCTGGGCGTGGCCCAGGGTGATCGTGGCGGACTGGCGGTCGTCGGAGACCTGGACCGCGTCGCCCTTCAGCCGCGAGAAGTCCACGTACGCGTTGTCCGTGCCGACGCCGATGAACAGCGTGTCGCTGCCGGCCAGGAAGCTCGGCAGGATGGAACTGGTCGTGATGTCGACGACCACCTGGAACGAACCGCTGGCCGCCTCGTAGCGGGAGAGCTCCACGATCGACTGCAGCAGCACCGGACCCGAGTGCTCTTCGGTCTTTTCGGCGAACGGATTGCGCAACTGGGGTAACAGGTGCACCGCCGATGCGACCAGTACCGCTGCCACCAGCACCACCACTGCCACGCCCAACGCGACGAGCCGTCTGCCCCAAGCACCCATGCCGCCAGGAATACCCAACCGGCCGCCGGACGAATCGGGCGGTACGGTGTGTCCGGCTCCGACGGGAGGAGAACTGTGCGCAAGTCCGTGTGGCTGTGGATCCTGCTGGCCATCCTCGTCATCCTGGTGCTCGGGATGATCTTCGGCGGCTACCGCAAGGGCACCAAGATCGGAGCGCCCGCCGCCCCGGTGGCGGTCCTGGCCGTGCACCAGGCGGCTTGAACCGCCCGGTCCGGCTTCGGTCCACAAAGGACGGCACGTGGCCGGCCGCGCCGGCCGGCCACGCACCGAGGGGCCTCAGGAGCAGGCCGTCCCGTTGAGCGTCGGCTGCTGGAACGGCGGTGTGCCACCGCTGTAGTCCGCGTTGTAGCCGAGCGTGGTCGTCGCGTTCGTGCCCAGGTTGCCGTTCCACGCCGCGTTGGCCACCGTGACGACGTCGCCGCCGTCGGTCCAGGTGCCGTTCCAGCCGTTGGTGACGGTCACGCCGGGCGCGGAGAACTTCAGCGTCCAGCTCGTCAGGGCAGCGCCGCGGTTCTCGATGACGATCTCGCCGGTGTACCCGGTCGGCCAGCTGCTGACCACCCGGTGGGTGACTCTGCAGCCCCCGGTCGGCTGCGGGGTCGTGGTGGTGGGCGTGGTCGGCGTGGTGGGGGTCGTCGGCGTGGTCGGAGTGGTCGGCGTCGTCGGGGTGGTGGTCTGGATCGGCCCGGCGGCGATGGCGAGGTCGTAGGCCCGCTGGGGCACGAACTGGCCGGCCGTGGCGATGCAGCCGTCCGCCTCGCCCGGCGGCTTGACCCACAGGAACGCGTCGATCTGGGCGTCGCCGGTCTGGTTGGTGCTCGGCGTGCCGATCGCCCGCCCGCCGGGGTCGCACCACTCGCTGCCCTGCGGCCCGTTGCCGTTGCGGCTCGTGTCGATCACGGCCTTCAGTCGCGAGTCGCCGAGCTGGCCGAGGACCGCCTTGTCGTAGGCGACTTCGTCGGACGTCGAGCGGTAGTTGGACACGTTGGTGGAGATGCCGTCGGCGCTGTTGGAGATGTCGGCGGCCCGCAGCCGCGAGGCGGCGTCGGCGGGGGAGAGCCAGGCGGAGTGGCCGATGTCGAAGTACACCTTCGCCTGCGAGGAGCCGGCCTTCAGCTTCTTGCCCGCGTAGGCCATCGACGCCGAGGTCTGGCGCTGCTGGTCGCTGTTCTGGCAGCTCGTCATCTGCGGGAGCACGTCGGGCTCGAGCACGATGGCCGCGGGCCGGCCCGCGAGACCGGCCGACACCTGGTCGATCCAGGCCCGGTAGGCGTCGTGGGACGGCGCGCCGCCGCTGCTCGCGCCGCCGCAGTCGCGGTTGGGGATGTCGTAGACGACCAGGATCGGGATCTTGCCCGCCGCGGCGGCCGCGCCGGTGTAGGCGTCGACCTCGCTGCGCACGGTCGAGGTGTTGGTGGTGGTGAACCACCGCGCCTGCGGTACCGCGGCGATCCGGTCGCGGATGACCGCGGCGCGCGAGTCGCCGGGGTTGGCCGCGACCCACTTGGCCGCGTTGGTGCCCGGGTCGACGTAGTACGCCGAGGCGGCGGCCTGCGCGCCGGCCCACGTGGTCGTGGCGACGACGCCGGTGACGGCGACGGCGGCGAGCCCGCCGGCGGCCACTGTCCTGCTGCGCATGCACGTTCTCCTTCGAACGGTGGGGAGGCGCCGGAAATGTCTGCTGGGAGCGCTCCCAGTAAACGGAGACTGTAGCCGGGGAAGGCGGCGCGGGAAAGGGGCTGCCGGTGTTCCGCGCGCTTGTCCGCGGGAAAGTTACATTTGCGCGCCTTGTTGCCGGACAGCCGAAAGAACGCGCTGAACTGCGGTGATGGCGGCCGCGAAGTGTGCCGGCCGCGGTGTTTCGTAACCTGCGCGCCGAAAGTTGTCGGGCGGCGATGGTGACTGTTAGCGTTAACGCCCAGCTGTTCGCCATCGACGAAGATGGGGTTCTCACGAGCGATTTCCCCCTTCGCTGAGCGACCGATTGTTACGTCGGCGCGCCCGAAAGTTTCGCCGGGCGCCGTCCCTTCGTCGGAAGTGAGGACACCCATGTTCCGGAGCGCGCGAGCCGCGGCCGCGGCGGTGCTCTTGGTCGTGGCCGGCGGCGTGGTCGCCGCGGCACCGGCCGCACAGGCCGCCACCTCGATCACGGTCAACGGCGGATCGGGCGGCCGCACGTTCGACGGCGTCGGCGCGGTGAGCGGCGGCGGGGGCAACAGCCGCCTGCTGATCGACTACCCGGAGCCGCAGCGCGGCCAGATCCTCGACTACCTGTTCAAGCCCGGCTACGGCGCCGCCCTGCAGATCCTCAAGGTGGAAATGGGCGGGGACACCAACTCCACCAGCGGCGCCGAGCCCAGCCACGCCCACTTCCGCGGCGACCTGGACTGCAACCGCGGGTACGAGTGGTGGCTCATGGAGCAGGCGAAGGCCCGCAACCCCGGGATCAAGCTGGTGGGCCTGCCCTGGGGCGCGCCGGGCTGGATCGGCAACGGCACCTTCTTCTCCAACGACCTGACCGACTACTACCTGTCGTGGCTGGGGTGCGCGAAGCAGCACGGGCTGACCATCGACTACCTCACGTCGGTCCAGAACGAGAAGCAGTGGAGCGCCGACTGGACGGTCACCCTGCGGAACGCGCTCAACGCCAACGGGTACAGCGCGGTGAAGATCATCTCCGGTGACTCGTGGCCGGGGGACTGGGGGCCGGCGAGCGCGATCTCGACGAACACCGCCTACCGCAACGCCACCGACGTGCTCAGCGCCCACTACACGTGCGGCTACCTCAGCGCGCAGACCTCCTGCAGCGTCCCGGCGAACGTCACCAACACCGGCAAGACGCTGTGGTCGAGCGAAAACGGCTCCCAGGACTACAACGACGGCGCCAAGCCGCTGGCCCGCGGGATCAACCGCGTCTACCTCGACGGCAAGATGACCGCCTACCTCAACTGGGACCTGATCGCCGCCGTCACCCCGAACATCCCGTGGCCGACGGTGGGCCTGATCCTGGCCAACCAGCCGTGGTCCGGGTACTACTCCGTCGGCAAGGACGCGTGGGCGCTGGCGCACACGACGCAGTTCACCGCGCCCGGCTGGAAGTACCTCGACGCCTCCAGCGGGTACCTCGGCGGCAACCGTTCCAACGGCAGCTACGTCTCGCTGAAGTCGCCGAACAACACCGACTACAGCACGATCATCGAGACGATGGACGCGACCTCGGCCCAGACGCTGAACCTGAACGTCACCGGCGGCCTGTCCACCGGCCAGGTGCACGTGTGGGCGACCAACCTCAACTCGAACAACGGCAGCGACCACTTCGTCCACAGCGCCGACATCACGCCGAACGGCGGCGCCTTCTCCCTGACCGCCCAGCCCGGCTACCTCTACACGATCACGACGACCACCGGGCAGGGCAAGGGCACCGCGACCAGCCCGCCGCAGGGCTCGCTGAACCTGCCCTACAGCGACGACTTCGACTCCTACGCCAAGGGCAAGGAAGCCAAGTACCTGATGGACATGGAGGGCGCCTTCGAGACCGCCGCCTGCGGGGCGGGCCGCGCCGGGACGTGCGTGCGCCAGGCCGCGACGCAGAAGACGATCCCGTGGAAGAAGTTCGTCGACCCGTACGCGCTGCTGGGCAACATCGCCTGGAGCAACTACACCCTCAGCACGGACGTGCTGCTGGAGAAGTCCGGGTACGTCGAGCTCCTCGGCCGGGCCGGCTCGCAGGACACCGGCAACCAGGGCGCGCTGAACGCGTACTACTTCCGGATCAGCGACACCGGCGCCTGGTCGCTCCGGCGCAACAACACCAGCCAGCAGAACACCACCCTGCGCACCGGCACCACGACCGCGCTCGGCACCGGCAGCTGGCACAAGCTGGCACTGGGCTTCTCGGGTACCACGATCACCGTTTCGGTCGACGGCACGGTGCTCGGCACGGTCACCGACAGCACCTTCCCGGCCGGCCAGGTCGGCATCGGCACGGCGGTCGGGGAGACCGCGCAGTTCGACAACCTCGAGGTCGCCGGCTCGGGCGGCGGGTCGACGTCGGTGCTGCGCAACACCGGGGCCGGGCGCTGCCTCGACGTCCCGAACGTGTCCCAGACCAACGGCACGCAGGTGACCCTGTGGGACTGCAACGGTGGCAGCAACCAGCAGTGGACGCTCACCTCGGGCAAGCAGCTGCAGGTCTACGGCAGCAAGTGCCTCGACGCCGAGGGCGCGGCGACGAGCGCCGGGACCCGGGCGATCATCTGGGACTGCACGGGCGGCACCAACCAGCAGTGGAACGCCGCCGCCGACGGCACGATCACCGGTGTCCAATCCGGACTGTGCCTCGCTCCGAGCGGGAACGGCACCGGGAACAGCACGCCGGTCACGCTGCAGGCCTGCACCGGCGCGAACACCCAGAAGTGGACGCGGAGCTAGCCGTGGTGCCCCCGGAGGAAGGAGTTCACCGATGAAGAGCCGCTGGAGCAGGATGTGGCCGGCCGTGGTGATCGCCGCGGGCGCGGTGGCCGGCACGGCGACGGCGTCACAGGCTGCCACCCAGGGACCGTGTGACATCTACGCGGCGGGCGGAACGCCGTGTGTGGCCGCGCATTCCACCACCCGGGCGTTGTACGGCGCCTACAGCGGAGCGCTGTACCAGGTCCGGCGGGCCTCGGACAACACCACGCGGGACATCGGCGTGCAGAGCGCCGGCGGGGTGGCGGACGCGGCCGCGCAGGACGCGTTCTGCGCGGGGACCACCTGCCTGATCACGGTCATCTACGACCAGTCCGGCCGGAACAACCGGCTCACCCAGGCCCCGCCGGGCGGGTTCTCCGGCCCGGCCGCGGGCGGCTACGACAACCTCGCCAGTGCCACCGCCGCGCCGATCACCATCGGCGGGCAGAAGGCGTACGGCGTGTTCGTGGCGCCGGGTACCGGCTACCGCAACAACAACGCCACCGGGACCGCGACCGGCGACCAGCCCGAGGGTATGTACGCGATCTTCGACGGCACGCACTACAACGGTGGTTGCTGCTTCGACTACGGCAACGCCGAGCGCAACAGCCGGGACAACGGCAACGGCACGATGGAAGCGATCTACTTCGGCAACATCAAGGTGTGGGGGTACGGCGCCGGGAACGGGCCGTGGATCATGGCCGACCTGGAGAACGGCCTGTTCTCCGGCGTCAACCAGCGCTACAACGCCAACGACCCCAGCATCAGCCACCGGTACCTCACGGCGATCGTCAAGGGCGGCCCCAACCACTGGGCGATCCGGGGCGGCAACGCCCAGTCCGGCGGGGTGTCGACGTTCTACGACGGCGTGCGGCCCAACGTGTCCGGCTACAACCCGATGCGCAAGGAAGGCGCGATCATCCTCGGCACCGGCGGTGACAACAGCATCGGCTCCGCCGGCACGTTCTACGAAGGCGTGATGACGTCCGGGTACCCCTCGGACGCGACGGAGAACGCGGTGCAGGCCAACATCGTCGCGGCGGGCTACGGCACCGGCGGCAGCACCACCGGCACCGGCCCGGTGCACGCGGTCGGCGCGGGCAAGTGCCTGTCCGGCGCCGCCCAGGGCACTCAGCTGCAGATCGCCGGGTGCACCGGCCAGCCGAACCAGACCTGGACGCGCACCTCGGACGGCAGGCTGACGGCCACGATCGGCGGGGCGACCCTGTGCCTGGACGCCTCCGGCCAGGGCACCAGCGCGGGCACGAAGGTGGTGACCTGGGCCTGCAACGGGCAGGGCAACCAGCAGTGGACCGTCAACGCCAACGGCACGGTCACCGGTGTCCAATCCGGACTGTGCCTGGACGTCACCGGTGCCTCCACGGCCGAGGGCGCGCCGGTCGAGCTGTGGACCTGCAACGGCGGCAGCAACCAGCAGTGGACGCTGGGCTGACCCCGTTCCGAGACGAATCGAGGCTTTCGATGACCACCCGTTCACCCCGGCGGCTCCGGGCCGCCGGCACCCTCCTCGCGGCGGCCGCGCTGTCGGCGACCGCACTGGTGCTGTCGCCCGGCGTCGCCGGGGCGGCGGGCACGCTCGGGGCCGCGGCGGCGCAGACCGGCCGGTACTTCGGCGCCGCCATCTCGACTGGCCACCTGGGCGAAGCGACGTACGTGAACACGTGGACCGCGGAGTTCAACGGCGTCACGCCGGAGAACGAGATGAAGTGGGACACGGTCGAGCCCAACCGCAACCAGTTCAATTTCGCGCCCGCGGACCGGATCGTGAGCCAGGCACGCGGCCAGGGGATGAAGATCCGCGGGCACACCCTGGTGTGGTACCAGCAGCTGGCGCCCTGGGTCGGCGGGCTGGACGCGGGCAACCTGCGTTCGGCCATGCTGAACCACATCGCCCAGGTGGCCGGGCACTGGAAGGGCCAGGTCATCGCCTGGGACGTGGTCAACGAGGCGTTCGAGGAGAACGGCACCCGCCGGCAGGCGACCTTCCAGCAGAAGCTCGGCGACGGCTACATCGAGGACGCCTTCCGCGCGGCCCGCACCGCCGACCCGGGCGCCAAGCTCTGCTACAACGACTACAACACCGACGGCATCAACGCGAAGAGCACCGGCATCTACAACATGGTGCGGGACTTCAAGAGCCGCGGCGTGCCGATCGACTGCGTGGGCTTCCAGAGCCACCTGGGCTCGAACTCCAACCTCGGCAGCTACCAGGCGAACCTGCAGCGCTTCGCCGACCTGGGTGTCGACGTGCAGATCACCGAGCTGGACGTCGGCGGCTCGGGATCCGGGCAGGCGAACGTCTACCGGCAGGTCACCCAGGCGTGCCTGGCGGTGTCCCGGTGCACGGGCATCACCGTCTGGGGCGTCACGGACAAGTACTCGTGGCGCTCGGGCGACACCCCGCTGCTGTTCGACGGCAACTACGGCAAGAAGCAGGCGTACACGGCGGTCCTCGACACGCTCAACGGCGGCAACCCCGGTCCCGGCGGGAGTACCGGTCCGGTGCGCGCGGTGGCCTCGAACCGCTGCCTGGACGTGCCCGGCTCGTCGACCACCGCGGGGACCCAGGTGCAGATCTGGGACTGCAACAACGGGGCGAACCAGCAGTGGACCCGCGGCAGCGCGGGCGAGCTGAGCGTCTACTCCGGCGGGACGAAACGCTGCCTGGACACCGCGGGCGGCGGGACCGCGGCGGGCACGGCGGCGGTCATCGCGAACTGCACCGGCGGAACCGGTCAGAAGTGGACGTTCACCGGGAACGGGACGGTCAGCCACGGCCAGTCGGGGCTGTGCCTGGACGTCACCGGCGCGGCCACCGCCAACGGCACCAAGGTGATCGTCTGGACCTGCAACGGCGGCGGCAACCAGCGGTGGGCGGTGGGCTGACCCCGTACGCTGGGCCGGTGGACGAGGTGCCCGTGGTGACCGGACGCCTGGTCGTGCGCCGGTTCGAGGCCGGGGACGTGCGGGCGTTCGAGGCCTACCGCTCGGACCCCGAGGTGGCTCGCTACCAGTCGTGGGACGTGCCGGTGCCGGACGCCGCGGACCTCGTGGCGGAGTTCGCGGCGGCGCAGGAGGGGGCGCCCGGCTGGTTCCAGTACGCCGTGGCGCTCCGGGACGGCGGCGGCCTGATCGGGGACGTCGGTGTCTGCGTCCACGACAACCGGATGCAGGCCGAGCTGGGGTTCACCCTCGCCAGGGTCCACCAGGGACGGGGGTATGCGACCGAGGCCGTGCGCGCGGTGCTGGCCCGCGTGCTCCGGAGCGGGATCCGCCGCGTCTCGGCGGAGTGCGACGCCCGGAACACCGCGTCGGCGCGGCTGCTGGAACGGCTCGGGTTCGTCCGGGAGGGGTTCCGCCGCCGGCACACCTGGCTCAAGGGCGAGTGGACCGACGACCTGCTGTTCGGGTTGCTCGCCGAGGACGGCGGGCCCGACCTCTTCGGGTGCCGGCCCGACCTGGTGGTGAGCGACCTGGCGGCGAGTGTCGCGTTCTACGCCGACGTGCTGGGGTTCCGGGTCGGCTGGCGGTGGTCGGAGGGGCAGGGCCGGTTCCTCGCCGATGCCGAGCCGACCGAGCCGGGAACCGCGCTCGTCGGGCGCGACCACGTGCAGCTGATGCTCACCCAGCTCGCGGGACCGCACCCGACCCGGCTGCACCTGGACATCCCGACGGCCGCGGGCGTGGACCGGCTGTTCCGGGAGTGGCGCGAGCGCGGGGCGGAGATCGCGGAGCCGCCGGCCGTCCGCCCGTGGGGGATGTACGAGATGCGGGTCCACGACCCGGACGGCACCGTGCTCCGGGTGAGCTCGCCACCGGCAAGCTGACGGCTACCGCGGCACCTTCCGGCACGCCCGGCCGGCAAACTGCCGCTCACCCGCGGCGGGCGTCGTCCAGGCGGCGGGCCTCCGCGGCCTGCTCGAACGGCGTGTCCCCGGCCGGGTGGCGGTCGCCGAGGGCCGCGAACAGCGCGGCCACCTTGGCCGAGTCGTGGTGGGCGGCCAGGCCGGCCAGCGCCGGGTCCGTGTCGGCCAGTACCTGGCGGAAGCGGAACTCCGCGAGCGGGCCGAGGCGGTCGTAGATCTCCAGGAACACCTTCTGGGCCCGGTCGCGCGCCCAGTCCGCGGGCAGCAGCTCGGCCGGCAGGTCCGGGTCCGTCTCCGGGAACCGGCGCCAGTCCACGCGCAGCTCGGTGCGGGTGCGCAACGCCTGCGCCGGGCTGATCAGGCCCGCGTCCAGGCCGGTCAGCACCTCTTCGTAGCGCTCGACGAACTGCTCGTACTCCCGGGCCAGCGGCCCGAGGTCGAAGGCGGTGGCCGCCGCGGCCGGGCCGGGGACCTCGGTGGCGCGGAACACCGTCGCACTACGCAGGTCCAGCTCGCGCAACGCCGCCAGTGCCGGCTCGGCGAGGTCGTGCGGGCTGATCCAGACCCCGTCGTACAGCGCGGCGAACCGCAGGACGCGCAGCCGTGACCGCAGCGCCGTGCGCAGGCCGCGGTCCTGCTCCGGCACCGAGAACGTGACCACCGTCCACTGCCCGTCCCACTCCGGGGCGGTCGTGCCGAAGGTCAGCATCCGGTGTGTGCGCTCGATGATCACCTCGGACGTCCTGGCGGGGATGCCGTAGGCGGTCGTGCGGCCGCTGCGGGACACCGTCAGCAGGCCGCGCGCGGCGAGCCGGCGGATCGCCGCCCGCGCGCTCGCCGGGCTGATGTCGAACTCGCCGAGCAGCTGGACCAGCGCGGCCGACGGGATGTGCTCGTCGCGCCAGTACCAGAAGTCGCCCAGCAGCGAGGTGAGCAGCAGCTGCGGCTCGGCTCCCTGCTGGGAGCGGGGCAGCGGGCCCGAGGGCGGCACTGTCATCGCGCTCCTGCCTCTCCCGGTGGCGGCCGGTCCGCCGCGGGGGTCCATGGTGGCAGTTCCGGGAGCGCGGCCGGAGCGAGGGGTTGAATCACGCGACACATCATGCGACGATCGGCGCCCAGATAGCAACCAATCGTTCTCCCAGGTTTCCGCGCCGCCCTCCTCAGGCGGCCCCCGCAGGAAGAAAACGACATGGGTTCCTCACTTCGTCAATGGCGTCGAAGCGCGCTCGCGGTGGCCGCCGCGGGCCTCGCGGTGGCCGGGTGCACGGTCGACGACGGCGCGGCGGCCGCCCCCTCCGCCGCGGCCCTCACCGCGGTCCCGGCGCTGCACGACCAGCTGCCCCAGGCGGTCAAGGACGCCGGCGTCCTCCGGTTCGCCGGGGACTCGCACCCGCCGTACCGCACCGTCGGCCCGGACGGGAAGACGGTCACCGGCATCGACCACGACTTCCAGCAGGCGCTCGGCCAGATCCTGGGCGTGCGCACGGAAACCACCATCGTCAGCGGGCTCCCGGCCGCGCTGCAGGGCATGCTCAGCGGCCGGTACGACGCCTTCAACGGCCCGGTCAAGGCCACCGCCGAACGCGAGAAGCAGTTCGACACCGTCACGTGGATGACCACCCGCACCGCCTACGTCGTCCCGTCCGGTTCCGCCGCGGGCATCAAGCAGGCCGCCGACCTGTGCGGCAAGCGCGTCGCGGTGGTCACCGCCAGCGTCGTCGAAGACCAGCTCGGCAAGCTGTCCGCGTTCTGTGAGCGCTCACAGAAGCCGGCCGTGCAGGTGGTCGGGCTCGACGACACGAACGCCACCCTGCTGGCCGCCAAGTCCGGCCGCGCCGAGGCCGCCGGGATGACCCAGGCCGCCGCGATCGACGTGACCACCCAGCAGAAGGGCCAGTACGAATACGTGACGCAGACCGAGGAGCAGGGCGCCACGAAGGACAACCTGGCGCTCTACACGCCGAAGCCGGCGAAGCTTGGCCCGGTGCTGCAGAAGGCGTTCGAGGAGCTGTTCCGCAACGGCACCTACGCCCGGATCATGAAGCAGTGGGGCCTCGACGACGTCACGGTCCCGCAGCCGCTGTTCGACGTGGCGTCGGCGAAATGACCGCGGTGTCCACAGTGGAGGAGACGGCACCGGCCCGCGACGACGTCGCCGGCGCGCGCGGACGCTTCCGCCCGCTGCGCTGGCTGTTCGTGCTCGTGCTGGCGGTGGTGGCCGCGCAGCTGGCCGTCTTCCTGGTGGGCAACTCCCGGTTCCAGTGGGACGTCGTGGCGAAGTACCTCTTCGAGAAGAGCGTCCTGGCCGGTCTGGGCACCACGGTGCTGCTCGCCCTCGCCGCGATGGTGCTCGGCTCGCTGGCCGGCGGCGTGGTCGCGGCGATGCAGTTGAGCGGGTTCGCGCCCGCCCGGTGGGTGGCGACGCTGTGGGTCGGCCTGTTCCGCGGGATCCCGCCGCTGGTGCAGCTGATCTTCTGGTTCAACCTCGCCTACCTGCTGCCCAGGCTGTCGATCGGCGTCCCGTTCGGCCCGGTCTTCGGCACCTGGGACGCCAACACCGTCATCACGCCGCTGACCGCCGCGGTGATCGGACTGTCGCTCGTGGAGTCCGCGTACCTGGCGGAGATCTTCCGCGCCGGAGTCCTGTCGGTGGACCCCGGCCAGCGCGACGCGGCCCGCGCGATGGGCTACCCGCCGGGCCAGACGCTGCTGCGGATCGTGCTGCCGCAGGCGATGCGGGTGATCATCCCGCCCGCCGGCAGCCAGTTCATCAACGTGCTCAAGGGCACCGCGCTCGTGTCGGTCATCGCGATGTCGGACCTGCTGCACTCGGTGCAGGTGATCTACAACCGCACCTACGAGATCGTGCCGATGCTGCTGGTCGCCTGCTTCTGGTACCTCGTGGTGGTCACCGCGCTGACGGCCGGGCAGCGCCGGCTGGAGCGCCGGTTCTCCCGCGGCCACCGGGGTGCCCGGTGAGCGCGCCGGTGCTGCGGATCAGCGACGTCCGCAAGGAGTTCGGCGCGGTGACGGCGCTGGCGGGCGTCAGCCTCGACGTCCGCGAAGGGGAAACGGTCGTGGTGATCGGGCCGTCGGGGTCCGGCAAGTCGACCCTCGTCCGCTGCGCCCACCAGCTCGAGCCCATCGACGGCGGCGCACTGTACCTCGACGGCGAGCTGCTGGGCCACCGGCGCACGCCGGGCGGGCTGCGGGCGCTCCCCGAGCGGCGGGTCGCCGCCCAGCGGCGGCGGATGAGCATGGTGTTCCAGCAGTTCAACCTGTTCCCGCAGTTCACCGTGCTGCGCAACGTGACCGACGCGGCCATCCGGGTGCACGGCCGCGATCGGTCCACAGTGGAGGCCGAGGCGCGGGAGCTGCTGGCGCGCATCGGCCTGGCCGGGCGCGAGGACCACTACCCGCGGCAGCTCTCGGGCGGCCAGCAGCAGCGGGTGGCGATCGCCCGCGCGGTGCTGGTCCGGCCGCGGATCATGCTGTTCGACGAACCCACCAGCGCGCTCGACCCCGAGCTGGTCGACGAGGTGCTGGCCGTGCTGCGGGACCTCGCCGCGGCGGGGACCACGATGGTCGTCGTCACCCACGAAATGGCGTTCGCCCGCGAAGCGGCCGACCGGTGCGTGTTCATGGAGGCGGGCCGGATCGTCGAAGAGGGCCCGCCGGACGAGCTGTTCACCC